>NZ_JAHLZY020000001.1:4335146-4644800 GCF_018967865.2 Hymenobacter siberiensis
CCCGCCGCCGTGCTCGGCGACCCCGTGCGCCTCAACCAAATCCTGGTGAACCTGGTGGGTAACGCCATCAAGTTTACCCGCGCCGGCGGCGTAACGGTGACGGTCGAAGTTGTGCCCGGGCCGGATTCGCAAATCCACCAATCCACCAACCCACTCATCCGCTTCGCCGTGCGCGATACCGGGATTGGCATCCCGAATGACAAGCTGGGGGCCATTTTCGAGGATTTTTCGCAGGCCAATACTTCCACCACCCGCGAGTTTGGCGGCACTGGCCTGGGCCTGAGCATTGCCCGCAACCTCGTGCAGCTGCACGGCGGCCAGCTCGGCGTGACCAGCGAGGAAGGCCAGGGCTCCGAGTTTTTCTTCGAGCTGCCCTACGAACTGGCCGATGCCAGCGCCGCCCGCCCCGACGCCCACGCCGGCCTGCTCACGCCCTTCGAGCCCGCCTTGCGCATCCTGGTGGCCGAAGACAACGCCCTCAACCAGCTCGTGGCCCGCAAAACCCTCGAAGCCTGGAACGTACAGGTCGTCATCGCCGAAAATGGCCACCTGGCCGTGGAGGCCATCACCGGCGCAACCCAGCCCTTCGACGCCATCCTGATGGACGTGCAGATGCCCGAACTCGACGGCTACGGGGCCACCCGCGAAATTCGCCGGCATTATCCCGATGCCGGCCAGCTGCCCATCATCGGCCTCACCGCCTCCGTGCTGCCCGAAGACCGCGCCCTGGCCCTGGCCGCCGGCATGAACGATACCCTCGCTAAACCCTTCGAGCCGGCCGTGCTCTACGCCCGTATTGCCCACTTCACGGGGCGGAGCACTGTCGGCAATGAAGCGGCCACCACCCCCAACGAAAAACATCCCCGCATCACTACCAACCCACCAACCCACCAATCCGCCAATCCACCAACGCTCAAGCCCAATTGGCACCTCCTGGAGGAGCTGGCCGGCGGCAACGAAAGCTTCCTGCGCCAAATCATCACCACCTTCCTCACCGAAGCCCCGGCCCTGGAGGCCCTGCTGGCCGCCACCTACCCCCATGACCCCGCCGCGCTGGCCAGCACCGCCCACAAGCTCAAGGGCCAGGTGGCGTATTTTGGGGTGCCGGTGCTGCACACCCAGCTCGACGAGCTGGAGCGCGCCGCCCGCCACCCGGCCCTGCCCTACTGCGAGCCGCTGCTCCACACCATCCGCCAGCAGCTGGCCGAGCTGTACCCGCAGCTGGAGGAGCGGGCCGGAACTTGAAAATTGACCGGTACGCCCTACATTCGTTACCAAAACCCCCTCAATTTTGCTTGTATATGGCTGTTTCTAATCTGCGTTGCTTAGTGGTTGATGACGACCCGCTCTCAGTTCAGGTAGTGCTCAATTGCATCAACAACACGCCATTTCTGACGGCCACCGGCAGCTTCACCAACCCCATCGAAGCCACCGAAGCCCTGCGTACCGCCCCCGTCGACCTGCTCTTTCTCGACGTGGAAATGCCGCTGCTTTCCGGCATCGAGCTCCTGGGCATGCTCCAGCACCCGCCGCTGGTCGTGCTCATCACCAGCAGCAAAGACTACGCGGTGCAGGCTTTTGAGCACGCCGTGGTCGACTACCTGGTGAAGCCCGTGAGCTACGCCCGCTTCCTGCAAGCCTCCCAAAAAGCCCTGGAAATGGCCGAGCGCCGCGCTACCACCACTCCCGACGCCATCGAAGTGCCCGACGCCGACGCCGATTTCACCTTCATGAAAGTCGACAACAAGCTCGTGCGCGTGGGCTTCGACGAAGTACGCTACGTGGAAGCCCTCGGCGACTACGTGCACATCGTCACGGGCCAGAGCAAGCTCATCGTGTACAGCACCATGAAGGCCGTGGAAGAGAAGTTTCCCAGCAACCGCTTCGTGCGCGTACACCGCTCATTCATTGTCAATTTCAACCGCATTCAGGCCCTTGAGGACAACTCGGTCATTGTGGAAGCCAAGCACATTCCCGTGGGCCAGACCTACCTGCGCGAGGTCATGCAGCGCCTGAACAAATTCTAGCCACCGCGCTTTCCCCCTGTCTACTTCTCTGATATGCGCTTTTCATTAGCCGTTATTTCCGCCAAAACCTCACTGCTGGCCGCCCTGCTCATGTTGGTGGGCTTTGCCGCCCAGGCCCAGCAGGCCGGCGATACCACCAGCATAAGTTGCGGCCCGCCGCTGCCCCGCATGCTGTGCGTAGACCTCGACGGCCGCCCATCCATCGACGAGCCCGCCGGCCCCTTCACCTACCAATGGCACATGGGCGATGGCACCACCCTCACCGGCCCCACGGTGAGCTACTGCTACAAGGAGCGCAAGAACTACGTGGTCGAGCTCGACGTCATCGTGGATAAAACCGGCGAAATCCGACGTGGCCAGAAGTACATCCCCGTCAACCTCGTGCAGCAGGATATCATCGATTTCACTACCACCACCCGCGTGCACGTGGGCCAGCCCGTGTCCTTCGATTCGCCCGAGGCCCAGCTCATCACCTGCCGCAACGTGCAGTATGTCTGGGATTTTCGCGATGGCACCATTATGCAGGGCCGCACGGCGCAGCATAGCTTCCGCCGCCCCGGCACGTACTCGGTGCGCTTCAGCATGCGCGGCTACGGCTCGCAGGACTGCGTGGCCAGCCACTGCGTTTCGCGCGAAATCGTAGTTGAGCCCTAAGCTGAGGGGCAGATACAACTCCCTGGCGGTGCTGATACCGTGTTATACTCGTCCCGAAGTAGAGTGCGGGGTCGTACCCTACTTCGTTTTTCGCAATCCACTTCGTGACGAGTATAACTAATAGAACGTCATCCTGAGCGGAGCGAAGGATGACAAACGCTTAGAAGCTGTATTCTGAGTCAATGCTGCCGCTCGTGCTACGGCGCTTCGTTTGGTACCGGCGGGCCTTCGCGCAGCAAGTCCAGCACCAGCTCCCACAAATGCTCATACGGGATGATTTCGACCTCGGCAAAGGCCTCGCCGGGTGGCTGCGTGTCGCGCAGCTGCTGGAGCAGGGCTTTGCCGCGCTCGGCAATGCGGTCGGCATCGAAATTCTTTTCCACGATAATCGACAGCAGACGCAGAAACAGGCGGCTCCGCAGCGTGTTGGCTTCGTACAGATGGCGCTGCTGGTACTTGCGCAGGCGTTCCAGGCGTTGCATCACGGCTTCCAGGTTGCGCTCGCGCAGGAAGTGCAGCAGCTGGAGCACCAGAATGGCCACGTTGTGGCCTCGCTTGTCGCGGCTGTATTCGGGCAGCATCAGCACCCATTGGGCCAGCTGCCGCTGGCGGGCCGTGGTATTGCGGGCGGGCGGCACCACAAAATCGACGTACGACCGATATAAGTCCCACCGCTGCAAGGCCGTATCCCGCTGAATGGAATAGGCCGGGTTCTTGGCGATAATGCCCATCAGCTGCTGCGCTCGCTCGTATTGCTGGGCGTGCAAAGCCAGCAACACGTAGTGCTCCTGAAAATAAAACCAGTTGTGGGACGACGGGTGAAAATCCCGGTTGTACTCATCGGCCAGCCGCAGGCCCTGCACCGGCTGCCGGCTGCGCAGGTAGGCATACACGCTCACAAAATGGTTGAAGCGAATATCAAAGCGCCGGTCGTTCAGCTTGCCCGCCCGTAGCCGCCGCGAGGCCAGCGCCGTCACCCGAATCATCTCCTGATAGTTGCCTTGCAGCTCCTCGTAGGCCAGCCGGGCCCGGTACACAATGTTATAGGTAGTGAAGCTGCGGGCCCGGCGGTGCAGGGCATCGAGCTGGGCAATGCGGTCGGGCAGCACGGCCAGCACGGCCCGGCGGGTTGCCACGGTTCCGCTCAGGGCCAGCTGGGTTTCGGTGTGCAGCTGCTCGGCCTCGTCCTCCCAGGCCAATACCTGCTGCGCGCGCTGAAATACCTTAGCTGCTTTCTTATAAAGGATAGTTTGCTGCCGCTCGGCGTGCAGGTTGCGCAGCATGCGGGCGCACATCACCACGTATTGCGTAAACTCGCCGGCTTCGGCCAGCCGCAGGCAGCGCTGCAGCAGCCGTTCCGACAGCTTGTACTCGCGCTCGGCATACAGAATACTCACCTTGTGCAGCAGGTCCAGGCATTCCAGCTCGTAACGCCGCGACACCAGCAACCGGGGGTCGGAGTGGTCCAGGAAGTACAGCTGGTTGAGCAGCTTGCTGCGCACCCGCGACTGCAGCTTGTGCAGGGCCCGCACATTGGCCAGCGTAGTCTTGCCATATAAGGCTTTCACCACCTGTAATTGGGTGGCTTCCGGCGACTTATTCAGGGATTCCACGAACTGGTTCTCTTTGTTCGCCTGATTGTTCCGCAAATCCAGGATTGGCAGAGAAGACAAACTACGCGATGTCACAATTCGCGCCAAATTCGCAATTTCATTCATAGAAAAAGTGCCTTAGAAGCCATAAATCAGAATTTTTGTAAAATTTTTCCTCTTAAAACCGATGTCTTAAAAACCGGTATACTTTCCTTTTTTAATACCAGCACAACAATCACCTTTGTATCATGATATAATGGGGTGTTTTTGAGCGATGATGTCACAATTTGGCTTGTTTTTCCTAAAAGTTCAAATAAAATTGTGTGATTGCCTGTATCCAATAGTCTTTTCAGAAAAAAAACTTTTTTTATTTATTTAATTTATCAATATAATTTTAGTCAGTTCTAGCGCAATATAGTCCTTTTTTAAGCCCCATGGAGGCCACAACTTTGTGTCAATCAATCACCTAATGCACCTTCCAACTCCTCCATATCGTGCTGAACCTCCTCGCCATCGCCCTCTTTCAAGTTGCCAGCTTTTCTTCTGTTGGCGCACAGTCAAACGTTGCCAAACAGGCTTCGACAGCCCCGGCTATTGTGACCTCAATTTTGCCAGGTGGCACGGGCGGCTGGGGCGGCGACATTGCTCTTGATGGCGGCACCGGTGGCTGGGGTGGCGATGTTGCTGTGCTTAAGGACGGCGGCACGGGCGGCTGGGGCGGCGACATTGCTCTTGATGGCGGCACCGGCGGCTGGGGCGGTGACATCGCCATGCTTAAAGACGGTGGCACCGGCGGTTGGGGCGGCGACATTGCTCTTGATGGCGGCACCGGTGGCTGGGGTGGCGATGTTGCTGTGCTTAAGGACGGCGGCACCGGCGGTTGGGGCGGCGATGTTACCATGACCAAGGATGGCGGCACGGGCGGCTGGGGTGGTGACATCGCCCTCGACGGTGGCACGGGCGGCTGGGGCGGCGACATCGCCTAAACGGGCGGCACAATTTCATCCTTATATTGCCTATTCACCTTGGTGAAATAGTAATATTCGATGCTCGTTCCAAAGAAAAATCCCTCAGGAGTTCTGCTTTGGCTTATCTTCAGCTCCCTGCTGGCTTGTAGCTGCTCCTCAAAAGGCAGCCCGCATGAAGCCATCCGAATAAGATGGGTCCACGACCCCGAAACCATTAACCCGATGGCCCTCGTCAACCAGACCGCCGTTGAGGTAAACAACCTGCTTCACCTCAGCCTGATACAGGCCGAAGTAACAAACCACCAGTACGTGCCAGCCCTGGCCGTCGCATTGCCGGAAGTCCGGCTGGTTGGCGACTCGCTGATGCACATCACCTATGAGCTGCGGCCGGTGGCCGCGTGGGACGATGGCCGCCCCATACTGGGAAGCGACGTAGCTTTCACCGTCAAGCTCATGTTTTGCCCGGGCCTGCCCAATGAAGTAGTCAGAAACCAATACCACTTTATTAAAGCGGTAATTACGGACCCGGCCACCCCGCGCCGGTTCACCATTGTGTGCTGGGGGCAGGCGCCGGAATACGTAAAGGCCACCGGTGATTTTTATATCCTGCCGGCCGCCACGCTGGACCCCGCCGGCCGCCTCAGCCGCTTCACCCTGGCCGAGCTGCAACACCGCGCGCCAACTGCCCCCGCCGATACGGCCCTGCAAGCCCTGGCCCGCCAATACCAGCAAGGCTATGCCGGCCACTCGCCGGGGCAACTGCCCGGCTGCGGGCCATACGAGCTGGTGAGCTGGGAAAAAGACCGTTTCCTGTATTTGCGGCGCAAGTCCCACTGGTGGGCCGACCAGCTGCACCCCACGCCCCTGATGCTCCGGGCCAAGCCACAGCAGCTGGAATACGTCATTATTCCGGATGTGGCCACGGCCATTCTCGCCCTGCGACGCGGCGAGCTGGATGTATTTCCGCAAATGCCGGCCCGCGAGTTTGAGCGCCTGCGCACCGCCCCGGCCACGCGGGCAGCACTGCAGTTTTACACCACGGACTCCTACAATGTGGTGACGGCGGGCTTCAATACCAGCCACCCGGCCCTGGCCGATGCCGCTACCCGCCGGGCCCTGAGCCGATGCTTTGATGCCGGCCGCCTGATGAAAGCCACCCAGCTGGGGGCCGGCCAGCGCACCGTGGGCTTCATCAGTCCCTCCGACACGGCGAACTACAATCGTGCGCTGTCCCTCATCCCCTTCGACCCCATTCAAGCAGCGGCCTTATTGCGCCAGAGCGGCTGGCGGCGGGCGGCCGCGCCCACGGCCGGCTGGTTCCGGCCGGGCCCCGGTGGCACGCGCCAGCAGCTGCGCCTAACCATGCGCTACCGCGCCGGCGACCCCTTGCTTACCACCATCGCGCTGCAGTTTCAGGCAGCTACGGCCCCGCTCGATATCCCGGTTTCGCTGCTGCCCACCGAAGCGGGGTCTTTTTCGGAGGCCTTGCGCGTCGGCGATTTCGACATGTATGCCCAAGTGCTGAAAGGTAATCCGTTTATGTTCAACTTCACGTCTTTTTTGCATTCGCAGGGCATTGGGGTGAGCAATTTCACGCGGTTCAGCACCCCGGCCAGCAACCGCCTCATCGAAGCCATTGCCACCGCCAGCAGCAACGCCTCCCGGCAACGGCTTCTGCGCCAGTTCCAAGCCCTGATGCAGCAGGAGATGCCGATAGTGCCGCTGTTTTTCCTCCCCAGCCGCACGGTGGCCGATAAACGCCTGAGCGGGCTGAACGTGGGCAGCCTCAAGCCGGGCTACCTGGCCACTACCATCGTGCGCACGGCCCGGGCTACTCCTGCTCCGTAGTGCATGGCCGGCTTTATTTTCTGGCGACTAGCCCGCACTTTCCTGGCAATCTGGGCATTGGCATCGGGCGTATTCCTGCTGAGCCGCCACGACCTCGACACGGCCCTGCGCCTGTCGCTGCCCGATGCCACCAGCCAAGCGGGCTCAGGCGCGGCCCTGCTACCCGAGCGCCAGCAGGCTGCTCAGCAGGCCCTGCGCCGGCGATTTGGCCTCGATTTACCCGTTTTTTACGTGAGCCGCGGGCCGGCTTCGCCCGCCGGGGTGCGGCCCTGGCATTGGCATGGCGGCCGCAACCAGTACCACCAGTGGCTGCGGGGGCTGGCGCACGGCGATTGGGGCACCTCGTTTCGGACGGGCCAGGGCGTGGCCGGCCGCCTGCGCCACGCCCTGGCTTTCACGCTGCCGCTCACGGGCACGGCGGCCTTGCTCGCGGTGCTGAGCGCGCTGGCCCTGGCGCAGCGCCTAGCCACGGCCCCATGGTGGCAGCGCCCCCTGCGGGCGGTGCTGGTGGCCGTGCACGGGCTGCCGCTGTTCGTAGTGGCCTTGGTGCTGCTGCTGGTATTTGCCAATCCCGATGTGCTGGACTGGCTGCCTACGTATGGCCTCGGCAGCCCCAATGAGCTGAACACGAGCACCACCCAGCAGCTGACCGATGGTTTCCTGCATTTAATTCTGCCCGTATCAGCGCTGGTTATTACGGCCGTGCCCGAGCTCACGCTTCAGCTCACCGCAGCCCTGCAGCAGGAGCTGGGCACCGCCTACGCCACCACGGCCCGCGCCAAAGGCTTGTCGGCAGCGGCCGTGGTGCGGCACCATGCCCTGCGCAATGCCTTGCTCCCCACCCTGGCCCAAATCGCCGAGTTCCTGCCCGCCCTGGTGGCTGGGGCTGTGGTGGTAGAGGTCGTGTTTGCCCTGCCGGGTATGGGCCGCCTGCTGGCGGAGGCCTCCGCCGCCCGCGACTATCCCGTGCTGATTGGCGGCGTGCTGCTCACCGGTGCAGTTCGCCTGCTGGCCCTGCTCCTCGCCGACTTGTGTTATTTATGGGCCGACCCCCGCATCCGTTGGCAGTCCTGACCGCCTTCCGCTTCACCTGGTGGCAGCGGCTGGCATTGGGCTGGTTGGTTTTGCTGGTGCTGGTGGCGGCAGCAGCGCCCCTGCTGCCCCTGCCCTACCCGCCGGGCCTGCCCGATTTGGCCAACATGGCCGTGCCACCATTCAGCGCCGCCCGGCACTGGCTGGGCACCGACCCTCAGGGGCGCGATGTGCTGAGCATTCTGGTATATGGTGCCCGCACGGCCGTGCTGCTCACGCTGCCGGCCGCCCTGCTGGCGGCACTGGTGGGGGGCCTGGCCGGGGCCGCCGCCGGCTTTTGGGAAAATTCTGCCCGGGTGCCCCTGACCTACTGGCTGGTGGGCACGGGCGGCACGTGGTGGGTTTTGCAGCTACCGTTGCCCACGCTCGGGTTGGGGCTGATGCTTATCGGCGCACTGTTGGCGTGGCTGGCGCGCTTACAAAACCGCCCGCTCCCTACCTGGCCACTCCCGGTCGATGCCCTGGTGGTAGGCACAGCCACGGCCCTCGACACCATCCCGCGCCTGATTGTGGTGGTGGCCGTGGTGGCGAGTATCGGGCTTTCGGCCCCCGGCCTGCTGGCGGTAATGGTTCTGACCGCGTGGCCGCCAATGGCCCGTTTGGTGCGGGCCCAAATGCTGCGCGTGCGCCAGCTGCCGTTTATAGAAGCAGCACGGGCGGCCGGCCTCCCGGAACGGCAGATATGGTTTCGGCACGCGCTGCCCCATGCCCTGCACCCGCTCCGCACCGCCTTGCCGCTGAGCGTTGCGGGGCTGCTGGGCCTGGAAAGCACCCTGTCGTTTCTGGGTATTGGCCTGCCCCCAGAGATAGCCAGCTGGGGCCGGCTGCTCGCCACCGTGCGCGATGAGCCCAGTGCCTGGTGGGCCCTACTTTTCCCATCTTTATTGCTCACCCTGAGCATATTGAGCTTAAACACCTTAAGCCGGATGTCCACATCAAGGGCTTAATTCCCGGCGTATAAAAAGGTGCGGTTATTTAATAATTAAGCAGAACGAGGATATTAATCCGATGTCACAATTGGTTCTTTTTTCAGAGAGCTAAGGGCCTTTTACATCGAGCACCGATTACAACTATCCATCTGAAAATCATTTGTTTGACGAAAATACATTTTATATACGTTTCGTTTAATATAATTTTACCCACTATAAATTATCAGAAGCCACCGCATTATCTCAATTTTTCAATGTCACAATTAGTAGCATAATGTCCTTTTATGGGCATAAGAGCCGCCGTAACATTGTATTGATTTTAACCTAAGCCCTCGCTGCTTTCCCCAGGTAGCGCATCTTTTTCTACCGACGTCTTATCTATATTCTTATGTATCTACTCATATACCCGTCATTGAGCACTCCTCGCCGGCCAAAAGCCCCGAAAGAAACCGCTCGCCCAACCTCAACGGGCCTCGATTTCGTCACTCCCGACGGAATGGTAGTACCCCGAGCTTTTGGCGAAGCTGCTTTGCTGGGCCGCACGGCCGTTTTGGTAGGAGGGCTTCTTGTTGGGGTATGGCCACAGGCGTAGCCTGTGCTTCCACTGCTGTTCTACCTTTCCTATTTCTCGATTTCCAGCCCTCGACTACCCTTCCCGAATCTGGTATAATATGCTACCCATAATCCAGTATCTACCGCTCACCGGCTACCCCAGTTGAGCTTCAACCCGCCGTCTACCCCGGCGGGTTTTTTTGTCCGGTGTGCGGCAAATAATACCCCGCCCGATGCCAGGTGCTGCTAGCTGGCGGCCGTTTCGTTTTGGACGCTAACCAGGGCAATGCCTTCGGCAAAGGTGTGGGGGCGGTAGCCGAGGTCGTGCCGGGCTTTGGCGATGAGGAAGCCGGTACGGGCCGGCCGCCGGGCGGGCTGCGTGAAGGTGCTGGCGTCTACTCGTTCAATCAGGCCCGCATCGAGGCCGAAATGCGCGGCTACGCGCAGGGCCATGGCGTGGGGCGTGAGCATTTCTTCGCCGCTGATGTGGTAGATGCCCTGGGCAGTCTGCCGGGCCAGCAGCCAGCAGCCCTGGGCCAGGTCTTCGGCCAGGGTGGGCGTGCGCCACTGGTCGGCCACTACTTTGATGGGTTTACCGGCGCGCAGGGAGTCGCGCACCCAGATTACCAGGTTGGTACGGCCATAATCGTGCGCCACACCATATACCAGTACGGTGCGGGCAATGGCCCAGGGGCCCAGGCTGGCCTGCACGGCCTGCTCGGCGGCCAGCTTGCTTTCGCCGTAGAAATTGACCGGCCCCGGAACGGCATCTTCGGCCAGGGGGCCGGCTTCGCCACTGAAAACAAAATCGGTGCTGAGGTGCGTGAGGTGGATTTGCTGCCGGGCGCAGGCCTGCACCAGGTGCTCCACGGCCGTGACGTTGTGCTGCCAGCAGGCTTCGCGGTTGAGCTCGCACTCGTCCACGTTGGTCATGGCGGCGGTGTGGATGAGGTGGGTGGGCTGCTCCCGGGCCAGCACCTGTTGCACCTGAGCGGCATCGCTCACATCCAATTCTATGAAACGAACGTCCGGGTATAAGCCGGCCAACTTGTTGGGGCCCCGCGATGTGGCGACGAGGGCTACGTCGGGCTGCTGCCGCAGTAAGGCCACGAGCTTCTGCCCGAGCAGGCCGTTGGAGCCCGTGAGAAGGATTTTCATGCGGTACGCCATTGCAATCAGTTATTACCTAATACCCTCACATATGCTGATAATCAGCACGATACCTCAGTGCTTTACGGATAGGTATAGCCGTATTCTTTCATGATTTTCTTACGTCGCATCTTCTCCACTTTCATGGTCATTTTGGCGTCGGCCAGGGGGTGGTCGCGGCCATCTTTGGGGAGCTTTGCAATTTTATCAATTACGCTGAGACCCTGAATTACCTGGCCGAAAACGGTGTACTGGCCATCGAGAAAATGGACACCGTCGTGGTTCTCAACCAAGTAAAATTGCGTGATGCTGCTGGGCGTACCGGCCGGGCCACCCATGCGGGCCGCAGCCAGGGAACCGTAGTTGTGCTTGTGGCCAGGCGCGAGCTCGGCGGGAACAGTGCCTTCATTGGGCTGGCCCAGGCCGTCGTTGCTGGGGTCGGCATCTTTGGAATTGGCATCGCCGCCCTGAATCATGAAGCCGTCGATAACGCGGTGAAAGCTGGTGCCGTTGTAAAATCCGCTCTTGGCTTTCTTCAGAAAATTGGCTTTGTGCAGAGGCGTGTCATCGAACAAAACCAGGCGAATAGTCCCCTGAGCCGTGGTGATGGTTACGACTTCATCCTTGTTTTTATGCCTGGCGGGCTTGGCCGGCTTGTCAGCCGCGAAGGAGGGAGAAGTCAGCCACAACAGGGCCAGAAACAGCGTACTAGCCCAGGAGAAAAGAAAGGATTTCATAAAATAAAAATCAGAAATACGGGGTTAATGCCCCAAAACTACTTGGATTTGCAGGCCCCGACCAAGCGCCCGGGCCGCACCAAACAGCCCCTAGCCGCGGTGTTCGCGGATACTGGCCAGAATTTCGCGCCCCCCGCGCCCCAGCACGGCATCGGCCACCGAGGTGCCCAGCGCCAGGGCTTCAGCGGTAGTTTCGACGGTCTGGATTTCCTCCACGTACTCCTCGCCGCCGAGGCTGATGAGGCCGCCGTGCAGCCGCAGCCGGTCGCCGTCGAGCGTGGCCAGGGCGAAGGACGGGATGCTGCACCCGCCTTCCATGGTGTGCAGAAAGGCGCGCTCGGCCAGCAGGCAGGTATGGGTGGCGGCGTGGTCGAGGGCAGCTTTTAGGCGGGCTTTCAGGGCTTCGTCCAGGTCGGCGGCGCACTCGATGGCGATGCTGCCCTGGCCGGTGGCGGGCACAAACTGGTGGGCGGGCAGCGTGTGGCGCACCAGGTGCTCGTAGCCCATGCGGTGCACGCCGGCGTAGGCCAGCACCAGGGCATCAAACTGGCCTTCTTCGAGCTTGCGCAGGCGGGTTTGGAGGTTGCCCCGGGCTTCGGCGGTGGTGGCATTGGGGTAGAAGCGGCGCAGCTGGGCCTTGCGGCGGGTGCTGCTGGTACCCAGCACAATGCCCGGCTTGTCGAGGGAAAAGTTCTCGTCGAAGCTGAGCACCACGTCATTCACTTTTTCGCGCTCCAGGAAGGCCAGCAGCTCCAACTCGCGCGGGATGCTGCTTTGCACGTCTTTGGCCGAGTGCACGGCGAGGTGGGTTTCGTGGCGCAGAAGGCTGGCCTCCAGTTCTTCGGTGAATACGCCTTTGGAGCCGATTTTGGCCAGGCTGCGGTCCTGCACGGCATCGCCGGTGGTTTGCATGGGCACGATTTCGGTTTCGAAACCGGCTTTTTGCAGCAGGTGGGCAACGTGCTCGGTCTGCCAGAGGGCGAGGCGGCTGGCGCGGGTGGCGAGGCGGATGGTCATGGTTTGTTTGGGGTCGTTAGCACGTCATGCTGAGGGCAGCCGAAGCATGACGTGCTGTTTTCAATTTGCTCAAACTCTTAAAAAGCCGCCCAGCCGCAGCGAGCTATCCACAAACACCATCTTGGCGTTGGCGTTGCGCTCGATGTGGTAGTGGGCATCAGTCAGCTCTCTGGTTAATAAATCGGCATTGCGGGGCGTCACAAATTTGGCGAAGCCGGTCACAAATTGCTGCTCGCCGGTGGCCAGGTGGGGCACAAATTTCGGGTCAATGCCGAACAGCAGCACTTTGCGCACCAGCCCCAGCGAATAGCTAAGCAGCTCCTTCTGGTTTTCGCGGCCCAGCTTCTGAAATTCCTCGCTCTTCTTCAGAATTTCGCCAGCCTTGTTGCCGTAGCTGAAGCACAGGCGCATCCAGCCGCTAAAAAACTCGAAGTAGTCGTGGTCAGCGTTGGCGTCGCGGCTGGCAATGGCCGCGCCCAGGCTGCCTTCGGCCAGCTGGGCGACCTGGCGGGCTTTCACTTCGGGCACTTGGTAGTGCTCGTGCAGGAAATCGGTGATGTCGTCCTCCGAAAATGGGCGCACCACCACCGGCTGCACCCGGCTGATGATGGTGGGCATGAGCTGCTCGGGCGCATGGCTCACCAGCAGGAAAATGGTGGCGGGCGGCGGCTCCTCCAGTAATTTCAGCACGGCGTTGGCGGCGGCAGGGTGCATGAGCTCGGGCAACCAGAGAATCACAATTTTGAAGCGGGCCTCGAACGCTTTCAGGCTTACCAACTTCAAAATCTGCACGGCCTCGTCCTTGCTGATGTTGCCCTGCTTGTTTTCGGCCCCGATGTGCTGCATCCAGTCGTTGAGGCCCTGGTAGGGATTGTCGAGCACGAATGCTCGCCACTCGCCCATGAACTTACTGCTCACCGCGTCCTTGGCCACCGACTTAGTGGTGGTCACGGGCACGATGAAGTTCAAATCAGGGTGGGCGAGCTTGGCCGTTTTGGTGCAGGCCGGGCAGTGGCCGCAACTGTCGTCGGCGTCGGGGGCACGGGCTTCGCAGTTCAGGAACTGGGCGTAGGCGAGGGCCAGGGCCAGCGCCGCGCCGCCCTCCTGCCCCCGGAAAAGCTGGGCGTGCGCCACGTGCTGCCGCGCCACGGATTGGCGCAGTAGGGCTTTAACGGCGGACTGGTTGGGAATATCAGCGAAGGTCATCTGAACCGCGGATTTATCGGATTGGTCGGATTATTCGGATTTTGTGGCCGATTGTACTTCTGGTTGGCGAGGTTTGAAGAAAGCTTTTATACGTTTGGGCGCAAGGGGCGTGGGGCTTTGATGAATCGTTTGAAGCGAAGACTGCGTTCGCCAAAGTTGATGAGCAGACCGACTTCCAATTGATAGGCTTCGAGGTAGTTGATGATTTGGGCGTGGTGCGTTGGCGTGATTTCGTGCAGCGCTTTTAACTCAACCAGCACTGCATCTGCAACCAGAAAGTCGACCCGGCGCGAGCCTACGTCCACGCCCTTATAAAAAAGAGGCATCTCTACTTCCCGACCGAAAACCAACCCGGCCTTTTCCATCTCAACTGCCAAGCTGCGCTGGTAGATAACCTCTTGGAATCCGCTTCCCAATGTTTTGTGTACTTCCATCGCACAACCGATAACCAACCCAGTTATCGCCTGATATTTATTCTGAAGGAGCATGGCAGAAAAGAGAAATGCACGGCAACTGACTGTAGGAACTACCGCTTCGCCCACAAAATCCGACGAATCCGACGAATCCGATAAATCCGCGGTTCAGACATCGTTTCGGTCGGCTTTGGTGTCTTCAAACACCTTAGCCATAATTCCCTGCTCCACTGCATCATACGGCAGGCCACGTCGGGCCATCACCCGCTCAGCCACTTCGTTCACCTTCGGCAGCTTGAAGGTTTCGAAGCCCGCCGCGCCGCCCCAGCTGAAGCTCGGGATGAAGGTGCGCGGGAAGCCGGCCCCGAAAATATTGGCCCCCACGCCCACCACCGTGCCGGTGTTGAACATGGTGTTGATGCCACACTTGCTGTGGTCACCCATCATCAGGCCGCAGAAGGTCTGGCCGGTATCCACGAAGCGCTTGGCGGCGTGGCTCCAGATTTTGACGGGCGCGTAGTTGTTCTTGAGGTTCGAGGTATTGGTGTCAGCCCCAAGGTTGCACCACTCGCCGATGACGGAGTTGCCGAGGTAGCCGTCGTGGCCCTTATTGGAGTAGCCCATCAGGATGCTGTTGCCCACTTCGCCGCCCACTTTCGAGAACGGGCCCACGGTGTTGTCGCCGCGCATTTTAGCACCCGCATTAATGTGCGAGCCCTCGCACAGCGCCAGCGGACCTTTGATGATGGCCCCCTCGTGCACCTGCGAGTTCTTGCCCAGGTAAATCGGGCCATCCTCGGCATTGAGAATCGCGGCGCGAATCTTCACGCCTTCTTCGATGAAAATATTCTCCGCGCCATACACGATGGTATGCGCGTCGTTCACCGGCTGCGAGGTGCGGCCCTTGGTGAGGAGCGCGAAGTCGCGGCGGATTTCCACGCCGTTGCGCAGAAACAGCTGCCACGGCCGGTCAATCACCGTCACGGGCTCAGCTACCTGCCGGGTTTCGGGGATGCCGTCCTGAATGAGTTCGGCCACCAGCGAGGCATCGGCAACGTGCGCGGCCACCAGCAGCTCGTCGCAATACAGGGCCTGGCCGGGCTGCAGGGCCCGCACCTGCTTGGTCAGCAGGTCGTCGGGGCACACCGCGCCGTTGATGATAAGAGCCGGGCCGCTCACCTCGCCGGCCGGATACTTGGCCTGCAGGTAAGGCTGCGTGAGGTAGCCCACGGCATCAACCCCCAGCCGGTGCTGCCACTTTTCGGCCAGCGTGAGAATACCGCAACGCAGCGCCGCCACGGGCCGCGTGAAGGTGAAGGGCAGCAGGTGCGGCCGAATGGTCGGGTCGTCGAAGAGGAGAACGTGCATTTTTCTTAAGCTATTAACTAATAGCCGTTAGCTGTTAGCTTCTTTTGAAATAGATCCAAATTTACGGCAGGCGACTTGGCAAAGGGCCAATAAAAAACTCCTTCCGGTATTCCCGAAAGGAGTTTTTAAAAAGCTAACAGCTATCAGCCATTGGCTAAAAGCTAAAAAGCAGCTATTCTTTGTTGGCGCTGGCCTGCTCTTTCTTGGCGTAGCGGCTGCGGAATTTCTCCACGCGTCCGGCCGTATCAATGAACATGTTTTTGCCGGTGTAGAAGGGGTGCGAAGCGGAGCTAACTTCGATTTTCACCAGCGGGTACGTTTTGCCGTCTTCCATTACAATGGTGTCGGTCGGCTTCATCGTCGAGCGCGTGATGAACTTGAAATCGGAAGAAGAGTCCTGAAATACTACTTCCTGATACTCGGGGTGCGTGTCTTTTTTCATATCGAGGGCCTATTTTACCAGTTGAACCCGGCCGATTTTGCGGAAGGGACTGCAAAAGTACGGCTTAGCTCGGAAATACCCAACTCTGCGTCCAATATTTTCGCCGCAACGGCCCTCGCCACCCCATGCGGCTGAGCTTGTTGGCTTTCTGAAAAGGTTGTACATTTGAATTCGACCTACACTCGGGGCCGGCCCGTTGCGTGTGCTGAAATCTGTACTCGTTCGCCATCTGTTGCGCCGTTCCGGCCCAGTAGCCCTGCTACTGGTGCTGTGGAGCGTGGCGGTGGTGTATGCGGCCACGCTCACGGTGTTCACGGCGGCCTATTCCGGCGCCATGGTGCAGGTCGACTGGGAGGTGAACACCGAAACCGATGTCACCGGCTTCGAGCTGGCCCGCAAGGGAGCCACCGAAACCAGCTACACCGTAGTGAATACCACCGCCGTTACCGGCATGCGCCACTACCAGTACCTCGATGCCAACGTGTACCGCACCACCGGCGGCACCACGCCCGCGCCTTCGGCCGGCAATGGCCCCTATACTTATCGCCTCACCGTGCGCGGCCCCGGGGCCGACCAGAGCTACCTCACCGGGCTGGCCGGCACGCCCAGCGCCGTGCAGCGCTCCTGGGGTACTATCAAGTCGATGTTCCGGTAGGGGGAAACATCAGGCGCGTTTCATTTTACAGAACGTCATGCAGAGCGCAGCGAAGCATCTTGCCCGCCGCCAGTAATCCAATTGACAGGATTTACTATTGCGGTAAAGATGCTTCGCTGCGCTCTGCATAACGTTCTTTTGTGGCCTCATCAACAATCCCGCCTTATCCATGCGCCTCTGCTTCGCTTCCAACAATGCCCACAAGCTCGATGAAATCCGCCCGCTGCTGCCGGCCAGCCTGGAGCTGCTGAGCCTGGCCGACATCGGCTGCCACGAAGAACTGCCCGAAACCCAAGACACCCTGGAAGGCAACGCCCGCCAGAAAGCCGAATACGTGCGCCAGCACTACGGCATGGCCTGCTTCGCCGACGATACCGGGCTGGAAGTAATTGCCCTGGGCGGCGCGCCGGGCGTGTACTCGGCCCGCTATGCCGGCCCCCAGCGCCTGGCCGAAGACAACGTGGCCAAGCTCCTGCAGGAGCTGGCCGGCCAGCCCGACCGCTCGGCCCGCTTCCGCACGGTGGTGGCGCTGGCCGGGGCCGATGGCACGATGCACGAGTTCGCGGGCGAAGTAGCCGGCCGTATTACGGAAGACCAGCGGGGCACCGGCGGCTTCGGCTACGACCCCGTGT
Organism: Hymenobacter siberiensis; assembly: GCF_018967865.2. NCBI lineage: Bacteria > Pseudomonadati > Bacteroidota > Cytophagia > Cytophagales > Hymenobacteraceae > Hymenobacter > Hymenobacter siberiensis. Next base: position 4,352,428 of record NZ_JAHLZY020000001.1, read on the forward strand.
TTGCGCCCATCGAGGGCGACGGCCGCACGTTTGCCGAGATGAGCGGGGCTGAGAAGAACCGCATCAGCCACCGGGCGCGGGCCGTGGCCGGGCTGGTGGCGTTTTTGAATGAGGCGTAGGAATAATAGAGCCGAACGTCATGCTTCGCTGCGCGCTGCATGACGTTCGGCTTATCCCTCCTCCCCTACCCCATATTCTCCATCTCAACTGCTACCTTTGCCAGCTATGCAGACCCCCTACTTAATTGGCATTACCGGCGGCAGCGCTTCTGGCAAAACTACCTTCCTGCGCCGGCTGCTGGAAGCATTCCCGGAGGAACAGATTTGCCTCATCTCGCAGGACAATTATTACCACCCGCGCGAAAAACAGCTGCGCGACGACATGGGGGTTGAAAATTTCGACCTGCCGGCCAGCATCGATGCCACTGCTTACGCGGCCGATGTGCTCAGCATCAGCCAGGGCCACGAGGTGCGTCGCAAGGAGTATACCTTCAATAACGCCTCCGTGACGCCGCAGGAGCTGGTGTTCCGGCCCGCCCCCATTGTGGTAGTAGAGGGCATTTTTGTGTTTCACTTCGAGGAAATCGCCAAGCTCCTCAACCTGAAAGTGTACATCGATGCCCAGGAGCATGTGAAGCTGCACCGCCGCATCATCCGCGACCGCGACGAGCGGGGCTACGACCTGGCCGACGTGCTCTACCGCTACACGCACCACGTAGCGCCCACCTACGAACAGTTTATCGCGCCCTACAAGCATTACGCCGATATCGTTATTCCCAACAACCGCCACTTCGAGCGCGGCCTGGAGGTGCTGGTGGGCTTCCTGCGCACCAAGGTGAACGCCTGATAATAAGGTCTTTAGCAACGGTCAGACTGCCGTAGAAGGCCATTGCTACGCAATACAGCTGGCTAAGCCGGCCAGCGCTTTTTGCGGCTTTCAGGTAATTAGCAGTTAAAATGGATTATATTGGACCAAAATCGAAGCACAATCATTCCTGAAGGCGCACCGGTCGGGGTTGGCTCAAGGGTAGAATGTTCCGTATAATTCTCTTTTACACGCTATTCTTGCAACGATGAAGGGTTCTTTTCAACTAGTGGTGCTGGCGGTGGCGGGATTGGTGGGGCTGACCAGCTGTGACAAAAATGGCCAGTCCGGCGTGCTGCAACACCCGGCAGGAAACAAGGCTTTGCGCGTACCCGTGACGCCCGACAAGGAATACGACCAGGCCTTTGACGCATCGACCAGTAAGCTGAGCGACACCACCTATCTCATCATTACCAAGGCCGAGCGCGGCAGCATGTTTGCCGTGCACACCGGCCCGCTGCCCACCGCCGACCATGCCGTGTGCTTTGCCAGCACGTACAACCCCGGCTTCCGGGAGTGCGTGTCGGAGTATTACCAGAACGCGGGCGGTGTGGCTATTCAAAACAACGAAGCCGGCTGGTGGGCTACCCCATTGTGAGTTAAGAGTTGAGCGTTGAGAGTTAGGAACTGACATAAACACACTTCCTGACAACTCTTAACTCTTAACTTCTAACTCTTAACTCCCCCAATGTATAGCAAAGCAGAAATCACCCGATTGCGCCAGGCCTTCTGGACGGCGTTTGGGCAGTACATGGCCCCAGTGCCTTCGGCCGAAGGCGACACGACCAACTGGATAAACTACAAGACGGGCGTTAAGAACGTGTATTTTCGGATGCAGGCTGATAAGGCGCGGGCCAGCATCGCCATCGAGCTCACGCACCCCGACGCGGGCATCCGCGAGCTGTTCTGGGAGCAGTTTCTGGAGTTGAAGACCCTATTGCACGAAACCCTGGGCGAAACCTGGACCTGGGCCCCCGATACCACCGATGCCCATGGCCAGCCGCTGAGTCGCATCTATTACGACCTGCCCGGCGTGAACCTGTTCAACCGCGACGACTGGCCGGCGCTGATTTCGTTCTTTAAGCCCCGGCTTATGGCGCTGGACACATTTTGGGCCGACGCGCAGTATTCGTTTGATGCGCTGAAGTAGCGGGCTTTACGGCCCGGCTGGCGGGCTACATAATCATTTGCGCCCGTTCGCGTCAAATTGGTATCTTTGCAGACCCCGTTTGCCGCCATGTCCCAACTGATTGCTCGTTTTTGGTTTTCGCTCCGCTTCGCATGGCTTGCTGCCACGGTGCTGCTGGTGCTGGGCCTGAACCAGCGGGCCGTGAGCGTGCTGCGCCTGCCCCAGGGCACGGACCAAAACCACCTCGCCGCCCCGCCCAAGGCCACGGTGGTGAAGCAGAAGGTGCAGTTTGAAGCTACGGCTTCGCTCAAGCATTTCGTGGCCCCGCTGGCCGATGCCTGGCTCCCGCTGCCCACCATGGCCACTACCTGGCTGCCGGCCCTGCGCCGCGCTCTGGCCGTGCCGCGCCCCCGGGCGGGCGTACGGGCCGGCGAGATTTTCCGGGCGCGGCTGCTGGCCGTGGCCCTGTCCCCGCAGGCACCCTAATGAAGTGTTGAATTTTGAGGGTTAAATATTGAATGAGTTTTCGTCGCAGGGCGGAGAGCTCAGGCAACATTCAACCCTTTTCTTTTTCGCTTCGCTTACTCTCCGATTTCAACTCTGGGAATTCAACCCTCAACATTCAAAACTCAACCCTCCTAAGATAATGCGTAACAAAGGATTAATCATCGCGCTCACACTCGTCGTCACGGCGTTGTGCGCGTACTTCCTGTTCTTCACCTACATCTCGCGTGGGGTGCAGCAGAAGGCCGTGGCCTACGCCACCCACGACGGCAAACTCGACGAAGGCCAGCGCCAGCACTACCTCGACTCGGTGTGGCGGGCACCCGTATTCGGCCCCTTCACCTACCGCGAGGTGCGCCAGAGCGAGCTCGGCCTCGGCCTTGACCTGAAAGGCGGCATGCACGTAACGCTGGAAGTTTCGCCGGTGGAAATTGTGCGCGCCATGAGTGGCAACAGCAAGGACCCCGCCTTCAACAAAGCGTTGGAGCAGGCACAGCAAGCCCAGAAAACCAACTCGGGCACGCCCTTCACGGCGCTGTTTGCCCAGGCTTACCAGCAGAACGCACCCGGCCAGCCGCTGGCCCGCATTTTTGCCAACACCACCAACAAGAGCCGCAACATCGACATCAACTCCTCGAACGAGAAGGTGATTGGCGCGATTGATAAGGAAGTAGAAGAAGCCATCGACCGTTCGTTCAACATCCTGCGTACCCGCGTCGATAAGTTCGGCGTGAATCAGCCCACCATTCAGCGGGTGAAAGGCACTGGCCGCCTGCAAATCGAGCTGCCCGGCGTAGACAACCCCGACCGTGTACGCAAACTGCTGCAAGGCCAGGCCAAGCTGGAGTTCTGGGAAGTATGGAACCAAAACGAAGTAGGCCCCTACCTGGTAGCCCTCGACAAGCAGCTGCAAGCCCGGGACGCCGCTGCCAAAGCCGGCCCCGCCACCGCCACGGCTTTCGCCGACACCACGGCTACCGCCACCGCCGGCGACTCGACCTCACTGGCCGCCCAGCTCGCCAAGAAATCCGGCAAAACAGCCGCTGATTCGTCGGCCACCGCCAATAAGGCCGGGGCGCTGGCCAAGCTCTTCACCATGCCCGGCCGCCTGGGCGTGAATCTGCGCGATACCTCGGCCATGAACACCATCCTGCGTTCGCCCGAAGCCAAGGCTACCCTGCCCCCCACCCTGGCCCTGCTCTGGAGCCTGAAGCCCACCACCATCGACAAGCAGGAGTACCTGGAGCTGATTCCGGTGCGCAAAACCCGCGATGGCGTGCCTCCCCTGGGTGGCGAGGTAGTGAGCGATGCCCGCTCCGACATCGGCCAGAACGGCCAGCCCGAAGTGCTGATGAGCATGACGCCCTCGGGCGCCCGTAAGTGGCAGAAGATGACCGCCGCCAATATCGGCAAGCAGGTAGCCATGGTGCTGGATGACTACGTGTGCTCGGCCCCCGTGGTGCAGAGCGAGATTTCGGGCGGCGGTACCAGCATCACCGGCAGCTTCACCATCGAAGATACCCAGGACCTTGCCAACCAGCTCAAGGCCGGTAAGCTGCCCGCCCCCACGCGCATCGTGGAAGAGGCCGTGGTAGGTCCGTCGCTCGGCAAGGAAGCCATCAACCAGGGCCTGTACTCGTCGCTGGCCGGCGTGGTGATTATCATGATTTTCATGGCCCTCTACTACGGCCGCGCCGGCGTGGTAGCCGACATCGCCCTGCTCTTCAACATCTTCCTGATTCTGGGCGTGCTGGCGCAGTTCGGCACGGCCCTCACCCTGCCCGGCATCGCCGGTCTGATTCTGGTGATGGGCACTTCGGTAGATGCCAACGTACTGATTTTTGAGCGGATTCGAGAGGAATTGGACCACGGCCTCGGCCTCACCGATGCCATCAACAAAGGCTACTCGCGGGCCTTCTCGGCCATCTTTGACTCGAACGTGACGACTATGCTGATTGCTGTGATTCTCGGCTTCTTCGGCACGGGTCCGGTGCAGAGCTTCGCCATCACGCTCGGCATTGGTGTGCTTACCTCGTTCCTGTCGGCCGTGTTCGTGTCGCGCCTCATCATCGAGTGGATGGTGAAGGGCAACGAGAACCACCCGATGACGTTCAGCACCTCGATTTCGCGCAACCTGTTCAAAAACCTGAATTTCGACATCGTGGGCAAGCGCAAAATTGCCTACACATTCTCGGCCGTATTCATTATCATCGGCTTCGGCCTGATGTACGTGCAGGGTGGCCCGAACCTGGGCGTGGACTTCAAAGGGGGCCGCGCCTACGTAGTCGACTTCAACAAAACGATGGTGGCTTCCGACGTGGCCGATAAAATCCGCCCCGCGTTCCAGGATGCCGGCCTCGAAGTGAAGCAGTACGGCTCGCCCGACCGCCTGCGCATCACCACCGGCTACCTGGCCGAGGATGAAAGCGCCGCCGCCGATGCCAAGGTAACGGCCGCCCTCAACCAGGGCCTGCAGCAGTACAGCGCCGATGCCCCGGCCATCAAGTCGACCTCGAAAGTGGGCGCGACCATTGCCGACGACATCAAGCGCACCTCGGTGCTCTCGCTGGGCCTCACGCTGCTGGGCATCTTCGTGTACGTACTGTTCCGCTTCGATAAGTGGCAGTACTCGATGGCCGCCGTAGTGGCCCTGTTCCACGATGCGCTGCTGGTTATCGCGGCCTTCCCGATTGCCCGCCTCTTCGGGGCGAACTACGAGATGGACCAGATTTTCGTGGCCGCCGTGCTCACGGTTATCGGCTTCTCGATGAACGACACGGTGGTGATTTACGACCGTATCCGCGAGTACCTGCGCGAAAACCCCAAGCTGACCTTCGCCCAGGTGGTGAACCCGGCCCTGAACTCGACCTTCTCGCGGACGATGATTACATTCACCACGGTATTCCTGGTGGTACTCGTGATGTACATCTTCGGTGGCGAAACGCTGCGCTCGTTCTCTTTCGCCATGATTATCGGCGTGATTTTCGGCACGTACTCGTCGCTGTTCATCGCCACCCCGATTATCCTCGACACCTACGGCAAGAAAGAGGAGCGTGAGCGCCTCGCCGCCGGTGAGGACGTGAGCAACCTCTCGGGCGACGCCCCCAAGCTGAGCACCACCACGGTTTAGTCTGAACCGCGGATTAAACGGATTCCTCGGATTTCGTGGCTGATTATTTCGATTGACCCTATTGAAAAAAGGCTGCCTTCGGGCAGCCTTTTTTTGTGCCTGCCGGACACGCGGTTGAGCCGTTTCATTAGCCGCAAAGCAGCGACACCTTGGTAGTCGACATGTTGTTGGCGGATGTTGAGCCGCAAAGTAGCGGCACCACTGTCGTGGGCGAGTGCCGCCGCTTTGCGGCTCTGCGCTGTTTTCAGCTTACTACTACCAACGTATCGCCGCTTTGCGGCTGATGAGGTGGGCCAGCCGTGTGTTTGTTCGCCACGGTCGATACAAACGAAAAAGCCCCGGCGACCTTGCGGACGGCGGGGCTTCTTCTGGCTGGTGTTGAGGGCTAAACCGTGATGCCTTCGGCTACTACGCTTTGCACTTCGGGCACCATGCGCTTGAGCAGGTTTTCGATGCCGGATTTCAGGGTAACGGTGGCCGAGGGGCAGCCGGAGCACGAACCTTGCAGGTTCACGGTCACGATGCCTTCGTGGTAGCTTTTGAAGGTGATGTTGCCACCATCCTGCTCCACGGCGGGGCGCACGTAGTTATCGAGCAGGTCGATGACTTTCTGGGCAATCTGGCCGTCCTGCTGGGTGGGGTCGCCAGCAACGGCGGCCTGAGCTGCTTTCTGCTCGGCGGCGGGGTCCACGAGGAAAATGGGGCCCCCGGCCTCCACGTAGCTTTTCAGGAACTGGCGCAGCTCGGGAATGAGCTGGGTCCAGGCCAGCTCGGGCTGGGATTTGGTGACGGTGACGAAGTTCTGGGCGATGAACACGCGGCCCACGTAGTCGAAGCCAAACAGCTCCTGCGCCAGCGGCGAGTTGGTGGCGGCTTCGAGATTGGGGTAATCCACGCTCACGCCATCCACCAGCAGGTTTTGGTTGAGGACGAACTTCATGCTCTCCGGGTTGGGAGAGGCTTCGGCATAAATGGAAACAGCAGACATGGTTTCGGGGCTTAAAATCAGGGGAAAGCGCCGCCGTGGCGGCAGCTGTAAAGGTACAACCACAACGGGGTGACGGAGGTTGCAAATGTACGTACACGATTTTAGGCACCGTGGACGCTGCGAGTCCGCGCATGGAAGAGGACGTTTAACTATCGCCCACTCGCGGACTCGCAGCGTCCACGTTACAGCCGGTTGGCCCGCGCCCGCAGCAGCAAATCGGCCAGCACCAGCTGGGTCATGGCTTCCACAATGGGCACGGCACGGGGCAGCACGCAGGGGTCGTGGCGGCCCCGGCCCACCAGCGTAACAGCCTCGCCCTTATCATTGATGGTTTGCTGGGGCTGGAGCAGCGTGGCCACGGGCTTAAACGCCACACGGAAATAAATATCCTGGCCGTTGGAAATGCCGCCCTGGCTGCCGCCGCTGTGGTTGGTGCGGGTGCGCACGGCCCCCAGGGCGTCGGTGTAAAACTCGTCGTTGTGCTCGGAGCCCGGCAGCTTGGTGCCCTCGAAACCCGAGCCGAACTCGAAACCCTTCACGGCATTGATGCTGAGCATGGCCTGGCCCAACAGGGCGGGCAGCTTGTCAAATACCGGCTCGCCGAGGCCGGCGGGAACGTGGCGCGCCACGCCCGTAATCACGCCGCCCACGGTGTCGTGCGCGGCCTGTGCAGCCCGGATACGAGCTTCCATGAGAACGGCCGTTTCGGGGTGCGGGCAGCGCACCAGGTTGCTATCGATAAGGCTTAAATCGAGCAGCTCGTAGCCCACGGGCACTTCTACCTCGCCCACGGCCGAAACGTAAGCCACGGTATCGATGCCGAAATGGGCCAGCAGGCGGGCGGCTACCGCGCCGGCGGCCACGCGGGCGGCCGTTTCGCGGGCCGAGCTGCGGCCTCCGCCGCGATAGTCGCGGCGGCCGTACTTGGCGTCGTAAGTGTAGTCGGCATGGCTGGCGCGGTAGGCGTGCGCAATGTGCGAGTAGTCGTCGGAGCGCTGGTCGGCGTTGGGGATGAACAGGCTGATGGGCGTGCCGGTGGTCACGCCCTCGAACAGGCCCGACTGAATATGCACTGTATCAGCTTCCTTGCGCGGCGTGGTGAGGTCGGACTGGCCGGGCCGTCGCCGGTCGAGCGCGGCCTGAATATGGGTGGCATCGACGGCCACGCCCGCCGGGCAGCCATCGATGATGACGCCGATGCCCGCCCCGTGCGACTCGCCAAATGTGGTGATGCGAAAGAGGGAGCCGAAAGTATTGGACATTTTTTGGGTGCTTGGTTTTTGGTGCTTAGTACTTGGTGCCTGTCATCCTGAGCTTGCTAACCGAAGGTCGGCGTAGCCAAGGACCTAATCAGGCCGGAACAGCTTGCCGCATACTCAAACAGCGAAGCGGTGATAAGGTCATTCGCGAGCTCAGGATGACAGACGGACAGCCACAAGTCCTCGCAAAACTACGCCCGCCGCCCCGCCCGCCACCAGCCGAAGGCGGCCACGCCCGCCAGCCCGATGAGCAGCCAGTCGGCGTAGCGGCGCACGTCGCGGTACACGTCCAGCGACTGCATGGTGGTATCGGCCCCGGCCAGTGCCGGGCCATAGAAAGGGTCGTCCTCGGGCCGGGCCAGGGGCTCGACGGTGGCTACCACGCCCTGTACCAACGGCCGCAGGCCGGGGCGCAACACCTCGTAGCGCGCCACAGCGGGGTTGAATACGACCAACTGCAACAGACTATCGAGGGGCAGCACACCGGGCCGCCGGGCTACCAGCCGGTACCGAAACAGCTTGCGGCCGCCGCCCGGCGCGGGCTCCTCGCGCACGTCGGGGCCGTACACGTCCAGGCCCGGCCAGGGTGCCACCACCGGGGCCAGCACCGCCGACAAATTACCCGGCCCCGCCACGCCAAAGGTGTAAGTGAATGACTCGCCCACCCGGAACTTCGTCCGGCTGATAGCCTCCTGGAGCGTGAAGCGGCCAACGGCCAACGGGCCGCCCGGGGCCGCCAAGGGCAGCGGCTGCACGGCCACTACTATGCCGGGCGAAGTATAGGTTTTGTAACCCGCCAGGCGGTTGTCCTGGCCGGGCTCTGGCTTTTTCAGAAGCTTGAACTTCACCATCGTCAGGGCCAGGGCCGGGAAGCGCAGGGGCTGGTCTGTGAGGGGATAATACAGGTTTTCGGCCAGCCGGAAGCGCAGGTATTTCTGGCCCAGGTGGCGCACGGTATCGGGGGTCACGCTGGGTTCGGGGCCGGGCTCCTGCCAGGCGGTGGGCTGGTGCAGCTCGTGGAGCAGGGGCGGCAGCTGGTCGTTAAAATCGTGGAAAGCCAGCAGGGCCTGGTCTTCGGGCTTGAGGTAGAAATACAGCCCCACGCGCACGCCCTCGCCCACAAACACGCGCGGCCGGTCGGCCACCACGGCCAGGAAGGCATGGTCGGCCCGCTCTTCGTAGAGCACCGGCTTGGGCTTGCCAAACATCTTGTCCAGGTCGGCCACGGCTTGCAGCGGCGCGCTGGGGTTAGCAGGCTTGGTGATGGCGCCGGGGTTGGGCGGAGCGGCCGGCACCACGCGCACAGTGGCCCCTTTGCTACGCAACACCACCCCATTCACCGTGAGTTGGAAGGGCTTGATAATGATTTCGCCCTCGCCGTAGGGCACGTAGCGCTGGGTAATGGTGAGGTCGGAAAACCGCCGGCCCTGCACAATGCGCGTGGTGGTGGTGCTGGTTTTGCCGCTTTTCTTGAAACTCTCCAGCTCCGGAAACTCTGAGTATTTGTCGAGCGCACCGCCGCGCAGCCGGAAAGCCAGCGTGAACACCCCCGTGACGGGCAGCGTGGCTGGCCCAGGTAATAGCTCTACATCGGCCGGCAGGGTGGCCGGGGGCCGAGGCTGGGCGGCCGGCGGGGCCGGACTCAGTTTGGGCGGGGCCTGGCCCGGTCCGGCCAGTAGTAGCCCCGGCAGCAGCCCCAATGCCCAAAAAAGTCCTCCCATAGTCACTAGCGCATTATCACCCCCTAAAAGTAGCGGAAAGCGCCGAATTCAGCCATTCCGACCAAAATCATACTCGGCATTTGTAAGCTAATCCCGGCCTCACTGCAAAAAATGCGGGCCAAATCAATCCTTTACCCCGGCAATTGCCGTATCTGGTCACAAATCACCTCACGGTAGCGGTTTTCTTCTCGCAGACGGGCTTTTGGCACCGTCCGGGATTGTATTGCCCTCTCCGCTGGTTTCAATTTTCACCCAATTAATCCACGCTCATGTCTGACAACCTCCAGCCCCGCGGCTCCGACGACACTTCGTTCGCTCAGCCGCTATACACTCCCATCAAGCGGCGTTCGTTCTTCATGTATGCCGGTGCTACGGCCGGGGCTTCGGCCTTGGTGCTGGCCGGCTGCTCGAAAGACAGCAACAATGCCACTCCTTCGTTGCCCGCCGGCAACAGCGTTACTTCCAGCGGTGCCATCAGCCTGGGTTCGGGCGATGTGGGCGTACTGAACTTCGCTTATGCCCTGGAGCAGCTCGAAGCCGACTTTTACAGCAAAGTGGCCGCTTTGCCCCAGGGCATCCTCACGGGCAGCGAGTATGCCTACTTCCAAGAAGTAGCTAAGCACGAAGCCATTCACCGCGATTTCTTTAAGGCGGCGCTGACCCGTGACGCCAGCGGCCAGGTTCTGCGTGGCCTCACGCCGAAGTACCCGGCTGCTACATTCACGGACCGCACCAATATCCTAGCTACGGCCAAAGCATTCGAAGACCTTGGCGTAGCTGCTTATAACGGCGCCGGCAAGCTCATCAAAACCCCCGCTTACCTGGTTATTGCCGGACAAATTGTATCGGTAGAAGCCCGCCACGCGGCTTATATCCGCGAGTTGGTTACGCCGGGCTCATTTGCTGCCGACGACATCGTAAATGCTACTTCCGGCCTCGACGACCAGAAGTCGCCCACGGATGTCATCGTCATCGCCCAAAACTTCATCACGGAGAAGCTGGACGCTAGCACGGTTGGCAAATAATCCCCCTTCCCTTCACTTGTAATCAATTTTTGTTATGGATTTCTTCAAAATAATTGACCAGCTTTCGGAAGTGGATGCTGACGTACTGGGCCGCTTTAACTCGCGCCGCGCTGTATTCGGTTCGCTGGGCACTGCTGCCAAGCGTTCGGCTCTGGCCGCTACGCCGCTGTTCCTGGGTGCCTTGTTCCAGAAGGCTTACGCTGGCACTGCTGCCACCGGCGTTGAGGTGCTGCAATATGCCCTGGCCCTGGAATTGTTCGAGCAGGACTTCTACGCTAAGGTGAAGGCTTCGTCGCCTTACGCCAACGCTTCGGCCGCTGATAAGGCTGCCATCGACCAAATCAAAAAGCACGAAGACTCGCACGTTACCCTGCTGCGCGGCGCTATCAGCGGCCTCGGTGCTACTCCGGTCACGGGCGTTACGTTTAAGGCGGCGGTATTCGCGGGTCTCACCACCTTCAAGAGCGGTGCGGCTGCTACCACTCAGCTCGGCATTGCCCAGCTGCTGGAAGACACTGGCGTGCGTGCCTACAAAGGCCGCGCCGGTGAACTGCTCGGCACCGACCTGCTCACCGTGGCGCTGCAAATCCACTCGGTGGAAGCCCGCCATGCCGCCAAAATCCGCGACATGCGTGGCCAGCGCGCCTGGGTGAACCCCGCCGACGACCTGGCCGCCCACCCCGTGTACACCAGCGGCGTGACGGCCGGCTCGACCCCGGCAGCCTTTGGCCTTGTAGTGCCAGCGTACACGGCGGCCAGCCCAGTTGAGAACAATACGACCCAATCGGGTGTCGACATCAAAGCTGGTCTGGGGGCTACGTACACTGCCAGCGATGCTGCAGCGGCCTTCGACGAGTACCTGCAGGTTGCCGAAGTGCTCGATAACTCGCGCGCTGGTGGCCTGATTGGTGCCTAACCAACGAAGGCTTCTTTATTGAAGCAACGAATTCCAACAAAGCCGGCTCCGCTCACGCGGGGCCGGCTTTGCGATTTATACAGCCCGCCGGAGTCGGGGTTTCGTTTCCGGGCTGTACAACGAGTTAGCTTTGTATCGGCATCCCCTTACAGAATCCTTTTCGGTATTCGGAGGTAGTGGGCTGGTGGCGGCTTTCATACTGGTTCGCACCGGACCGCCGGCTTTCGTAGCTGCCCTTTCTTTTGCTCATCAAACGCTATTTTTTTATGTCCGATACGCTTCGGCCAACTGACCCTCAAAGCCCGCAGCCGGGGCAGCCCCTGCTGGCGCGCATCAAGCGCCGGTCCTTCTTCATGTACGCCGGCGCTACGGCCGGGGCCACGGCGCTGGTTTTGGCTGGCTGCTCGAAGGACAATACCACGCCCACCAGCACCACCACGGGCAACGTCAGCTTCGGCACCGGCGATGCCAGCGTGCTCAACTACGCCTATGCCCTGGAGCAGCTCGAAGCCGCCTTCTACGCCAAGGTGGCCGCCCTCACGGCCTCGCCCCTGCTGGCGGCCGAGGTGCCGTATTTCGCCAAATTAGCCACCCACGAGGCCATTCACCGCGACTTTCTGCGCACGGCCATCAACCGTGACTTCAACGGCACTATCATCCCCGACCTCACCCCAAAATTCGACAGCATTGATTTCACCAAGCGCGTGAAAGCGGCTGCCGATACCAAGCTGGGCATTCTCGATGCCGCCAAGGCCTTCGAGGACCTGGGCGTGGCTGCCTACAACGGCGCGGCCAAGCTGTTCAAAAGCGCAGTGTACCTGGGCATTGCGGGCCAGATTGTGTCGGTTGAGGCGCGGCACGCGGCTTATGTCCGCGACCTGATTCTGCCCGGCTCCTTCGCCACCAACGAAGCGGGTGATACGCTCGGATTCGACCGCCAGATGACGCCCACCGCCGTGCTCGCCGTTGCGCAGACCTACGTGGAGCAAACGCTCAACGGCAGCACCATCGGCCAGTAATCTTCTTCTTCCGACTTCTCCTTTGCCATGAATTTCTTCAACATCATCGACCTACTGGCGGAAGCTGACCCCGACGTACTGGACCGTTTCAGCTCGCGCCGCGCCGTATTCAACTCACTGGGCACCGTGGCCCAGCGTACGGCCCTGGCCACATCGCCGCTTTTCCTGGGCGCGCTGTTTCAGAAGGCCTACGCCGGCACGGCCTCCCTGCCCACCGACATCCTGAACTACGCCCTGACGCTGGAGCTCCTCGAAGCCGACTTTTACCGCCAGTTTCTCGCCGCCGGCCAGATTCCGGCCGGTGCCGCCTTCGATGCCATCACCGTCATCAAAACCCACGAGGACGTGCACGTTGCCTACCTGCGTACCGCCATCATCGCGGCCGGGGGCACGCCGGTAGCGGGCTCGGCCACCACGGGCATCCGCTTCAACCCCAGCCTGCTGCCCGCCACCTACGCCGACCAGCTGAAATACGCCCAGGTGCTGGAAGACACCGGCGTGCGCGCCTACAAAGGCCGCGCCGCCGAGCTGATTGGCACCGATTTCCTCACGCCGGTGCTGCAAATTCACTCCATCGAAGCCCGGCACGCGGCGCACATTCGCACCATGCGCGGCCAGCAGCCCTGGGTGAGCCTCGGCGACGACCTGGCCACCGATGCCCGGTTCCAAGCTGCTTACACCAGCGGCGTGGCCAGCAGCACGAAGACGGCCATCGCCCTGGGCGGCACTACCTACGGCATTCCGGCCTACAACCCGGCCCGGCCCAGCCCAGCCGAGAGCAACCAGCAGCAGGGAGCCGCCGGCACCAAGCTTGCCGTGCTCATTACCACGGGCATCGGCAGCACCACCTACCTGGCGGATGACGCCGCCGCCGCCTTCGACGAGCCCCTGCAGGCCGCCGAGGTGCTGGATAGCTCCCGTGCCGGGGGCCTGCTGGCGTAGGTACCGTTGCCGCTTAGCCGTTGTCATTCCGACGCAGAAGGAATCTGAGGCAAGCTTTTGCTGGCTTTATCCAGATTCCTCCTGCGTCGGAATGACAACGGCGGAGCAGCACTTTTTCAGCCGCCGGCCGGCTGTGCCCCTCCGCAGGGCGGGCTTTGTTTTTTAGGGCTTTGCAACCAATGGATGGGTAGCGAGTACCTTTGTAATGGCTGGAACCCGGCTTCTCGGGTTAGCGGGCTGGCTTGAATACTTTACCAATGTCTGACCACACTTTTTTGCCCGCCTGGCGGGAGCAGTCGCTGGGGCGACGCGTGTTTCTACGGGTTTCGGCGGCTTCGGCAGCCTCAGTGGCCCTGATTGCGGCGGGTTGCTCCACCACCATCGTTACTCCCACCCCCGCCGACCCCTACCAGCTGGCGCTGCCAACCGGCGACCCGGGCCTGTTGTACTACGCCTACCTGATGGCCCTGGCCCAGACCACCCTCTACCAGAAGGTGATGGATGCCCCGCCCACCGACCTGACCGCCGCCGAGCGCGCCGTTTTTGTCGACCTGCGCGACCATAAAGTGGTGCACCAGCAAACCATCCGCTACCTCATCGACCCCACGGGCATCAATCAACTGCTGCCCACCGATTTTACATTCAGCCTCAGCAAGTTCACGCTGACCACCCGCGCCGGCGTACTGGCTGCCGCCCAGCAGCTGGCCGACCTGGCCGCCGCGGCCTACCCCGTGCTGCTGCCTTTGTTCACCAGCAGCAGCATTCCGAAGCGCACGCTGCTCCTCAAAATGTCATCGGTGCAGGCCCGCCACGCGGCGGCCGTGCGCGACCTGCTCACGCCCGGCTCGTTTGCCAACAGCGACGTGGTGGACAGCGCCGGCCAGCTGCTCACCAAAACCCCTACCGAAGTGACGGCGGCCCTGGCCCCCTACTTCGCTCCTTACGTTATTTCCGTGGCCGGCCTGGCTGTTCCTGTATGAAGCTGATTTCCCTTCTCGACCAACTGGCGGCCGCACCAGCCACTGCCGCGCCGGCCCCCCGCCGCGCCCTGCTGGCCCAGCTGGGCCGCGCCGCCGTGGCGGCACTGCCGCTGAGTGCCGCAGCCCTGCCCGCCGCCGCCGCGCCTACGGATACGTCGTACGATGCCGTAACGCAGCTGCTCTTGCTCGAGCGTACTCAGGTGGCGCTTTATACCCAGGGCCTGGCCGCTACCGGCCTAATTCCTACGGCCCAAACTGCCGATTTCCAGCGCCTGCTGGCCCACCAGACCCAGCACGCCGCCCTGCTGCTGAAAGCCCTCCAGGATGCCGGAGCAATTGTGCCGGCCCTGCCCCGGTTCGATTTCAGCGGCCGGCATAATGTAGCCACCAACCCGGAGTTGTTCCCGGCCGTGCTCACCAGCTACGATGCCTTCCTGGCCCTGGCCCAGCAGCTGGAAGACCTGGGTGTGCGCATCTACAAAACCTACATATTCACCATCGCCGACCCGCAGCTACTCCGAGCCGCCCTGCGCATTCACGCCGTTGAGGCCGAGCATTCGGCCCACATTCGGGGGCTGCGCAAGGGCCGGGGCGCGGTAGTGCAGTACTGGCCCAGCGAGGAAGATGCCACCATTGTGCGGCCCACTGCCGCGCAGGGCCTGACCACTGCCGCCACCGGCGGCGAGGAAACCGGCGTCCAGTACGTGACGCCGGGGGTGCCAGTGCCGTTCGCTTCGTTCCTACTCATCAGGGCCAATACGGCTATTCACGACCCCGCTCTGGCTGAGGCTTTTGATGAGCCCGTAAGCAGCACAGTAGCCCAGACCGCACTTAATCTGTTCGTCTGAGCCGGAGTTGTAAGATTTTGGCTTTTTATTCGAAAAGAGTGGCCCTGGCTGCTCTTTTTGCGTATCGGGGCAGCTGATATACCTGTTCAGGCACTTCAGGTATTATGAAAATACCAGTTATATATAGTAACTTTAATATCAGATAGCCCGGCTCACTAATATAACCGGAAGTGTATCTGCTTAGTATTCCATCGTCCTTTTTCCTTCCGCTATGCTAGACTACATGAAAATGATTCTGATGAAAGTCAGCTTCAACAAGGCCCTGTTTGAGAAAGAGTTGCGCAAGGCGCTCAATGTAATTCCCACCATTGAGGTGCCTGATTTCCGTACCTGGTGCTACCAGCAATTTGCCCGCCTCTACCGGCGGGTGCTGAAGCGGGTGTTTGGCGAGCTTAGCTTGGGCGTGTAACACTGTGCGGTAAGCTTTAACTTGCGGTTAGTTAGTTAGTTGTTCGTTGATTCGGCAAGCGAAAGCTTACCGCACATCTGTTACAAACCTGATGTTCCGTTTCAGGCCTTCGTAGCCCGTGCGTTTCACGGCCGACTGCCGGAACAGCTCCGTGAATAATTCGTGGGTGATTTCGCGCCAGTCGCCGGGCGTCAGGTCTTTCAGGCCCGGCGCGGGGTTGAACTGGGGCTCATTGTGCGGCTTCGAGAAGCGGTTCCACGGGCACACGTCCTGGCAGATGTCGCAACCGAACACCCAGTTGCCGAATTGCCCGGCTACTTCGGTCGGAATCTGGTCCTTGAGCTCGATGGTGAAGTAGCTGATGCACTTGCTGCCGTCCACCACGTAGGGCTCGGTGATGGCCTGGGTAGGGCAGGCGTCTACGCACTTGGTGCAGGTGCCGCAGTAGTCCCGGATGGGGCCGTCGGCGGGTAGTTCCACGTCCACAATCAACTCGGCAATGAAGTAGAACGAGCCGTGGCCAGGCGTTATTAGGTTCGCGTTTTTACCTACCCAGCCGAGGCCCGATTTCTTGGCCCATGCCTTATCCAATACCGGCGCGGAATCGACGAAGCAGCGCCCACCAATGGCCCCAATCTCGGCTTCCATATCGGCCAGCAGCGTTTTCATCTTGTCTTTAATGACGAAGTGATAATCGCGGCCATAGGCGTATTTACTGATTTTAAGGGTGTCGTCGGGCTGCTGGGTTTCGGGCGCGGGGTAGTAGTTGAGCAGCAGCGAAATCACCGATTTGGCCCCATCCACCAGCAGGCGCGGGTCGAGGCGCTTGTCGAAGTGGTTTTCCATGTAGCCCATCTTGCCGTTCATGCGGCGCGTGAGCCAGGTTTCGAGGCGCGGGGCTTCCTCTTCCAGGAATTCCGCCTTTGATATGCCGCAGGCCATGAAGCCGAGCTCTGCCGCGCGGCGCTTGATGAAGGGTGCCCATTGGGATTGGGGAAGCATAGGCAACGGAGCTAAAGGGGTTGCAAAGAAACAGGGAACGCGCCGCTGAAGGCGGCGCGTTCCCTGATAGTGTACCGTGGACTCTGCGAGTCCGCGCGGCTGAACGCTCTCATGCGCGGACTCGCAGAGTCCACGGTACAAGCCCTACGACGTTATCTCGTCAAACAAGCTGCCTGAGTTACCGCGCATCTGCTGGGGCAGCAGGCGGCCCAGGTGCTGGTATGCGGCCTCCGTGGCCTCCCGGCCCCGCGAAGTGCGCTTGATGTAGCCTTCCTGAATCAGGAAGGGCTCGTACACTTCCTCAATGGTTTCGCCCTCCTCGCCGCACGCGGTGGCGATGGTGCTGATGCCCACCGGGCCACCCTTGAACTTATCGATGATGGTGGTCAGGATGCGCTTGTCCATGTCGTCGAGGCCGCGGGCGTCCACATCGAGGGCATTGAGGGCGAACTGCGCGATTTCGACCGTGATGGTGCCATCGCCCTTGATTTGGGCAAAGTCGCGGGTGCGGCGCAGCAGGTTGTTGGCAATGCGGGGTGTGCCGCGCGAGCGCCGGGCAATTTCAAACGCGGCGTCGTCGTGAATGGGCGTACCAAGAATCTCGGCCGAACGCAGCACGATGGTGGTCAGCAGCTTGGAATCATAATACTCCAGGCGGGCCGAGATGCCGAAGCGGGCACGCAGCGGAGCCGTGAGCATGCCCGAGCGCGTGGTAGCGCCCACCAGGGTGAAGGGCGAGAGCGAAATCTGCACCGAGCGGGCGTTGGGGCCCGAATCGAGCATGATGTCGATGCGGTAGTCCTCCATCGCCGAGTATAGGTACTCTTCCACCACAGGGTTCAGGCGGTGAATCTCGTCGATGAACAGCACATCGTGCGGCTCCAGATTGGTGAGCAGGCCGGCCAGGTCGGAGGGCTTATCCAGCACCGGGCCGCTGGTCATCTTGATGCCCGAGCCCAACTCATTGGCAATGATGTGGGAGAGGGTGGTTTTGCCCAGGCCAGGGGGGCCGTGCAGCAGGACGTGGTCGAGGGCATCGCCGCGCAGCTTGGCGGCGGCCACGAAGACTTTCAGATTCTCCAGAATCTTCTCCTGACCCGTGAAATCATCGAAACTGAGCGGCCGCAGGGCCTTGTCAATGTCCTTATCGGTGGCATCGAAGTGCTCGTTGTCGCCGGTGAGATAGGCTTCGCGCATAGTGATATTACTAAAATGATTGGTCGCTTGTTGCTAAGCTAATGAGTAACTTATTTGAGTGTAAAAAAGCTCCTTTGGCAAAGAATAAATAACGTCATGCCGAGCGCAGCCGAGGCATATCGCGTGGGGCAGTAACTCAAGCGATTGGTTTACTTGAGCACGCGAGATGCCTCGACTGCGCTCGGCATGACGGTCTTTTTTGGTTACACGAAATGCCTTAAGCTACTCGTGCAGCAGCACTTCAATATCAAGGTGCAGCCAGTCGGTTTCCCAAGATTTGTGATTGAGGCGGGCCGAAAGGTGCTTGCCGGCATCGAGCAAGCGCGCCACGGTTTCGTTGCGGCCCTCGGGCAGGTAGCCGAGCCACACGTTGGCCGGGTCGGTGGCGGGGGCAGTGTGCACCTGCACGGCCCAGTCGTCGTAGTGGCTATCGGCCTCGCGGGTGAGCAGCAGGGCCTGACCGACCTCTAGCTCGGGCTCGTATTTCTCCAGATTGGGGCGGTGCGAGGTGCCGGCCACGAGGCATTCGAGCAGCACGAGGGGTTCGGTAGCGGGTACGATTTTCATCATAGGGCCAAATTACGGCATGGGCAGCGGTATTGGGCACTGGCGCGAGTTACGCTGCGCGAAACTCGCGCCGATAATGTTGGGAGGCTGCGCCTTCCCTGCCGCGCCAGCGGCAATCCGGGGCCGAACCGGCCGCGCCGTTCTACCGGGCCGTTCCATGGGAGGCACAGCCTCCCCCGAATGGTCGGCACGAGTTACGCTACGCTAAACTCGCGCCAGCATGGGCGGCTTTATTAAGAAGCTGTTTAGAAAGAATACTGGAAACGACGTACTACTTGACCAGTAACTAATGTTGATGCCAGAAAAAACGGCCGCCTCATTGCTGGGGCGGCCATTTTGCGTTTTGCTGGGCACAAGCGAAAGCATGCGCTACGAGACAGGCTTACTTAAACGCCTGAATACCCGTAATGTCCGCGCCCGTAATCAGCAGGTGAATGTCGTGGGTGCCTTCGTAGGTCACCACCGATTCCAGGTTCATCATGTGGCGCATGATGGGGTACTCGCCGGTGATGCCCATGCCGCCGTGAATCTGGCGGGCTTCGCGGGCCACGTGCAGGGCCATTTCGACGCTGTTGCGTTTGGCCATGCTGATTTGGGAGCTGGTGGCTTTGCCTTCGTTTTTGAGCACGCCCAAGCGCCAGGCCATAAGCTGGGCTTTGGTAATTTCGGTAATCATTTCGGCCAGTTTCTTCTGCTGGAGCTGGAAGCCGCCGATGGGCTGGCCGAACTGCTCGCGCTGGAGCGAGTATTTCAGGGCCGACTCGTAGCAGTCGATGGCCGCGCCGATGGCACCCCAGGCAATGCCGAAGCGGGCCGAATCGAGGCAGGAGAGCGGGCCTTTCAGGCCGTCGATGTTGGGCAGAATATTCTCTTTAGGGATTTTCACGTCCTCAAACACCAGCTCGCCGGTGGTGCTGGCGCGCAGGCTCCACTTGTTGTGGATTTCGGGCGTGCTGAAGCCTTCCATGCCGCGCTCCACGATGACGCCTTTGATGCGGCCCTGCTCATTTTTGGCCCAGACAACGGCCACCTGGCACTCGGGCGAGTTCGAAATCCACATCTTGGCGCCGTTCAGCAGGTAATGGTCGCCCATGTCCTTGATGTTGGTGGTCATGCCGCCGGGGTTTGAGCCGTGGTCGGGCTCGGTGAGGCCGAAGCAGCCCAGCCACTCGCCGCTGGCGAGCTTGGGCAGGTACTTGTGGCGCTGTTCTTCCGAGCCGTAGGCGTAGATGGGGAACATCACCAGCGAGCCCTGCACCGAGGCCGTGGAGCGCATGCCAGAATCGCCGCGCTCGATTTCCTGCATGATGAGGCCGTAGCTGATGTAGTCCATGCCGCCGCCGCCGTATTCCTGCGGGATGGTGGGACCGAAGGCACCCACGTCGCCAAACTTGCGCACGATTTCGCTCGGAAAATGCGCGTCCTGCGCCCATTTCTCGATGTTGGGGCTGATTTCCTTCTTCACGAAGTCGCGGATGGACTGGCGGATGAGCAGGTGCTCCTCGGTCAGCAGACCGTCGAGGTCGAAATAATCGGTGAAGCCGTTGGCGTTGGTACTGCCTTTCTGGGCGGTGTGGGCTTTGGCTTCGGGGGAGAGAACGTCGGCTTCGGAGGACATGGGCGGAGATTGGGAGTTGGAGGTGGGAATTTTAGCAAAGATAACAGGCCGGCCGCTGGGCGGTAGCGCCTGGGAGTAAGTACTAAAGCCGAATAATCGGCCGTCGGTTCGGCCACGGCCGGCAATTTCCCGTTTCTTTACCTGAATCCCACCCACCCGGGTGAGCCGCCGCTTATTCCCAACCATATTATGACTCCAACACGCTACTTATGCCCACTCCCCTACCTGCCGTTCATCATAAAAAGCTGAATCAGCTGGAAGCCACGGCCATTTGCGGCAACGACATTTCGTCGTCGTGCCTCTACGTGTCGGCGCTTTCCATCGGCTTTGCCGGGCAATACGCCTGGATTGCGCTACTCATTGTGGCGGGCCTGCTGTACCTGTTCCGCAAGATTTACGGCGAGGTAGTGGGCGCCCTGCCCCTCAACGGCGGCGCCTACAACGTGCTGCTAAACACCACCAGCAAGAGCAATGCCGCCATTGCGGCCTGCCTCACCATCCTCTCCTACATGGCCACGGCGGTGCTGAGCGCGGGCGAGGGCATGAACTACCTGTACCTGATTGCCCCCATTCCGCACCTGCCGGTGCTGTGGGCCACGGCCGGGCTGCTGGTGTTTTTCCTGCTGCTCACGTCGGCGGGCATGTCGGAATCGGCCATCGTGGCGGTGGTCATTTTTATTGCCCACCTCATATCGCTCACGCTGCTGGTGCTGGCGGGCGGGTGGTTTGTGTGGCAGCACGGCCTCACCACGCTGCACCTCAACTATGCGCAGCCGGTGGTGGGCGGCAGCATCCTGGTGGCGCTATTCCTGGGGTTTAGCGCGGCCATGCTGGGCATTTCGGGCTTCGAAAGCTCGGCCAACTTCGTGGAGGAGCAGGCTCCCGGCGTGTTCCTCAAAACGCTGCGCAACATGTGGCTGGTGGTGAGCTTCTTCAACCCGGTGATTGCCCTGCTGGCGGTGGCCGTGGTGCCGCTGGCCACGGTGGGCGAGCACCAGGAAACCCTGCTTTCTTACCTGGGCCAGCAAACCGGCGGCCCCTGGCTGGCCACGGTTATATCCATCGATGCCGTGACGGTGCTTTCCGGGGCCGTGCTCACGAGCTTCGTGGGCGTGAGCGGCCTGATAAAGCGCATGGCGCTGGACCGCATCTGGCCGCAGTTTTTCCTCAAGGAAAACCGCCGGGGAGCCAACTACATCATCCTGACCATTTTTTTCGCGCTGTGCGTGTCCATTCTGGCCATTACGCAGGGCGAGCTCGAAACGCTGGCGGGCGTGTACACTATCTCCTTTTTGGCGGTAATGGCCTTTTTCGCCGTCGGCAACTTCCTGCTGAAGGTGAAGCGCGGCAAACTGCCGCGGCCGGTGTACGCGGGCGTGTTCAGCGTATTTCTGGCCCTGGTGGGCGTGCTGGCCGGCCTGTATGGCAACATTCAGAAGAATCCGGCCTACCTGGTGGTATTCCTGCAGTACTTCATTCCGTCGGCCCTCATCGTGTATGCCATGCTGGAGCGCATTGCCATTCTCAACCTGGTGCTGGCCGGGGCTACGTCGTTCTACGAGGGGTTCCGGCGGGCGGCCATCAGCAGCCAGGTCACCATCCGACGCCTGGTACATGACCTTAACAAACAAGAGTTTGTGTATTTCACGAAGGGCGATAACGTGGCCAACCTCAACAAGGTGATGACCTACGTGGAGGAAAATGAATTCACCAACCGCCTCAAAATCGTGATGCTGCTGAAACTCGACCAAGCCGTGCCCGAGGGCCTGCTCACCGACCTGAACGTGCTGGACCGCGCCTACCCCAACATTCACATGGAGTTTGTGACGCGCATCGGCACCTTCGGCCCGGAGCTGATTGACGAGCTGTCGCAAGAATGGAGCATCCCAAAAAACTTCATGTTCATCGGCTCGCCCGGCGACAAGTTCCCCTACCAGATTTCGGAGCTGGGCGGCGTGCGCCTCATCATCTGACCACGGATTTTTCGGATTTTGTGGACGACATTCTGAACAGCAAGAAGGCCTGCCAATTGGCAGGCCTTCTTTGATTGATGCCGGGCTAACAGATTCGCCCATGGAATCCGGGGAACTGCGGCTAACTGACCAAGCCGACTTTCTTTAACAACAGACACGCACTATTTTTTCCAGGTGAGTGACTTTCTATTAGTCAGTTACTAGCAAGCGGCCACGGGGGAGGTTAAGGGGGCGGGGCGGGCTTTTCAATTCAGAATCAGCTAACTCCATTGGCTGAACGTCCTTAGAAAAAGTTCACGGGCTGGGCCAATGGCAACATTTTCATTTAGTTGCAGCCTCAATGTTCAATCTTCACCTTCTTATCCTCCCCCACGCATGGACGCAATGAAAACCAAAGCTTACGGTGCCAGCAATTCCATTTTCAACGGCCTTTCCGAGATGGAAATCGAGCGCCAGGCCCCCAAGGCCGACGAGGTGCACATCGACATTCTGTACTGCGGCGTGTGCCACTCCGACCTGCACCAGGTAAAAAACGATTGGCACAACACGATTTACCCCTGCGTGCCGGGCCACGAAATTGTGGGCCGCGTGAACGAGGTGGGCAGCGCCGTAACCAAGTTCCGGGTGGGCGACGTGGTGGGCGTGGGCTGCATGATTGATTCCTGTGGCGTGTGCCCCTCGTGCCAGGAAAAGGAAGAAAATTACTGCGAAGGCCCCGTGAGTTGGACGGCCACCTACAACGGCTACATGAAACCCCAGAACAAGGATTTCAACACCTTCGGCGGCTATTCGACCAACATCACGGTGAAGAAATCCTTCGTACTCAGCATCCCCGATGCGCTGGATATTAAAGCGGCCGCGCCCATTCTGTGCGCCGACATAACGACCTACGCGCCGATGAAACACTGGAACGTGGGCCCCGGCCAAAGCGTGGCTGTGGTGGGCATTGGCGGGCTGGGCCACATGGCCGTGCAGTTGGCCCGGGCGCTGGGTGCGACCGTCACGGCCGTCACCCGCGACAAAGAGAAGCAGGCCGCTGCCGAGCAGCTGGGCGCGCACGAAGTGCTGATTTCGACGGACTCGGCGGCCATGAAGGCCCACGAGCTGAAGTTCGACTTCATCCGCCTCACCATCCCCGATGCCTTCGACATCAACGACTACGTGACGCTGGCCAAGCGCAACGGCGTGATTACAACCGTAGGCCTGCTCGGGCCCTACAAAGCGCCGCTCAACAACATGGAAGTGGCCATGCACCGCCGCTCGGTGGCCGGCTCGGTCATCGGCAGCATTGCCGAAACGCAGGAAGTGCTGGAATTCTGCGCCAAGCACAACATCGCGCCCGAAGTGGAGATGATTCCGATGCAGGACATCAATAAAGCCTTCGGTAAGATGATGGACGAGGAAGTGCGCTTCCGCTACGTCATCGACATGGCTTCGCTAAAGGAGTAGAACGCAATAAATAAAAGAACGTCATGCTGAGCGTAGTCGAAGCATGACGTTCTTTTTTAGCGGGGTCGGGCCATTCTACCCACCTATTTGTACGCGCTCAAAACTTCAATCCAATCGAGGCCAGGTAGTTGCGCGTGGCCTGGGGGTAAAACCAGTTAAAGGTTTCCTGGTTGCCGCTGGCGCCTTGGTAGGTGTAGGTATAGCCGTTGGCCACGTACTCGCGGTTGAGCAGGTTGTTGACGAGCAGGCCCAGCTCAATCTCCTTCATGAAACGGGGGTGCAGGGCATAGCGCAGGCGGAAATCGAGCGTCTGGTAGGGGTTGATGCTGCGGTAGTCGTTCTGCGAGTTGTCGAGGTACTGGCGGCTCACGGTTTTGAGGAGCAGGGCCACGCGCAGGCCTTTCAGCGGCTGGCCTTCCAGCGTATGGGCCGATACCACGCCCGGCGAATACGAGATGGTGGACGTGCGCGCTTCGGCGGCATTGGTGGTGACAACGTAGGTTACCGTGTCGTAGCTATAGGAAACGTCCCGGTAGTTCAGGATGCGGTTCTGGCTCAGGGTGAGGGTACTGCTGAGGCTGATTTTGTCGTTGAGCGACAGGAAAGCCGACAATTCCACGCCGCGCCGGTAGCTGCGGGCCACATTGGTGCGCAGGGCCGTGCCCACATCGTTGAGCTGGCCGGTGGCCACCAGCTGGTTGCGGTAGTTCATATAAAAGCCGTTGGCTTCGAAGCGCAGTGCCCCGTTCGGACCCAGAAAAGCTAGGTCGGCGCGGTTGAAACGGTAGCCGCCTTCAAAGTCTTCGAGGCGCTCGGCCTGGGCCGACTGGTCGCCCACGGGCCGGTCGGTGAAATCGGAGCGCACAGGCTCGCGCTGGCCCACCGCGAAGCTGCCGTACAGCTGCTGGCCGGTGCCCAGGCTGAGGGTAGCGCCGGCCTTGGGGTTGAAGAAGGTGTACTTGGCGCGGGTGGTCACGTCCTGCTTTTTGGGTTCCAGGCCGTCGATGGTGTAATCAATGTGGCGCACCTGCATATCGCCATAAATGCCGAGCCGGTCCAGCACCTGCCAGGTGGCGCGGGCATAGGCGTTGTAATCGGTCTTGACGGCATTGTTGAAGTAGTAGCGCTGGCCGAGCTGGCTGTTCGAGGCATACTGCGCCCAGATGATTTCGCCGTAATGGTCGCCGTCGTAGCGGTTCCAGGCACCGCCGAAGGTGGCTTGTAGCTTGCCGTCGGCGGGCTGGTAGTTGAGGGCCATCGTGCCGCCGTAGAAGTTGTTGTCGAGCCACTTGCGGTCCACCAGGTTGGTACGCTTGATGGTGGTGGTGCCCAGCACCACGTTGTCCAGGCCGTAATCAGCCAGCTTTTTATTGGCCCGGTAACTTTCGTAGTAGCCGAAGCCGCGCGTGAGGTGCAGCGCGCCCGCCAGGTTCCAGCGCTGGCCCAGACCCTGCGAAAGGTGCAGCTGGTAGTGGTTCTGCTGGTAGTTGTCGGTCTGGTTGCCGTAGGTGTAGGAGCTGTAACGCCGGCCCTCCTGGAGCACGCGGGCGGCATCGGCCTCCGTGAGCTCGCCGTTATTGATGAACGTCTGGAGCCGGGCGCGGTCGCCGGAGAGGGCTGGCTCGGGCACGCCGTTCCAGGCCTGGTAGGTTTTTTCGCGGCCCGAGAAGGTGATGAATTTCAGCAGCGTGTTCTTGGCCTGGTAGCCGGCGGCGAAGTAGTACGACTTCAAATCGGAAGCCGCCCGGTTCATGTAGCCATCGGAGGCAATGCGCGAGAGCCGCCCATCAACGGTAAAATGGCCGTTAATCAACCCCGTGCCAAACGACACGTTATTTTTCCAGGTCTGGTAAGAGCCGTAGGTGTTCTGGGTTTCGGCGTAAGCCTCGCGGCGGTTGTCGAGCGTGCTGATGTTGATGCTGGCTCCGAAGGCCGCGCCGCCGTTCTGGCTGGTGCCCACCCCGCGCTGGATTTGCAGCGAATTGATGGACGAGGCCAAATCCGGCAGGTTAATCAGGAACGCGCCGTGCGATTCCGGGTCGTTCAGCGGCACCCCGTTGATGGTGGTGTTGATGCCCGTATTGCTCGTGCCGCGGATGCGGATATCGGTGTAGCCGACGCCGGCCCCGGCGTCAGAATTCACCACCACCGAAGGCGTCTGGTTGAGCAGGTAGGGTAGGTCCTGCCCGAAATTCTGCCTGGCCAGCTCCTGCTTGCTCAGGTTGGTGTAGGCCGTGGCCGTGCGGTCGTTGGCGCGGGAAGCCATCACGAGGGCTTCGGGCGTGACCACCGCAAAAGCAGCTAAAACAATGTTGCCCAGCTGCTGAGGTTCAGCCGAGCCCTTTATAGTCACGGAGCTCGACGCAAAATCATCTCGTATCACCCGCAACTCGTGAGTACCCGGAGGCACTACGACGATTGCAAACCCTCCGGTGGCACCCGTGGTGCCAACGACATTGCCATCAAGCAGAATAGTCGCATTAGCAACCGGATTAGCTTCGCTGATATGGAGCACATCGGCCAAAACGGTGCCGGACACGGGGCCTTGCGCCCACGCCGGCGCGGCGGCCAGCACGCACAGTGCCGCCCCCGCAAGGAGTACAGTTTTCAAAAAAATGAGATGAAAAGTAGAACGTGCCGTCGCCCCAGGGGTCGGAGCGGCCGCAGAATCGTCCGTGGATAGTTTATTCCCTTCGCCGGCATTACCCGGTTCAGGTTCGATGGGTATCATCTCAGCCAATGTTGTATACAACATCAGCACCCCTAAACATGCCGTAAAGATACGGCCCGTCAGACCAGGCCATATCTTTTTTTATTATTCGTTGGTTAAGAGAGTGGCGGTTTGCTGACTGTCAGTTAATTTAGGGACGTCGGCCGGCGGAACGTCGGGCCGGGGGCCGACGTTATAAACTCCGCACCGCTTTAGCCGCTTTCGTTATGTTCAGCTTAATCTACGCCGTTGCTTTTTGCGCCTTCTTCCTGTTTGTGCTGGTGCTGCCGCGCCGCCGCCGCGTAGTGCCGCCCCCGCCGCCCCACGACGGCGACGACGACGGCGGCGAACCCCATGACCCCAGCCTGCCCGACCTGGACCTGCCGCCCGGCATTTCGCGCCCCATCAACGACTGGGAGCCGGACTATAACCGCCGCCGGGTGGAAGTATAGTCGCTGAAATCCCCCCCCTATCCGTCATTCACCGCGAGCCCCCGCCGGCCGCCGCACCCCAGTGGGGTGCTGGCGGCCTGTAGGCTTCTGGTTTACCTGGAATTGCGAACCATAATTTCAAAAAATAGAAAGTGCCCAGGCGAGCTACTGGCGGGCATTTTATCATTTGGTTCGATTAAATACCCAAGCATATTAAACAATTATATTGCAAATATCTTACATTGGAGCCGTGCATATCGCACAATCCTTACCCTTACAATTTTTCCCATGCAAAACCTGTTTCTAGACATCATGCGCATTCCCGTGGACGACCCGGTGGCATTCACGTTTTTTACGGGATATATGGCAATGGCTGCGGCGGCCGTATTTTTCCTCTTCGAGCGCAGTACTGTAGCCGATAAGTGGAAAACGTCTTTGCTGATTTCGGGAATGATTACCGGCATCGCGGCGGTGCACTACTACTACATGCGCGATTACTATGTGAGTACCCATGAGACTCCCATAGCCCTACGCTACATCGACTGGACGCTAACCGTGCCGTTGATGGTAGTAGAATTTTACCTGCTGGTGCGAGCCGCCGGGGCCAAAATATCGCTGCTCTACAAGCTGATTATAGCGGCCGTCGTCATGCTCGTATGCGGCTACATCGGCGAAGCTTTCACCGACGGCTCCATGGGTCACTCGGTGCTGTGGGGCTCGCTCTCGACGCTGGGCTACCTCTATATTCTGTACTCGGCCTGGATGGGCGAAGTGGCAAAACTGGCAGCAGCTTCCAACTCGGTAGCCGTGCAGAAGGGCGTGCGCGCCCTGGCGTGGTTCGTGCTGGCAGGCTGGGCCATTTACCCAATTGGCTACATGGCTATGCCCGGTGGCTGGCTCGGGCCCGATGGAGCCGGCTTGCTCCGTCCCCAGGACCTCGACCTGCTGTATAACCTTGCCGATGCCGTCAACAAAATCGGCTTTGGTCTGGTCGTGTACGGCATCGCCCGCAGCGAGTCGGCCGTGAAAGAGGCTCCTGCTAAGGCGGTTTCGGTCGCCTAGCTTTGAGGGGGGCCGCCCAGCGGCGGCATCCTTTTCCGGCTCAGTGGCGGGCAGACTTGCCCGCCATTCACCCCCCGGCCTACAGGCTGAATTTCACTGCCTCGGCCGTGCGGTTCAGCCTGTAGTGCTTTTTTCCTCTTTCACTTATGACTAACTCGCTTGGCACATTGGCTTCTGACTGGTCTCAGCGGCGCTATTCCTACGCGGCTGTGCTGGTGCTGGTGGGGCTGGGCGCGGCCTTTCCGGGCCGGGCCGGGCTGCTGCTGGGTTTGCCGCTGGCCGTGGGCATGGTGGTGCTGGGCGTGGCGCACGGAGCCTGCGACCAGTTTGTGGTACCGGCCAGCCACCCGGGAAGCACGGCCGACGGCTGGCGCTACTGGCTGCGGTTTTTGGCCGGCTACCTGGGCCTGGCGGCGGCGGTGGGCCTGCTGTGGTGGCATTGGCCGGCGGCCACGGTGGCCGGCTTCTTGTTGCTCACGGTGTGGCACTGGGGCTCGGCCGATGCACCGGCCGGGCCATTGGTATCGGCCGGCTGGTGGCTGGCGCATAGTCTGCTGCGGGGCCTGCTGCTATTTGCGGTGCCCGCCTGGCAATGGCCCGCCGAAACGGCCGGCATCGTGAACGGGCTGCTCCGGTTTGTGGGCACGGGCACAATGGGACCCGGCACGTTTGCGGCCGGGGCTACTGGCCTGGCGGTGGTAGTAGCGGTGGGGCACGTAGTACTATGGGCACGGTATGCCGCCCGGCAGCAGTGGCCGCTGCTGGTGGCCGAGCTGGGCGAAGTCCTCATCCTGGCGGTGCTGTTTGTAGCCTTGCCGCCCAAGCTGTCGGTGGGCGTGTATTTCGTGTTCTGGCACAGCCTGCAGCACGTGCTGCGCCTCACGGGCTGGCTTGGCTATGCCGGGCCGGGCCAGCTGCCGGGAACCAGCCGGGGCAATTTGCTGGCGCGGCTGGCTTTTTTTCTGCGGCGGGCGGCTCCGCTGCTGCTCATCAGCTGCGTGGCGCTGCTGGTATTGGGCCGCCTGCTGGCCGCCCACCTGCCCGACGAAACCGCCTGGTTCAGCCTGGCCCTGGTGGTGGCCTCCATCGTGACACTGCCCCACGCCTTGCTCGTGACGGTGGTAATGGATGCCCCGCAGTGGCGGCCGGCTGCGCGGTGAGGAAAAGCAAGCTAACCCGCTGCCCTACGGCAATGAGTCTGCTCACCATTTCCCTCATTACCAAGTATTAGCCCACCTCAATGGTGTAGGCGGCCGTGAAAACCTGGCCGGGCTCCAGGGTCAGGATGCCTTCTTTCTCGCTGAGCTCGCCGGGCTTGCCGGCGGCGCTGGCGATGCCGTGCCAGGGCTCGACACACACGAAACTGGCCCCCGGGCCTTTGGTCCAGAGGCCGAGGTAGGGAAAGCCGTCGAACTGAAAGCGCACGAAGTGGGCCGACTTGCGCGAACGCAGCGTGAGGCCGGAGAAATCGTAGTGCTTGAAAACCAGCGCATCATCGGCAAACAGGCTGTAGGTGAGCGGTAGCTGGCGCGCCTGGATGAGCACGGGGGCCGTTTGGCCCGTGAGCAGGCCGCCGGCCAGCAGGTAGCGCTCCAGGGTCACGGGGTGGTCGAACTCGAAGTAGTAATCCTCGAATTTTTCGTCCGGGCTTAGGGGGCACCGTACGGCCGGGTGCGCCCCGATGCTGAAAAGCAATGGCGCATCGGTGGCGGGGTTGCGCACGTCCCAGCGCACAGTGAGCTCGGCATCGCGCAGGGTGTAGGTGATAACGAGCTCGAAGGCGAAGGGGAATATGGCGCGGGTGGTTTCGTCGTGCTGGAGGCGGAACACCAGCTCGGTGGCCGTGTGCCGCAGCACGGCAAACTCCTGGTCGCGGGCGAAACCGTGCTGTGGCAGCTTGTAGTCGCGGCCCTCGTAGGAGTAAGCATCGTTGGGCAGGCGGCCCACCAGCGGAAACAGCACGGGCGCGTGCCGGGCCCACACGGCAGGGTCGGCGGGCCAGATGTATTCGAGGTCGTCGGCGGTGGTGCGCAGGCTGGTGAGCTCGGCCCCGCGGGCGACAAACGTGGCCTGGCAGGCGGGCGTGTTGAGGGTGTAGTAGGTAGGGTGGTACGACATGCGGGGTTCTTCTAAAACTTGAGCCGAGGCCTGAGCAGCCGTGCGCAGCAGCTCATCAACCAAGAAGCGAGCCTGGGCAAAGCGGCGCTCGCCGGAGCCGGCAATTTCGGCAAAGTTGGCCATGCGCTCGCTTAGCTCGCGCCGGTACAGGTCGTAAAAATGCTGGCGCAGGTGCGGATGCTCGCGCAGGGGGTCGGGCTCCCAGGGCAGGTCCACGCCCATGAGCAGGGCCAGGTCGTACTGCTGCTCGTCGATGGTGCGCAGAATCCATTCGGGGCAGGAGCCGAAGGAATGTTCGGCCCATATCTTTATCACCAGCAGGTCGCTATCGCAGAACACCAGGTTGTTGTGGGCGCGGGTGGCGGCTTCGGCTTCGGCCGCGAGCTGGCCCCGGGCTATTTCCTCCAGGTCTTCGGGAGTATAGTGCGAGCCGGACTGGGCCAGGTATTCGCGGGCAAACTCAGGGGCAAAAGAGGTACCGTAGTGCGCCGCCAACTGGGTAGCCAGGGTCGATTTGCCCGTGGATTCCGGGCCGGTGAGGGAAACGCGCAGCAATTTACAGGGGGGGGGAGAACAGATGCAGTAAAGAGAGAGGCAATGGTAACCATGCGCCGGAAGCCATTACCTGGGTGGATAATGGGGGTGCCTCCCGGCATAACAAATCAACTCAACAATAGTCTGCCGTTTTTCAGCCGGCAACGGATGCAGGCAATGCGGCTACGGGCCGGGCCAGCTCGCGCCGCCACTGCCGGTAGCCGTAAGCAGCCAGCCCCAGGTAGAGGGCGTAGAGTATGCTAGTGGGATACAGGTCTTTGCACCAGAGCACGGGCACGTAAATCAGGTCGACCAGTATCCAAATCAGCCAGTTTTCGAGGCGCTTGCGGGTGAGCAGGTACTGGGCCACGATGCTGCCGGCCGTAGTGAAGCTGTCGAGGTGGGGCAGCGAGGCATCGGTATTGTAATGAAGGTAGTAACCAAAGCCCAACGTGAAGGCCACGACGAATACCGCGCCCAGCAGCCACTCGCGGCGGGTAGCATGCGTCACGCCCAGCTCGGTGGCATTACGCCCGCCATACAGCCACTCGTACCAGCCGTAGAGGCTCAGGACGATGAACAGGACCTGGAGGTAGCAGTCGGAATAGAGCCGCGCCCGGTAATAGACGAATACGTAGAGCAGGCAGCTGATGATGGCCACCGGGAAGTTCCAGATGGACTCGCGCGCGGCCAGCCATACGCAGGCAAACCCCGTAAGCACGGCCACCAGCTCCAGCGGGGTGGTGGCGTGCCAGTACTGCACAAACGAGGTCGGAATATCGAGCAACAAAAGAGCAAACACGCGGGCAGGTGCTGATAGGAAGCTGCAAGGTAGGGCGCGGCGGGCCTATTTTTGTCGTTCAACTCCCCGCATTATGCAAAACAGCCCCCTCGAAATCAGCCCCGAAGACCTGCACCGCCGCCTGCAAGCCGGCGACGACATCCAGCTCATCGACGTGCGCGAGGAAATGGAGTTCGAGTACTGCCACCTGCCCGGCAGCCTGTTGCTGCCCCTGGACGAGCTACCGCGCCGCGCTGCCGAAATCCGCACCGAAGGGCCGGTGGTGGTCATTTGCCACCATGGGGTGCGCTCGGCCCACGCCCTAGGCTACCTGCGCCAGCGCCTGGGCCGCACCAACGTCAGCAACCTACGCGGCGGCGTCGATGCCTGGGCCTTGCAAGTCGATCCGGCGTTTCCCACGTATTAGGCTGAGCCGCGGCCGCCACTTGCCGGGGTTTATTGTTATCCTGCCAACCGCCGCCGCTCCTCATGCCTGATTTTCCGCTGCCCACCAGCCACGCGCCTTCTCCCCACGCCCCCACCCTCTCGGACCGCCTGGCCCTGCGCGAGCGGCCCATGGGCCAGCCCCTGCTGCGCCAGCAGTGGAGCGACCTGCTGTTTCTGCACTGGCCCGTGCCGGCCGAGCTGCTGCAGCCGCACCTGCCGCCCCGCCTCAAAATTGACACCCACGATGGCATGGCCTGGCTGGCCATCGTGCCGTTTGAGATGAGCAAAGTGCGCACCCGCTTCACCCCGCCGGTGCCCGGCACGCAACAGTTTCTGGAGCTGAACGTGCGCACCTACGTGCATCTGGACGGGGTGCCGGGCGTGTGGTTTTTCTCGCTCGATGCCACCAATGCACTGGCCGTGTGGGTGGCACGCGCGTTTTTCAACCTGCCCTACCTGCGCGCCACCATGCACATGGAAAGCCCCAGCGCCGGGTTGCGGCAGTTCACGGCCCTGCGCACCCACGGCGGGGCCCCGCCCGCCAGCTTCCGCGCCACCTGGAAAATAGGGGCCCCGCTGCCACCCGCCGAGCCCGGCTCGCTGGCCTTTTTCCTCACCGAGCGGTATGCGCTCTACACCAGCAACAAGGCCCAAACCAAGCTGTACCGGGGCCGGATAGCGCACACGCAGTGGCCGCTCAACACGGCCCAGGTCCTGCACTTGGAGTCGACCCTGATTGAAGGCCACGGCCTGCCCACCTGCACGGGGCCGCCGGTGGTGCACGCCGGCGGCCCCGTGCAGGTGGAACTGTGGCCCATGCAGCGGGTGTAATTTTGGGCAGTGAATAAGCCGTTCGTCCTGCCGCCCCTCCCCGATTTGCCCATCATCGCGGCGCTGCCCGCGCTGCGGGCCGCCCTGGCGACCAACAGCCGCGTGGTGCTGGAAGCGCCGCCCGGCGCGGGCAAAACTACCGTGGTGCCGCTGGAGCTGCTGGCCGCCGAATGGCGCCATCCCGGGGACAAAATTCTGGTGCTGGAACCGCGCCAGCTGGCCGTGCGCGGGGCCGCCGCCCGCCTGGCCCAGCTGCTGGGCGAGCCCGTGGGCCGCACCATCGGCTACCGCGTGCGGCTGGACAGTAAGGTGAGCAAGGACACCCGCGTGGAGGTCATCACCGAAGGCATTCTCACGCGCATGATTCAGGACGACCCGGCGCTGGAGGGCGTGGCCGCCGTGGTATTTGATGAATTCCATGAGCGGAGTCTGAACGCCGACCTCGGCCTGGCCCTGGCGCTGGATGCGCAGGCCGTGCTGCGGCCCGAGCTGCGGATTCTGATAATGAGCGCCACGCTGGAAGCCCAGCGGCTGGGGCAGTGGCTGCCCGCGCCGGTGGTATCGTCGGCCGGTTTTCTGTTTCCGATTGATACGCATTACCTCGACCCGCGCCGCGCCTCAGCCCTGCCCAACAAGCCCAACGAGCGGCTGGCCGAGCTGGTGCCCAAGCAAGTGCGGGAGGCGCTGGCAACCCACGAAGGCGACATTCTGGTTTTCCTGCCCGGCGTGGGCGACCTGCAGCGCAGCGTCCGCAAGCTCGAATCATTAGCCGATAACATCGACCTGCACCTGCTGCACGGCGAGTTGCCCCTCGAAACCCAGGACGCTGCCCTGCGGCCTGCGAAAGCCGGCCGACGCAAGGTTATCCTCGCCACCAGCATTGCCGAAACCAGCCTCACCATTGAGGGGGTGCGGGTGGTGATTGATGGGGGCTTTGCGCGGGTGCCGCGCTTTGTGCCCCGCACCGGCTTCACTACCCTCGAAACCGTGCCCGTGGCCCGCGCCGCCGCCGACCAGCGCCGGGGCCGCGCCGGCCGCCTCGGCCCCGGCACCTGCTACCGCCTCTGGACCGAAGCCGAGCACCACCACCTGCCCGCCCACCGCCCGCCCGAAATCCACACCGCCGACCTCAGCAGCCTCGCCCTGGAGCTGGCCCTTTGGGGCGCTACGGAGCCCACCAACCTGCGCTGGCTGGACGTGCCGCCGGCGGCAGCGTTTAGTCAGGCGCAGGAATTGTTGGTTAGGCTGGGAGCTTTATCAGAGTTAAAAGTTAGGAGTGAAGAGTTAAGGGTTGATGCCAACTCGCCAACTCTTCACTCTTCACTCCTAACTTTTAACTCGGCGAAGCCAACCCCCCACGGCCGAAAACTCGCCGCCCTGGGCCTGCCGCCCCGCCTGGGCCACCTCGTAGTGCGCGGCCAGGAGCTGGGCCACGGCGCAGCCGCCGCCTCCCTGGCTGCCTTGCTGGCCGAGCGCGACCTGCTGCGCTGGGCCGCCCCCACCGACACCCGCCCCGCCCCGCCCGACCTGCGCCTGCGCCTTGAAGCGCTGCAAAGTGGCCGCCCGCCCCTGCCCGGCCTGGCCCTGCACCACGCCACGCTACAGCGGGTGCGCGACGTGGCCCACAACCTCACCAGCCGCCTGGGCAAGCCGGCCCACCCACCCACCCACCAATCCACCCACCCACCCGTGGGCCTCCTCACCGCGCTGGCCTATCCCGACCGGCTGGCCCAGCGCGAAACCCCTGACCGCCTGCGCCTGGTAACCGGCCAGCGCGTCAGCCTGAACACCACCGACGTAGACCCGCAAGCCACCTTTTTCGCGGTGGCGCATCTGGCGGGCACGGCCTCGGCGCCACGGGCCACGCTGGCCGCCCCGCTGGACCAGGAGGAATTGGAGCTGGCCTTCGCCGACCAGATTACAACCACCGATGAAGTGCGCTACGACACCACCACCCAGCGCGTAACCGGCCGCCGGGTGCGCCGCCTGGGCGCGTTGCTACTCGATGAAAAAGTCATCGGCCAGCCCGAACCGGCTTTGGTGGCCCGCGCCCTGCTGGCCTATTTGCAGGAAGCCGGTGTAAGCAAGCTGAACTGGACGCCAGCCGCCCGCCAGCTGCAGCAGCGGCTGGCGTTTCTGCAGCAGCACTTCCCTGCTCCCGCCCCCGGCCTGACAACTGATAACGAACAACAAACAACTACTGCCTGGCCGACTTTTGATGATGCCACACTAGCGCTGGAGCTGGCCGACTGGCTCGGCTCGCACCTCGCCGGCCTCAAAACCCTCGACCAGGTGCAGCGCCTCGACCTCTACGAGCCGCTGCTGGCCCGCCTGCCCGGCGGC
The DNA here is from genome assembly GCF_018967865.2 of Hymenobacter siberiensis. Classification (NCBI taxonomy): domain Bacteria; kingdom Pseudomonadati; phylum Bacteroidota; class Cytophagia; order Cytophagales; family Hymenobacteraceae; genus Hymenobacter; species Hymenobacter siberiensis. Next base: position 4,387,225 of record NZ_JAHLZY020000001.1, read on the forward strand.
TGGAACCAGCGCCAGGAGCTGGACCGCCTAGCCCCGGCCGCGCTGGAAGTGCCCAGTGGCTCGCACATCACCCTGGATTACAGCGATGCCGCCGCCCCGGTGCTGGCCGTGAAGCTCCAGGAGTTATTCGGCCTCACCGAAACGCCCACCGTGGCCGCTGGGCGCGTGCCGCTGCTGCTGCATCTGCTCTCGCCCGGCGGCCGGCCGGCGCAGGTAACGCGCGACTTGCGCAGCTTCTGGGAGAAGGGCTATTTTGAGGTGCGCAAGGATTTGAAGGGGCGCTACCCGCGCCACCCCTGGCCCGATAAGCCGATGGAACATATTCCGACCCGGCTAACGAAGAAGCGGCTGGGATAATAAAGCGCTTGCCGGGCCGGGTTGCGTTTTGTCGCAATCCGGCCCGGCAAGCGCACCACTAAAATCCGGGCATAAAAACGAGGCGGACCGGACTACGTTATTCCGCGGCTGAGGCACCAACCATGGCCAGGTCCTGGGCTGTTGCGGCGGCGTCCAGGTCCTGCAATAGCAGGTCGGCGCACTTCTCCCCGATGACCATCGTCGGGATGTTGCTGTTGCCGTTGATGATGATGGGCATGATGGAGGCATCGGCCACGCGCAGCCCGGCAATGCCGTGCACCTTCAGGGTGTCATCGACGACGGCCAGCGCGTCGTGGCCCATTTTGCAGGTGCCCACGGGGTGGTAGATAGTCATCGTGTAATCGCGGATGAAGTTTTCGAGGGCTTCGGGCGTGGTCACGTCGGGGCCGGGCAGGTGGCGTTCGCCGCGGTAGGGGGCGAAGGCGGGCTGCTCGGCGATGGCGAAGGCGGCGGCCACGCTCTGCTTCATCAGCTCCATGTCGTGCGGGTCGCCGTAGTAGTTGGGGTCCACCAGGGCTTTGTCGAAGGGGTCGGCCGAGTTGAGGGTGACGCTGCCCGTGCTGTGGGGGCGCACCACGCCCGGCAGCAGGGTGTAGCCATGCCCGGCGGGGTTGCCCGCGCCGTGGTGGATGAACCAGCTGGGGCTGAAGTGAAACTGAATTTCGGGCGAGCCGTCGATACCCAAATCAATGAAGCCCCCGGCCTCACCGATGTTGGAGGTGAGCATGCCCATCTGCTCGTTCTGGAAGCGGGCCCCCTGCTCGGGCGAGGTGGCATCAGCCAGCGAAACCGGCTGGGTGCAGTGGTAGGCCACGGGCAGGAAAATGTGGTCCTGCAGGTTCTGACCCACGCCGGGCAGGTCGAGCTTCACCGGAATGCCGTGCTGGCGCAGGTGCTCGGCCGGCCCGATGCCGGAGAGCAGCAGCACTTGGGGAGAGTTGATGGTGCCGCCGCTGAGGATGACTTCGCGCCGGGCCCGCACCTGCTGCGGCTGGCCGTCGTGCATGTAGGCCACGCCCACGCAGCGGCCGTCCTCAATGAGCAGCTCCGTGACGTGGGCGTGGGTGATGGCCGTGAGGTTTTCGCGGGTCAGGGCGGGGTGCAGGTAGCCGCCGGCGGCGCTGCAGCGCATTCCGTTTTTCTGGGTCACCTGGTAAAGGCCAAAGCCGGTTTGCTCGCCGTCGTTGAAGTCGTCGTTGGGAGCGTAGTCGGCCTGGGTGGCGGCTTCCACGAAGGCCAGGCTCAGGGGGTTGGGGTCGCGCAGGTTGGCGATGTTGATGGGGCCGTTCACGCCGTGGTGGACGCTCTCGCCGCGCTCCTGATGCTGGGTTTTGCGGAAGTAGGGCAGCAGGTCCTGGTAGGCCCAGCCCCGGTTGCCCATTTCGGCCCAGCGGTTGTAGTCATTCGGATTGCCGCGCATGAAAATCATGGCGTTGATGGAGCTCGAACCGCCCAGCATCTTGCCCCGTGGGTTGAACTCGCGCCGCCCGTTGAGGCCGGCCTGCGGCACGGTCATGTAGTCCCAGTCAAGGGCCGTTTTGAAGAGGTGCGGGAAGGCGGCCGGCACGTGAATCTCCTGTTGGGCATCGGGGCCGCCGGCTTCGAGCACCAGCACCTGCAGCTCGGGCCGCTCACTGAGCCGGGCCGCTACCGCGCAGCCGGCCGAGCCGGCGCCAATCACAATGTAATCGTATTCTGTTGGAGTCATGGGTGGGAATTGGTTGGGTTGGTGAAGGCCAGTTGGAGCAGGCCCGTAAGATGCCTAAAGCTATGGAAAATAGCACACTATTCCAACTGGTAGCAGGTTGAACGCATATAAATTTTGAGGACTGAATCCAGCCTACAAAGGGGGGGGTGTAATTCAAAACTACGCGCTGCCACCGCCAAGCAGAAGTTCGGACTGGTGTCTGATGCCCTTAGTGGAGCCCAGAGGCAAGGGCCAATGACTCATGAAAAGGGCAGCGCGTAGTTTTGAATTACACCCCCTACCAGGGTACTTTTTTATTTTGGACCTGACGCTTTTTTAAAGCCTAAAATGCCCTGTGAGACAATGGAGGCCCATGACTCCATTTATATGCGTTCAACCTGAACTGGTAGCCAGCGCGTCCGGCCTAACCACACGATAAAATCCGAACCTTAATTCCAGCCAGCAGCGGCACCCGCTAACCAGTATTTATGGATGGCGTACAGCAAGAGGCAATATGACGCAACAATTACGTAACCTGAGGGGGTGAAACACCTCTTCCGCATCTTGCCGCTGGCCTTGCTGTCTGGCACCCCTGCGCTGGCGCAGGGTGGCGGGGCTCCCATGGGCTGGCTGAAGCTCAGCGCCGACCTGCCGCTGCGGGGGCGCTGGACCCTGTACTCGGAAGTAGAGAGCCGCCAAAGCAGTGCCCAGCTGGGTACCCAGCAGCTGGGGCGGCTAGGGCTGCGCCTGCACATAGCACCCAGTTTCAGCCTGAGCACCGGCTACGTACTGGCGGCCAACGAATTTGGCCCGGCCGATGGTCCCAGAGTGCCCGAGCACCGCTTTTACCAGGAAGTAACCCTCGCCGATATGAAAGGGCCGGTGCGCGCCAGCCATCGCCTGCGGGCCGAAGAACGGTGGCTGCGCCCGCTGCCGGAAGCCGCCTTTCGGTTTGCGCCGCGCCTGCGCTACCAGCTCCGGCTGGTGGTGCCGCTGCATTCGGGTGGCCTGCTGCCCGTGGGAAGTGCCTACGTGGTAGGAGCCGATGAGCTTTTTGCCAGCCTGGGCAAGCAGAAAGGCCGCAGCTTTCTGGAAGAAAACCGCGCCAGCGCCGGCCTGGGCTACCGCTTCAGCCCACTGGCGACCATCGAGATGGCCTACCTGCACCAAACCCAGTCGGCGGGCAACCTGGGCTTCGCCCTGGCCCGCAACGCGGTGCAGCTCAGTGTGGCCGTGGCCGCTCCCAGCCACCGCTCGCTGGTGCGCCTATAGGGCCTTCAAATGCCGGTTTCTCCTGCTTTGCCAGGCCGTTGCGGGTTGGAATTTAGGGCGCTACATTCGTAGTAGCAACAAAAAAACACCTGCTCCGATGCCGGATTTTACCCCCAATTCGCCCGTGCTAGCCGGCGACCAGCTTCGGCCGGGCTGGCTCCACAATAGCTGAATATACCTGATGCTGGCGGCCGCCCTGGGCTGGGGCTGGTCGAGCTGGTCGGGGCCGCGCGGGCTGGCTTCGGCGGGACTGGTGGTGCTCACGGTGGGGCTGGGGCACTCCATTGGCCTGCACCGGGGCATCATCCACCACGCCTACCGGTGCGGGCGGATTACGCGGGGCGTGCTGGCCTACCTGGCGGTACTGTCGGGACTGGGCGGGCCAATTTCCTGGCTGCGGGTGCATTATTTCCGCGACTACTGGCAGAACCGGCTCGACTGCCCACCCTACTTCCGCTACGACCACTCCCTGGCCCGCGACTACTACTGGAACCTGCACTTCGACCTGGTGCCCGGCGATATCAACCGCTACCAGATTCCGGCCGAAGACCTGCACGACCCCTGGTTCGTCTTCCTCGAAAAAACCTGGTACCTGTACGTTATCGGCATGGCCGGTCTCATCTGAGCCTTTTTCGGGTTTGAAGCCATGATAATCTGCGTGCCCGTGCGGGTGAGCGTGAGCATGCTGGGGCACTGGTTTGTGGGATTTATGACCCACAAATACGGTTACGCCCGCTACGCCATCGACGATGCCACGGAGCACGGCTACAACAGCTGGGTGCTGGACGCGCTGTCGTTCGGCGAGGGCTTCCACAATAACCACCACGCCCACCCCAGCTCGGCTAAAATGAGTGCCGAATGGTATGAGCTGGACCTGGGCCGGTACCTGGTGGCCGGCCTGCGCGCCACGGGCCTCATCTGGGACGTGCAGGTGGTGGGCCACACCCCCACCCAGCGGGCGCGGGCCCAAAAGCATGCCTACCGCTGGCACTGGCCGTGGCAGGCCTAACCCCGAAAGCTACCGCATCTCGTTGTCGTCCAGAAAGTTCTTGCCTTCGGTGCGGGGCGAGTAGTGGCGGTGCAGCCAGCGGCTGAGGCCCCCGAGGCCCGGCAGCAGCACCCGCTCAGTGATGTTGGCCTGGTCGAGCTTATCGCGCACTTCCCACTTCAGGCGGGCCGGAATAATGATGCGAAAATACAGTTCCGGCCGGTCGGCCAGCCAGTCGTGCAGCACGCTTTTGCCCGTGCTCATCAGCGAAAACAGGGCGTACTGGTGTACGATGCGGGCATCGAGGCTGGGCGGCTCCAGAAACAGCACGTAGGGCTCGGCCTGCAGCTCTTCCAGCTCGCGCAGGCTGCTGCTCACGGGCAGCAGCAGCTCGGAGGTGAACACGTTGGAACCTTCCTGGCGCAGGGCATGGCGCAGGCGCTGGGGCAGGTGCTCGGCCGCCTTCACGTAGTTCAGGGCCCAGATGATGCCGTCTTCGTGATAGGCGTCGAGGTCGTCGGTGGCGAAGTGCAGGGCCACGTAGGGCGAGTACGTCCAGTCGAGCAGGCGCGTAGGCAGGCCATGGTGCTGGGCCAGGGCCAGCCAGTCCCAGGTGCTGGTGTTGGCAGCAGGCATATCGGTTTCGCGAGCATACTTGCGGAAATTACGCAGCAGGTGGTGCTCCAGGTTATGGTACTCGCCGCCAAGGCGCTGCAAGCTGGTTTCGAGCTGAAAATGACGCGAGCGGCCGCCCCGGTACACAAACGGCGACCGGAACCGCCCAATGCGCGCATCCCAGGTGTCCTGAAACAGCAGCCGTTGCAGGTCTTCCCAGGAAGTGGCTTCGTAATCGTTGGCAGATAAGGGCATGGGGCGAAGATACGCGGAGCGAATAGCAGGTTGCTTATAAATAGAGAACGGTCATGCTGAGCGCAGCCGAAGCATCTCTCCCGCAGCAGTAATTGATTTTACTATTGCAGTAGAGATGCTTCGGCTGCGCTCAGCATGACCGTTTTGGGTCAGCAACCGAGACTACTCGCCGGCCGGGAAATCGGCGGCGTCGCCCATATCGGCATATTGCTCCACTTCCTTGGCGATGGCAGCGAATTTCTCGCGGGCACCCTTCACAGCGGCTTTGCCCAGGGGCAGGTGCAGGGGCGGGTTCTCCATTTGCACTACCTCGTACATGGCTTTGGCGGCACGCACGGGGTCGCCGGGCTGGCGGCCGCTGTAGCCCTGAATACCGCGCAGGTTTTCGCCCACGGTGGCCTGGTAGTCATCAATTTCGGTGGTGGCAATAGTCGCCGACTCGCCCGCCCACTTGGTGCGGAAGCCGCTGGGCTCGATGTTGGTTACTTTGATGCCGAGCGGGCCCACCTGCTGGCTCAGGCTCTCACCAATAGCCTCCAGGGCAAACTTCGAGGCGTTGTAGATGCCCACGCCGGGGAAGGTTTTGAGGCCACCGATGCTGGTGATATTGAGCACGTGGCCCGAGCGCTGCTTGCGCAGCTGCGGCAGCACGGCCCGCAGCACGTGCAGCGCGCCGAATACATTCACGTCAAACTGGCGGTGCACTTCTTCGGCGGGTACTTCTTCGATGCTGCCCATCGAGCCGTAGCCCGCGTTGTTGACAATAACATCGAGCTGGCCAAAATGGGCGATGGCATCGGCCACGGCGGTTTTCACCTGGGCTTCGTTGGTCACGTCGGCCACTACACCGAAGGTGCGGCCGTCGATTTTTTTGGTGAATTCGTCCGCCTGCTCAGGCTTGCGGAAGGAGGCGGCCACGCGGTCGCCTTTTTCGAGAACATAGTCGGCCAGGGCTTCGCCGAAGCCGGACGAGGCCCCGGTAATAAACCAGGTTTTGGCAGTTGAATCAGACATAATAAAGCATTCTTAAGAAATGGTAGCTGCTAAGACGGCATCGGGCGACGAATTGTTTGCCGGCGGCAGCAAGGGACTCCCCAGCTGTACCTTCGCGGCCCTGTTTTTTCTATCGCCTCATCCATTCCCACCCACTCGCTATGAGAAAGCTTTTCTCCCTGCTACTGGCGCTTATCGGCTTCGCAGCCCAGGCCCAGATTACCTTTAAAATCACGGCCGTACCAGCCAACACGCCGGCCAATGCCACCCTCTACATCGCGGGCACATTCAATAGCTGGAACCCCGGTAGCACGGCCCACGCCCTCACCCACAACGCCGACGGCAGCTACCAAATCACGCTGCCCGCGGCCACCGGCACCATGGAATACAAGTTTACGCGCGGCGCCTGGGCATCCGTAGAAACCAACGCCGCGAACGGCTCGGTGCCCAACCGCAGCTACACCTTCGGCAGCGCCCCGGCCACCGTGTTGTGCCAGGCACTGAACTGGGAAGACCTGGCTGGCGGCGGCGGCCCCACCTCCACGGCGGCAGCCAACGTGAGCGTGATTTCGACCACCTTCGCCATGCCGCAGCTGGGCCGCACCCGCCGCGTATGGCTCTATCTGCCGCCCGGCTACGCCACCAGCGGCCGCCGCTACCCCGTATTATATCTGCAGGATGGCCAGAACGTATTCGACGCCGCCACCTCCTTTGCCGGCGAATGGGGCGTAGACGAAGCCCTAAACCAGCTGGCCACCAGCGGCCAGGACCCCACCGGCTGCATCGTGGTGGCCGTGGACAACGGCCCCAACCGCCTCGACGAATACTCGCCCTGGAACAACCCGGCCTACGGCGGCGGCCAGGGCGATTTATACGTTGATTTCCTGGTGCAAACCCTCAAACCCTACATCGATACCAACTACCGCACCCTGCCCGACCGCGCCAACACCGGCATCGGCGGCTCCAGCATGGGCGCGCTCATTGCCACCTACGCGGCTCTGCGCGAGCCCACCGTATTCGGCAAAGTGGCTTCGTTTTCGCCCGCCTACTGGTTTGCCTACCCACAGCTGGCCGCCTACGCCCACCAGCACCCGGCCAACCCCAATACCCGCTTCTACTTCGTGAGCGGTACCACCGAAAGCGCCACCATGGCCCCCAATATGCAGGCGATACGCGACTCGCTGCAGCGCGGCGGCGTGCCGGCCACCAACCTCAACGTCAATACCCGTGCCGACGGCCAGCATGCCGAATGGTTCTGGAAACGCGAGTTCCCAGCCGGCTACTCCTGGCTGTATGCCGCCGCTACGGCCACGGCCGCCCGCCCAGCCCAAACCCTCGCCGTGAGCCTCTACCCCAACCCGGCGGCCCGGGAACTGCGCGTGGCCCTGCCCGCGAATCTGGCCGGCGAGGCCCTGCTCGAAATCAGTGATGCGCGGGGCCGGGCCGTGCTGCGCACCCGCGTGCGCAACGGCCAGGCCGTGGACGTGAGCCGGCTGGCCGTGGGGCTGTATCTCTCGCGCCTCACGGCCGGCAGCGCAGTGGGCACCAGCAAATTCACCAAAGAATAATCACAAGGCGGCGGAAAGTTAGGCGTCCAACCCAACTTCCCGCCGTACCTTTGACTGGCAAAAGGCACCAACCCCCAACCCCTTTTGCCATGGCGGATTCCGCAACCCCAAAATTTGCCTTCGAGGCTCTCACCTACGACGACGTACTGCTGCTGCCAGCGTACTCCGAGGTTTTGCCCCGCGACTGCGACACCGGCACCCGCCTCACCCCCAACATCCGGCTGCATACCCCGCTCATTTCGGCGGCCATGGACACCGTGACCGAAGCCGACATGGCCATTGCCCTGGCGCAGGAAGGCGGCCTCGGCATCATCCATAAGAACATGTCCATCAAGGCCCAGGCCGACCAGGTGCGCCGCGTGAAGCGCAGCGAGTCGGCCCTGATTCAGGACCCCTTCACCCTGCCGCCCACCGCCACCCTGGCCGACGCCCGCCAGCTGATGCGCAAGCACAACATCGGCGGTATTCCGGTGGTGAACGGCAACCAGGTGCTCGAAGGCATCCTCACCAGCCGCGACCTGCGTTTCGAAAAGGACATGAGCCAGCCCGTGACCACCGTGATGGTGCCCCTGGCCCGCCTCGTGACGGCCCCCGCCGGCATCACCCAGGCTGCGGCCGAGCTGCTGCTCACCGACAGCAAAGTGGATAAGCTGCCGCTGGTGGATGCCGACGGCCGCCTCGCCGGCCTTATGACCTACAAGGATATCCGCAAGCGCCGCCGCGCCCCCAACTCCAGCAAGGACAGCCTCGGTCGCCTGCGCGTAGGGGCCGCCGTGGGCGTGACGCCCGACCTGCTCCAGCGCGTGGCTGCCCTGGTGGAAGCCGGCGTGGACATTGTGAGCCTCGACACCGCCCACGGCCACTCCAAGGGCGTGATGGATGCCGTGCGTGCCATCAAAGCCGCCCACCCGACCCTCGATGTGATGGCCGGCAACGTGGCCACCGCCGCCGGGGCCCGCGCCCTGGCCGACGCCGGGGCCGACTGCGTGAAAGTGGGCGTGGGGCCGGGCTCCATCTGCACCACGCGCATCATCGCCGGCATTGGGGTGCCGCAGCTTTCGGCCGTGCTCGAAGCGGCCCGGGGCCTCGAAGGCACCGGCGTTTCGCTGGTAGCCGATGGCGGCATCAAGTTTTCGGGCGATGTGGTGAAAGCCCTCGCTGGCGGCGCAGCCGCCGTGATGGTGGGCTCGCTGCTGGCCGGCACCGAGGAAGCCCCCGGCGACCTCATCATGTACGAAGGCCGCAAGTACAAGTCCTACCGTGGCATGGGCTCGGTGGAGGCCATGGAGGAAGGCAGCAAGGACCGGTACTTTCAGGATGCCGAAGACGACGTGAAGAAGCTGGTTCCCGAAGGCATCGTGGGCCGCGTGCCCTTCAAGGGCAATGTTTCGGAGGTGATTTACCAGCTGGCGGGCGGGCTGCGCGCCGGCATGGGCTACGTGGGTGCGGCCAATATTGAGGCCCTGCAGGCGGCTCAGTTTGTGCGCATCACCGGGGCCGGCCTGCGCGAAAGCCACCCGCACGACGTGCAGATTACCAAGGAAGCCCCGAATTATTCGAGCCGGTAGGTCGGGCCACTACATCTCCAAAGCCCGAATAGCGCTTTGAAATACAAGGGGCAATGCTGGCTACGACCAGCATTGCCCCTTTTTTGTGCCCCGCCCCGGATAGAGCCGTTTCGGGTAGCCGATTGTATCTTGCAAGCCGGTTGAGCACCCGCTACGGCGCGGCGGGCTGGTGTGATTGTGTTATTCCTAGTTTCTGTCTGTGCGTCATCCGTTGCTATACATTGGTTTTCTATTGGCGCTGCTGAGCGGAGCGCTGGCCGTCGGTAATCTATTGACTGATGGCGGCGGCGGGACCACGCCGTGGGCCATCTGGCTATTGCTGCTGGCCGACCTCGGCACCCTGGCGGTGCTGTTAAAACTGTTTTTGCGGCCATCGGCCGCACCCGCCAGCGCCACTCCGGCCGCCCTCCGCGAGAGCGAAATGCTGAGCCTGCAGCGCCTGGCCCAGATTGTGCAGCGGGGCCAGACCTCCACCGAGGTGTACCATGTGCTGCTAAACTCGGCCGTGGCAACCGTACGGGCCGATGGCGCCTGGATTGACCTCAACCCCAACCATACGGGCACCGACGACACCAACGCCACCCAGTACTACAACATCACGCCCGTGCAGGCCGAGGCCCTGCGTACGGGCCTGCGGGCGCACCCCCCCGTGGAGGGCGAGTACGTGACCAACGACCTAAACCATCACTCCAGCTTTACCAGTGCTTCGCAGGCATTTCGCTCGCTCATCCAACTGCCGTTGCGGGGCCTGCATTTCAGCTACGGTACCTTGTACCTGCTGAAAGTAGAGCCCGGCACTTTCAACCGCGAAGACCTCAGCATTCTCCAGACCTTCACCGGTCAGGCCGTGCTCAGCATCGAAAACCTGGAGCTGATGCAGACCTCGCTGGCCAACCAGCGCACCCAGGAGGAGCTTAAAATTGCCTCCCAGGTTCAGGACAGTCTCATCCCAAAAAACCTCCCTACTGATAACTGGTTCGAAATCAGCTCGCACTCGCTGGCGGCGAAGGAAGTGGGCGGCGATTTCTACGACTTTCTGCACCTGCCGGGCCGGCGGCTGGCCGTTATCATCGGCGATGTGAGTGGAAAGGGCGTGACCGCCGCCTTCCACATGGCCCAGATGAAAGGAATTTTCCACTCGCTGATGCAGGAAAATCCCCTGGCCAAGAATGAGCGCGACAAGTTCCCGGTGCCCAGCAAGTTCATGGCGCAGGCCAATACGGCCCTCGTGCACTGCCTGGAGAAGTCATCGTTCATCACTTCTTCGCTCTATATTATTGATTACGAGCAGGGCGGATTCGTATTTGCCCGCGCCGGACACTGCCACACGCTCTACTACCACGCCCTGCGCGAAGAGGTTTTTTACTTCGATTCCACGGGCCTGGGCCTCGGCATCATTCGGAACGAGAGCTACGAGAAGCACATCAAAAACCAGTTTTACGACTACAGCCCCGGCGATGTGATGGTGATTTACACCGACGGCATTGTGGAGGCGCGCGGCGGCTCCGGCACCGACGAGTACGGCGAGGACCGCCTCAAACTGCGCCTGGAGGAAAGTTATTTTCAGGAGGCTGAGGACATTAAAAACTTCATCCTCGCCGACCTCAATGGCTTTACCCACGGCCATCCCATCCACGACGACCAGACGCTGCTCGTGATTAAATTCAAGTCGGCCCAACCCCTGCCACTGGGCTAACGTATCGCCCTCATTATGAAAGTTACCGCTCAACCCTCCGCCGATACCCTTACCCTCCTGCTCGATGGCGAGCTGGACGCTAGCTCCGCCATTGTCCTTGACACTGAGCTGGCTAAGCCCGATATTCTCAATTATCGCAAAGTCCTGATTGACTGCGCCAAGCTCAGCTATATTTCCTCGGCTGGCCTGGGCGTTTTCATTTCGCACCTCCAGCGCTTTCAGGATGCCAACGTAAAGCTGATTTTCTTCAACATGCAGGAAAAAGTATTCAACGTGTTCGAAATCCTGGGCCTTGATGCGCTCATGACCATCGTACCCAGCGTTACCGAAGCCGAAGCCGCGTAATCCTCAATGAGTAAATGAGCAAAGTGACGACTATAAAACGACTCTTCCAGCATTCATTCCTTTACTCACTTACTCATTCACTCATTTACTGATGAAGTCTGCCCTCCGCATTGCCTGTTCGCGTGCCCACCTGCAACAGGTGCGCGACTTTGTGCGGACTTATCTCAACAGCCGGCAGCTTTCCGAAGTGACGGTGAACCAGGTGGTACTGGCCGTAGATGAGGTAGTGGCCAATTTCATCATTCACGCCAATGGCGAGGACGAAACCCAGTTTCTGGACCTCACCCTGGCCTTCGACCAGCACGACCTGAACGTGGAGATTGCCGATAACGGCGACACCATTTTCCTGCCCGGCCCCACGCCCAACCCCGATTTCCACGCGTACATCCAGCAGGGCCGCAAGGGCGGCATGGGTATGGCACTGGTGAACCGGCTGATGGACCGGGTGGAGTTTTTCACGCGCGGCAACCATACCGTGTGCCACCTCAGCAAGCACCTGACCTGAGCTTCGCGCCCAGGCCTTATTTTTGAGACCGTTGTGCCCCGCACGACGGTCTTTTTTTTATCCGGCGCATCCTACCGGCAACTTGCGTCATTCCCCCTGGAAATTACTTAATTTCGCACCGGTAATTTTATGCCCGCGCCGCTACTTACTACTGGCTTAGCGTTTTTGTCTTCTAACTTTTCCTATGCATAAACGCATTCTGTACGCCGGCGCGGCCGTTGCTACGCTGCTGGCTGGCTGCCAAACCTCCAAACCGGCCGCTTCGACCACTACTGGCGCTGGCGCTACCGGCCCGGCCGTTGAAACGCTGGGCACGTACCCGGTACCGGCCAACGAGTTTGCCTACGTCTATCGGAAAAACAACAGCTCGGCCCCCGACTACGGCACCCGCCAGAGTGTGAACGACTACCTGGACCTGTACACCAATTTCCGCCTGAAGGTGCTGGAAGCCGAGCAGAAGGGTCTCGATACCACGCAGGCTTTCAAGCGCGAGCTGGATGGCTACCGCCAGCAGCTGGCCCAGCCCTACCTCACGGAGAAGAGCGTGACCGACCAGCTAGTGCGCGAGGCCTACGACCGCATGAGCCAAGAGGTGAGCGCCTCGCACATTCTCATCCGCGTAGCGCCCGATGCCACGCCCCAGGACACCCTGATTGCCTACCAGAAGGTTGAGAAGCTCCGCCAGGAGGCCCTGGCCGGTGCCGATTTCGGCCAGCTGGCCCGGGCCAACAGCGAAGACCCTTCGGCCCGGGAAAACAGCGGCAAGCTGGGCTACTTCACGGCCATGCAGATGGTGTACCCGTTTGAGTCGGCGGCCTACAAAACGCCCGTGGGGAAGGTGTCGCAGCCCATCCGCACACGCTTCGGCTACCATATCATCAAGGTAAATGACAAGCGCGCGGCCCAGGGCGAAATCAAGGTAGCGCACCTGATGGTGCGCATGAACGCCAACGCCGCCAAGGCCGACTCGCTTACCGCCAAAAAGAAAATTGACGAGCTCTACAGCCGCCTGAAAAAGGGTGAGAACTGGGACAAGCTCGTGGCCCAGTTCTCGGAAGATGCCGGCTCGGCCGCCAACGGTGGCGAGCTGCCACCCTTCGGCACCGGCCGCATGATTCCGTCGTTCGAGGACGCGGCTTTCAAGCTGCAAAAGCCCGGCGACCTGGCCCCGCCCGTGCAAACGCCCTACGGCTGGCACATCATCAAGCTGATTGAGCGCCAGCCCCTGGCCAAGTTCGCCGACATGGAGCCCAGCCTGAAGAGCAAAGTGGCCAAGGATTCCCGCTCGGAGCTCAACAAAGCCGCCTTCCTGAAGCGCGTGCGCCAGGAAGACCAGTTCATGGAAGTAGCAGCCGCCAAAGCGTATGTGTTCGCCAAAGCCGATACTGCTTTGGTGGCCGGCCGATTCAAGTACACGGCCCCTGATGCGGTGGTTAAGGCCCCAAAAGGCACTGCCAATGGTAATTCGACGCTGTTCAGCATCAAGGGCAAGCCTTATCTGGTGAAGGACTTCCTGGCTTACGCGCAGCAAAACCAGCGGGTCCGCACGGGCGCGCAGCCGGCTTTCGCCATGCAGCAGCTCTACGACCAGTACGTGGAGCAAAACCTGACCGAATTCGAGAAGAACAGCCTTGACACCAAGTATGAGGACTACCGCATGCTGGTGAAGGAGTACCGCGATGGCATCCTGCTCTTCCAGCTGATGGACGAGAAAGTGTGGAGCAAGGCCATTGAGGACACCGTGGGCCTGAAGAAATACTTCGCCGACAACCAGGCCAAGTACCAGTGGGACCAGCGCGTGCAAGGCTCAGTAGTGAGCGCGGCCTCGCCCGCCCTGCTGGCCCGCGTGCAGCAAGGCATGAAAGCCGGCCGCTTCCCGCTCACCCGGAGCGTGCCCCAGCGCGTGGCCTTCACCAACGGCACCTCAATGCCGAAAACGGGCACTATGGCGCTGGATGAAATTGGCAAGCGCATGGCCCAGGACACCAGCATGCTGGTAACCATCACCGGCCGCGTGAAGAAGGGCGAAAAGGCCAGCCTAGCCGCCGCCCGCGCCGATTCGCTGGTGCGCCAGCTGCGCCGCCGTGGGGTGGCCGCCAGCCGCATCCGCAAAATAGTGCAGGCCAAGCCGGGCACCGATAATTCGGCGCAGGTGGCGCTGTTCAGCAGCAGCCCCGCCGCCATCGAGTCGGAGCTGAATGAGAAGAACCCACTGTCGGTGCAAATCAGCCAGAAGGTGTTTCAGAAAGGTGACAACAAGGTGATGGACGACCTGATGACCAAAGGCCCCGGCACCTACAACGTGCAGAAAGACGGCCGCTACTACGCCGTCACCATCGACCGTACGCTGCCCGCCGGCCCCAAAACCCTAGCCGACGCCCGTGGCCAGGCCACGTCGGATTACCAGACCTACCTGGAAAAGGAATGGATTACCCAGATGCGCGCCGCCCGTCCCGTGAAAGTGAACGAGGCCGAGGTGAGCAAGCTGGTCACGAAATAGTGAGTTGGTGAAATGGTGAGGTGGTGATTTTGATGTTCCGTTTGCGCCAAATGCGCTACCAACAACATCAAAATCACCACCTCACCATTTCACCAACTCGCCTTTAGAGCCCCACTGCAACCTTCCGGGGACCGTTCGGCTCCTTGTTTTTGTCTGCCAACGGATTTATGGTGAAATTTGTGGGGCCGTTTGGGTGTTAGCCCCGCACGGACCAAGCCTTGGAACCTGTCCATTGGCTTTTCAATACGACTTTATGCTTGTTAATGTGAATCGCGCCGTGGCGTCGGCCCTGCTTACGCTATTGCTATTATTGGGCTTCGCGCCCGCTTCCCAGGCCCAATTGGGCATCAGCCGACCCAAGGGCCAGCAGCTGCTCGACGGCATCATCGTGAAGGTGGACAACCAGATTGTGCTGCGCTCCGAAGTGGAGCTCATCTACGCGCAGGAGGTGACCCGGGCCAACGGCAAGCCGCTGCCGCCCGATTTGAAATGCAAAATCCTGCAAAGCCTGGTGCTCAACAAGCTGATGCTGGCCCGTGCCGACGTCGACTCCGTGACGGTGGAAGACAAGCAGGTGAACGGGGAAGTAGACCGCCGCATGGCCTACTTCGCGCAGCAGATTGGCTCCGAGAAACGCCTCGAAGAGCAGTACGGCAAGTCCATCAAGGCGCTGAAGGATGACCTACGGCCCCAGATTAAGGACCAGCTCACGCAGCAGAAAATGCAGGAAACCATCACCGGCAAGGTGGCGGTGACGCCACGCGAAGTGGCGCAGTATTTCACCCGCATTCCGAAAGACAGCCTGCCCTACTTCAGCACCGAGGTGGAAGTGGGCCAGATTGTGATTCCGGCGCAGGTAAACGACAAGGCCAAGCAGGCCGCCATTGCCAAGCTCAACGATATTCGGGCGCAGGTGTTGGCAGGAGGCGATTTTGCCACTTTTGCCAAAGCCAATTCGGAAGACCCCGGCTCGGCCAAGGAAGGCGGCTACCTGGGTTTTTTCAAGCGCGGCGAGCTGGTACCGGAGTACGAAGCAGCGTCGATGAAGCTGGAGCCGGGCCAGATGTCGCCGGTGGTGCAGTCGCAGTTCGGCTTTCACCTCATTCAGTTTATTGAGCGCAAGGGCAATACGTATTCGACGCGCCATATCCTGCTGAAGCCCGAAACGGGCTCGGCCGACGTGAGTGCCTCGGCCCGCCTGCTGACCAAATTGCGCCGCCAGATTTTGTCCGACAGCATCACCTTCGCCAAAGCGGCCAAGGATAACTCGACCGACAAGCCCAGCAGCACCAACGGCGGCCTGCTGGCCAACCGCGCCGACGGCGGCTCACGCCTGCCTCTCGACAAGCTTGACCCGGCCATCTTCTTCACCATCGACACCATGAAGGTGGGCCACATCACTCCCCCCATGGCCTACCGCACCGACGATGGCAAGGACGCCATGCGCATCCTGTGGCTGAAATCGAACACCCCGCCCCACCAGGCCAACCTGCAGGACGACTACCAGAAAATTGCCGCCGCCGCCCTCAACGAGAAAAAGACCAAGGCGCTGGACGAGTGGTTTGCCAAGAACCGCGGCACGGTGTACCTCGAAGTGGAGCCGGAGTACGCCCAGTGCAAGGTGCTGGACGTGGCGGAGAAATAAGCCCGTGTTAAAAAAGCACGTCATGCCGAACGCAGCCGAGGCATCTCGCATGCTAGCACTAATCCTTTTTCAACCGAAGGTCGGCATAGCCAACGATTGATTTACTACCCCACGCGAGATGCCTCGGCTGCGCTCGGCATGACGTGCTTTCCCCTCCCCAACCATCCGAATGGCTCAATTCCAAAACGATAAAGAAGCCGCCGATGCCCTGGCCGCCTCCTTCCAGAAGCTACGCCAGGAAATCGGCAAGGTTATCGTGGGGCAAGACGAGGTAGTGCGGCTGGTACTCACGGCGGTATTTTCGCAGGGCCACAGCCTGCTGGTGGGCGTACCCGGCCTGGCCAAAACCCTGCTGATTCAGACCATTGCCGATTCGCTGGACTTGTCGTTCAACCGCATCCAGTTCACCCCCGATTTGATGCCCAGCGACATCGTGGGTTCGGAAACGATGAACCAACAGCGGGATTTTCACTTCGTGAAAGGACCCATCTTCGCCAACATCATCCTGGCCGACGAAATCAACCGGACACCGCCTAAAACCCAGGCCGCCCTGCTCGAAAGTATGCAGGAATACGCCGTGACGGTGGCCGGGCAGCGCTACCCCTTGCAACGCCCGTTCTTCGTGCTGGCCACGCAGAACCCCATCGAGCAGGAAGGCACCTATCCCCTGCCCGAGGCGCAGCTCGACCGCTTCATGTTCAACATCGAGCTGGGCTACCCGACCTACGCCGAGGAGCTGAACATCGTGAAGCAAACGACGTCCAACATCAAACAGACGGTCAACAAAGTCCTCCACGCGGCCGACATTCAGGCCTTTCAGGAGCTGGTGCGCCGCGTGCCGGTGGCCGACAACGTGGTGGAATACGCCGTGGGCCTCGTGCACAAAACCCGCCCCAACACCGAGCGCGCCGCCCCGCGCACCAACCAGCTGCTGGAATGGGGTGCCGGCCCCCGCGCCTCGCAGCACCTCATTGTGGGTGCCAAGTGCAACGCCCTGCTCAACGGCAAATATTCGCCCGACATTGAGGACGTACGCGCCGTGGCCGTGCCGATATTACGCCACCGCCTCGTGCGCAACTTCAAAGCCGAAGCCGAAGGCATCGGCGTGGAGCAGATTGTAAAAGAACTTCTTTGAGTTAAGAGTTAAGAGTTAGAAGTTAAGAGTTGGTGCTGATGCCCACTCCCTTTTCAACTCTTAACTCTTAACTTCTAACTCTTAACTCAACAAAGTTGGAAGCCCAAGCCTACTATCAGCAATTTGAGCGCAACGTGCGCATCATCCTCGACGCCCTGGCCGCCGGCCTCGACCTGCGCACCACGGCCCTCGAAACCAGCCTGCCCATTGAAGTGTACGTGCTGTGCGAGGTGCTGAACCAGGGAGCCGGCGAAGACTTCACCCTCACCGCCAGCGGCGTGGCCCGGCTGGCCGAGTTCCAGCAGCAGTTCATGAAGCATGAGGGCCAGACGCTGGCCGCCATACAGCGCGTACTAACCGACAAGCGTGCCACCATGCGCACCCCCGAAGGCCGCGTACTGGCGAAGGAAATGCTTATCCGCCGCCTCGAATTTTTTAACGAAGCCGCCCGGCAGGTGAACGTGATGCGGACCCAGCAGTCGCTGGGCAGCCCCAGCCAGTACGTGGGCGAGAACAAATAGCCCGTTTATTTCTTGTGAAAGGGCCGCTTCTGAGCACGGAGGCGGCCCTTTTTTCGTAGTACGCTGCTATGCTGCCCCGCGCCCCGCTCTATACCGAACGCCTCTGCCTGCGCCCCTACGAGCCAGCCGACGCCGACGCTTTCTTCGCGCTGCTGCACGCCGACCGTGCCCGCTTCCAGCCCTCCTTCCCCGACCGCCTTCAGGCTGTGCGCGTGCCCGCCGATGCCGTGACCTCCCTGCTCACCTTCGCCGAGGACTGGCGTACCGGCCGCTTCTACGTGTTCGGCATCTGGCACCGCGCTACAGCCGAATACGTGGGCGACATCTGCCTTATGCCCCAACAGAAGGGCCAGGCCGAGATTGGCTACTACCTGGCTGCTGCCGCCGAGGGCTACGGCTACGCCCGCGAGGCGCTGGGGGCCATCATCGACTTTGGGTTCACTGCGATGGGCAGCCAGCGTCTGCTGGTGCGCTGCTATGCCAACAACGTGCGCGGACAGGCCGTAGCCCGCGCCGTGGGCTTTCAGCTGGAGCCGCCGCCCAAACGGCCGCTCTGGTTCCTCAATTCTGATGCGCTGAACCAGATTCAACGATTCTGGCTGACACGGGATGCGGCATAAGCTTTAGCTTGTGCGTGCTAACGTTAACACGCACAAGCTAAAGCTTATGCCACTGCCTTACTGCCCCACCCGTACGCGCTTGCCTACGTTGCCCAGCAGCCACTCCTGCCGGAAATTGAGGTACACGCCAAATGAGAAATCCAGCAGCTGGGCATTGAAATCATACAGCGGCTCGACGCGCACGGTGAGCGCCGCCGCATCGGAAATGCGAAAGTCGCGCAGCAGCCGCACCAGCAGAATCTTACGCTGGCGGTCCAGATACTCCGGGTTCGACACTGTGCGCGAGGCGCTCTGGTACAAGTCGCCCCCCAGCGGCGCCATGAAGCGCGAGCCCTGCCAGTAGCTCAGCATCACGTCGGCGTAGCGGGTCTCGAGGGTGGTGTTCAGGTACAGGCCCCGGCCGTATTTGAAGGGATTCTGGCCCTGCGTGGGCGAGTTGTCCTGAAAACCGAGCACGTAGCCGTTGAAGCGCAGACCGCGAATGAGTGAACTGCCTATTTGGCGCTGAACGGTGATGCCGACA
This sequence comes from Hymenobacter siberiensis, assembly GCF_018967865.2. Taxonomy (NCBI): domain Bacteria; kingdom Pseudomonadati; phylum Bacteroidota; class Cytophagia; order Cytophagales; family Hymenobacteraceae; genus Hymenobacter; species Hymenobacter siberiensis. The sequence continues at coordinate 4,406,039 of NZ_JAHLZY020000001.1, forward strand.
GCTTCATTAAGCAAGGTTTGCAGCGGTTTGTCGAGTGTGTCAATCTGCCCACCGTGGTGGATGGCCGTGAACTGGAACGGCACTGAAACTTGCCAGTTGCTTCCGTCGCTACTGAGCTGGTAGCTACTGCTGAGCCCGCCCGCAATTTCCTCCTGATAATTGCTGTAGCGGTACTGTTGCCGCTGCCAGTCCACCCAGAAATCCATAAACAGCCGGTTGCCCAGGTAGCGGTATTGTAGGCCTTCCTCCAGCGGATTCTGCATCACTCGCTCGAAGTTGAACAGCGGCTCGATGTAGTTGTGGTTGAGATTGGCCCGGATATTCCCCAGAATGAACTGGTGGTGCCCCGTGGTCCAGGTGGCGCGGTACGTCGGGCGCACTTGCTTCAACTGCGGGTTGCCGAAGTCTTTCCAGAGCAACACACCCGCTTCGAGGCGCAGGTCTTTACTTGGATAATAGACGAGTTGGGGGTTTAGCTGGGTACCGAAGAGCGTATAACCGTCGACAATCTTGTTGAAGTATTCATTGTCTTTGAAGAAGGTGAAGGAGTTGAGTGAGAGCCGTAAGTCGCCACCAACAGGAACGCCACCAACTCCCGTTTTCACAGAATCAATAGCCGCCATTCTAGCCCAATCGCGGCCGGGTGCAGGCGAAGTAAACGCCCGATTATCCAGTTGCGCCTGCGCTGTTTCTACTCTAATTAGCACAGCCACAAGACCAACTAATATTTTTAGATAATTCCTCATATATTTCGCCTCTCAACGGCACCAAACTACTAACCCTTATGTTAGAAAAAGCCGCCGCAAAACAGCCCATTCAGTGCCTTTACCGAGGAATAGATTTATTCGATTGCGACCCGGCCAAAACCGTTAACTTTACCAAACCTAACCCGTTTTTCTTAAATACCCCCACATGGCACTAGCTACCAAAGCGGCTCCCAAGGCCGATAAAGTTGAAAAGGCTGAAAAAGGCGAAGTGAACACCGCCGCCGAAAAAATGAAAGCCCTCCAGCTCACCCTGGATAAGCTGGACAAGGCCTACGGTAAAGGCACCGTAATGAAGCTCAGCGACAATAAAGTGGCCGACATTCCGAGCATCAGCACCGGCTCGCTCTCGCTCGATATTGCTCTCGGCATTGGCGGCGTGCCCCGGGGCCGGGTCATTGAAATTTACGGCCCGGAATCGTCGGGTAAGACCACGCTCACGATGCACATGATTGCCGAGGCGCAGAAGAAAGGCGGCATGGCCGCGTTCATCGACGCCGAGCACGCCTTCGACAAATCCTACGCCGAGAAGCTCGGCATCGACACCACCAACCTACTTATCGCCCAGCCCGATAACGGCGAGCAAGCCCTCGAAATCGCCGACCAGCTAATTTCCAGCGGTGCCATCGACATCATCGTGATTGACTCCGTGGCCGCCCTCGTGCCCAAAGCTGAGTTGGAAGGCGACATGGGCGACTCAAAAGTGGGCCTGCACGCCCGCCTCATGAGCCAGGCCCTGCGCAAGCTCACCGGCACCATCAACAAAACCGGCTGCTGCTGCATTTTCATCAACCAGCTCCGCGAAAAAATCGGCGTGATGTTCGGCACCCCCGAAACCACGACCGGTGGTAACGCCCTGAAATTCTACGCTTCGGTACGCCTCGACATCCGCCGCATCGGCCAGATTAAGGAGGACAAGGACAACGTGACCGGCAACCGCACCAAGGTGAAAGTGGTGAAGAACAAAGTAGCGCCGCCCTTCAAGGTGGTCGAGTTCGACATCATCTACGGCCAGGGTATTTCCAAAGTCGGCGAGATTGTGGACCTGGGCGTTGATATGGGCATCATCGGTAAGTCGGGCTCGTGGTTCAACTACGGCGAAACCAAGATTGGCCAGGGCCGCGAAGCCGTGAAAACCCTGCTGCTCGACAACCCCGAGCTGGCGGCCGAAATCGAGAAGAAAATCCGCGACATGGCCAAGGGCGACGATGCCGTGATTCCCGTGGACATGAGCATTCCGGAGGATGGCGAGGACACGCTGTAATTACAGCTGCGCCTTCCGTAAATAATCCAAAGCCCGCTGCCACCGCAGCGGGCTTTTTTTTACGTTCGTACCTTTACCTTAGCTTTGGGGCTGGCATCAGGTTTGTGTAGGGTCAGGCTGCTCCTTCTTTTTATTATAGTTATTGCTATGACGCGCCGCTGGTTACTCTTTACTCCTGCTGTCCTGCTGCTATTGGTTGCCGCGCAACCGGCTTTGGGCCCTGGCGATGCCGTGCGCAACGTTCCACAGTCCAGCTTCGGGCGGGGCGAAACCATTAAATACACCGTTCACTACGGCCTGATTAACGGCGGCGAGGCCACCGTAGAAACCGGCGGCAGCCTGGAGCGCGTGAACGACCGGCCCTGCTACAAGGCCACCGTGAGCGGCAAAACCACCGGCTCGTTCGATTTTTTCCTGCGCATCCGCGACCAGTGGCGCGCCTACATCGACACGGCCAGCATTCTGCCCCTGCGCGCCCAGCGCGACATTGCAGAGAAGAACTACCGCAAGAAGGAAACCGTTGAGTTCGACCACCTGCACGACATTGCCGAAGTGCAGGACCACGACAAAGAGAATCCCAAGCACACCACCGTGAAGGTGGCCAACAACACCCTGGAGCTGGTGAGCGGCTTCTATTACCTGCGCACCATCAACTTCGACCGCATGAAAGTGGGCGACGTGGTGCGGATGCCCGGCTACTTCGACGGCGACAACTTTATCCTCGACGTGGTGTACAAGGGCCGCGAAGTGGTGGAAACCAAGGCCGGCGATGTGCGCGCCTTCAAGCTGGTGCCCAGAATGCCGAACAACAAGCTGTTCCGGGGCGAAAACGCCATTTCGGTCTACCTCTCCGACGACCGTAATAAGATTCCGGTGCTGTTTCAGGCCGAGATGTTTGTGGGCACCGTGAAGGTGGACATGGTGCGCTACCAGGGCCTGAAGTGGAAGCTGAACCTGGCCAACTAGACCACAGAATCCGTTCAATTCGTTGAAATCCACTTAATCGGTGGTCACATAATCGTAACATGATGACGGCCGCCGGGAGCGGTACTTTTGCGGAAACATTGCCCCGCTTCACCTAAGCCCCAAACGCCGTGACTGCTGCCAAAACGCCCGTGTATAAGATTCTCGTGGTTGATGACGACCCGGATATTGTCGAGCTGCTGGAGTTCAACCTGAAGAAGGAAGGCTACCAAACCGCTTCCGCCTCCGATGGCCGCAAAGCCATGGAAGTAGCCGCCGAGTTTCACCCTGACATCATCCTGCTCGACGTGATGATGCCCAACCTAGACGGCATTGCCACCTGCCGCCTACTGCGCGAAAACCCCAAGTTTAAGGATACCTACATCCTCTTCCTCACCGCCCGGGCTGAGGAGTTCTCCGAAGTGGCCGCCTTTGAGGCCGGAGCCGACGATTTCATCGCCAAGCCCATCAAGCCCCGTGCCCTGCTGGGCCGCCTGGCCGCCGTGAAGCGCCGCGACCAAGACCCCCACGCGGCCGTCGATGCCATCGACATCAACGGCCTACGCATCGACCGCACCGCCTTTGCCGTGTACCAGGAGGGTAAAAAAATAACCCTCCCCAAGAAGGAGTTTGAGTTGCTGGCCTTCCTGGCCGCCTCGCCCCACAAGGTGTTCAACCGCGAAGAGCTGCTTCAGAATATCTGGGGCAACGACGTGTTTGTGCTGGCCCGCACCGTGGACGTACACGTGCGCAAAGTGCGCGAGAAGGTGGGCGACCACCACATTCAGACCATCAAGGGCGTGGGCTACAAGTTCAACGCGGACTGATTCTTTAAATGTGAGAAATGTGCGGGATGGGGAAATGTGGAAATTGACCGTCCAGTAAACCGGCTTATTTTCACATTTTCCCATCCCGTACATTTCTCATATTAATAAATGAACCTCTCCTCTCGCACCATTGCCATTCTCATTGCGCTGCTGGTGGCGGGCGTGCTCACTACTTATGCTCGCATTGGCCCCACGCTGCCGTTTCGGGAAGCTTTTTTAGCGGCGGGCGTCACGGTGGCGGCATGCTTTCTACTGATATACCTGTCGTTCGAAGCCTTGATTTTCAAGGAAATCAACGGTATTTACGCGGGCCTGGAGCACATCAAACGCAAGGAATTTAAGCGGCTGAGCAACAAGTTCCTGTTCCGTCCCGAACCGGTGAAGCGCGTGCGCGACGAAATCCTGCAGATGGCCGAGCGCCGCCAGCAGGAACTCGACGAGTTGGTGCGCCTGCAGGCCTTGCGCCGCGAGTTTCTGGCCGATGTATCGCACGAACTCAAAACGCCGCTGTTTGCCGCCCAAGGCTTCGTGCACACCATTCTCGATGATGAGGACGACGAGATTGACCTCGCCACCCGCCGCAAGTTTTTGCGCAAAGCCGCCGCCAGCCTCGACACCCTCGATGCCCTGGTGCAGGACCTGGTCACCATCGCGCAACTCGAAAAAGGCGTGGTGCGCATGCGCCGCCAGCGCTTCGATTTGATTGTGCTGGTGCGCGAGATATTTGAGCTGCTGGAGCAACAGGCTGCCCGGCGCGGCACGCACCTGGAGCTATTCCCGCCCAGCCTGCCCGAAACCGGCCTGCTGGTAGTGGCCGACCGCAACCGGATCCGCCAGGTCCTCATCAACCTGATTGACAACGCCATCAAGTACGGCCGCGATAAGGGCCGCGTGGTGGTATCGCTGGTCGAAAGCGGCCGCGCGGTGCGCATTGCCGTGCGCGACGATGGCGCGGGCATCGCCCCCGAGCACCAGGGCCGCATCTTCGAGCGGTTCTACCGCATCGATAAAAGCCGCTCCCGCGAGTCGGGCGGCTCCGGCCTGGGCCTCGCCATCAGCAAGCACATTGTGGAGGCCCACAAGTCCGCCATCAAGGTAAAAAGCACCGTGGGCGAGGGCACCACCTTGGAATTCAAGCTGAATAAGCCGAAAATGGGGACTTAGGGAAGCGCGGCCTGATAAGGTCATGCAGAGCGCAGCGAAGCATCTTGCCCGCAGGCAGCAATTATTTACTTGCGCGGTAAAGATGCTTCGCTGGGCTCTGCATGACGGGGACCCCAAGTCCCTACCGGCTACCTTTGCAGCCTCTTATGAAGCTCCCGAATTTCTCCGACCTCGTTATTTTCGAAAACGACGATTACCTCGTCGTCAATAAGCCGCCGTTTCTGGCCACGCTCGATGAGCGGGTGGGCGGCGCGCCCAACATGCTGCGCCTGGCCCGCCAGCACCACGACGATATTCAGGCCGCCCACCGCCTCGACCGCGAAACCAGTGGCGCGCTGGCCTTCGCCAAAAACCCGGCCGCCTACCGCCACCTGGCCATGCAGTTTGAGAACCGCGAGGTAAAAAAGCAGTACCACGCGGCCGTGTGGGGCACCCCGCAGTTCGACCACCAGCTGGTGGAGCGCAGCATCGAAACCACCACGCGCGGCAAAGCGCGCCTCGCCTACAAGGGCAAAGCCGCCGAAACCTACTTCACCACCCTCGAAAACTTCACCCGCCACTCGCTCATTCTTTGCGAGCCTGTCACCGGCCGCATGCACCAAATTCGCCTGCACCTGATGTACCTGCAGGCCCCCATTATCGGCGATAAAGACTACGGCGGAGAGGATTTTTTCCTGTCTTCGCTGAAGAAAAAATTCAATATGAAGGAGGGCGAGGAAGAGCAGCCATTCATCAAGCGCTTTGCCCTGCACGCCCTCAAGCTCCAGTTCACCGGCCTCAATGGCGAAGAAATCAGCGTGGAAGCGCCGTACCCGAAAGATTTTCGGGTGCTGGTAGAAGCGTTGCGGCAGCTGGCATAAGCCCGGTAGCCGGCAACAGAATTATTGAACAGGAGCCCCATCGGGCCGACGCTCATTTAGCGAGTGTCGGCCCAATGGGGCTTTAGCGTTCTACCACATCCTGTTCTACTACCAACGTGCCGCCCCTACAAGGCTGAAATTCAATAGCCTGCAGCGCTTACTTAATGCGCTCGAACACCGCCAGCTGGCAGGTTCCCCGGTCGGGGTGAGTCGCATCCCGCACAAGGGCATCTTGCCAGCGCAGGCGGAAGGCCGGGTTTTGCTGCAGCATTTCCAGCGGAATGTGGGCTTCGGTCTGCGCATACACGTCGTCCCAGACGACCAGGGAGTTCACTGGCAGCGTTTCCAGAATGGGTTGAAAGTCTTGGGTTAAGGGCGGGCAGTGGGCGGCGTCAAACGGGTCGATACCCAGCGCGGGGGCCACGTAGGGAGCCGTGAAAGCGATGGGCGGCAGCGGCTGCCCCGCGTACGCCTGCTGCAGCCAGCCGGCGGCGCGTTGGGCCAGTTCCTGGTCGGGGGCGCGGCTGAAATCGCGCGCCGGCCGAATAGCATTGCGGGCCCCGGTAAAGAGCCAGCCGACTACCGCCACGGTTGCCACCAGGCGCACCCGGCGGCGGACCGTTTCGGTGCGGGTCCATTCGGTGAACTGGGCCAGGCCATTGTGGGCCACCACGGCGGCCAGGGGCGCAATGCCGGCCAGCACCCGCGCCAGCCCCGCCGAATTAAATAATCCCTTGGCCCAGAAGACAGTATGAGCAGCTATAAACACCGTAATACTGCCGTATACCAACAGCAGCTCGGCCAGAAACAGCGGCGACTGGCGCCGGGTGGGCCGGCCCAAATCGCGCACCATGCGCCCGCCCCCCAGCACAAACAAGCCGGTGAGAACCCAGCCCAGCAGGTTGGGAATATTGAGCAGAAAGTGGCTCCACTCGCCGTGCCCGTATGCCGAAATGGTGTCGTACGGATTGTGCCCGAACACCCAGCCGAGCTCACCAAAAGCCACCGCGCCTATCCCACTGTACACCACGTAGCCCAGCAGCACCAGCGGCAAGCTGCGCCATTGCCGCTGCCACGCCAGGTACACCACCCAGATGCCAATCAGAATAAAGCCCTCGGAACGGACAAATGGCAGCAGGGAAACCACCGCCGCCGACCACCCCGGCCGTTTGGCCACGGCCAGCCGCACCGCCCCCACCAGCACCAGCCCAAACAACGGCTCGGTGAGGCCGGAAAACTGTATCAGAAAGTAGTCCGGAGCCGCGTAGGCGAACAGGATGGCCAGCTCTGGCACGGGCAGCCGCAAGGCCTGCGCAATTCGGAAAGCGCACCAGGCCGAAGCCGCCACCACCACGCACTGAAATGCCTTCATGCCCATAAAACCGGCCTGTGCCGGCCCTGCCGCCAGCAGCGTGAGCAGGGGTTTCGCCCACGAATCCAGAAAATTTAGCGGGTGGGCAAACGCATACCGGGCAAAAAGGTAATGTTTGATGCTGTCGCCCGAATCATACGTGCCTTTGGTGAAAAATGCCACCGTGAGCGACAATGCGAATAGCCCGGCCCGCAGCAGCCGGGCGCGGCGGGCAGAAACAGCAGAAACCGGCACAACGGTAGCGTAAGGCATAGGCAATAGCAAACCGTAAAAATACACGCACACGCATCAGGCCCCTACTTAATCCCCAATTCTCGCTCGCCGGCCGGTGGCTGGGCCAGCAGCCCTCAATAGCCTACGCGGGCTACCGCTTGGTGTACGCTCCTAATCTTTTACAGAAAAACTACTTGTCTGCATTTGTCTATTTCCCGATAAATCAGTACCTTTGTGTCCGTTTTTCCCGGAGCCTCAACGGCTCCGTACTCTTATTCAATAGTTTAGCATACCTTTTTTTCGACTCATGGACCACCTGAGCTTCAAGACGACCCACGTCAGTAAGGCCAACGCCCAGAAGAGCTGGGTTATCGTAGACGCCAGCGTCGCCCCTCTGGGCCGCGTTTGCTCGCAGATTGCCAACATTCTGCGTGGCAAGCACAAGCCTTCGTTTACGCCCAACGCTGATTGCGGCGACAATGTCATCGTTATCAACGCCGACAACCTGCGCGTAACGGGCAAAAAAATGACCGAGAAGGTCTACATCACGCACTCGGGTTACCCCGGCGGCCAGAAGCGTCGCACCGTGCGCGAGCAGATGAACCGCGATTCGCGTCGTGTAATCGAGCACGCCGTGAAAGGCATGCTGCAGGGCAACAAGCTCGGCTCGGCCCAGTACCGCAACATGTACGTGTACGCCGGCGACCAGCATCCGCACGAGGCGCAGCAGCCCGTTGCTATCGAACTGAAAAACCTGTAATTCTTTAGATGTGGGAAATGTGGTTCAATGTGAAAATGTGAGAAATTCCTCTTCGTTTTCATTTCCACATTTATCACATCAAGCACATTTTCACTTTTTTTTAACCTAATGGCAATTACCAACACCTCTGGTAGAAGAAAAACCTCGGTGGCCCGCATTTACATGCAGGCCGGGCAAGGGAATATCACTATCAATGACCGGGACATGAAGGCGTATTTCAGCAACGAGTTGCTGGAGAACGTGGTCAACCAGCCCCTGGCAATTCTTGAGCAAGTCGGCCAGTACGACATCAAAGTGAACGTGAAAGGCGGCGGCATTTCGGCTCAGGCCGAAGCTATCCGGCTTGCAATCACCAAAGCTCTGGTTAGCGACAACGAAGAAACCCGTCCTGCTTTAAAGAAGGAAGGTTTCCTCACCCGCGACCCGCGCATGGTGGAACGCAAGAAATTCGGCAAGCGCAAGGCTCGTCGCTCGTTCCAGTTCTCGAAACGCTAAAACCAGGAGGATACTATCATGGCTCAGACGACTTATAAGGACCTGCTCGACGCAGGTGCCCACTTTGGTCACCTCACCCGCAAGTGGGATCCCAAAATGGCGCCGTACATCTTCATGGAGAAGAACGGCATCCACATCATCGACCTCAACAAAACGTTGGTTTCGCTTGATTACGCAGCCACTGCTATTCGCAACATTGCGAAGAGCGGCCGCAAAATCATGTTCGTAGCCACCAAAAAGCAGGCGCAGGAAATCGTAACCACCGAAGCCGAGCGTTTGAAGATGCCTTTCGTCACCGACCGGTGGTTGGGCGGCATGCTCACCAACTTCGCTACGGTTCGCAAGAGCCTGAAGAAGATGGCCACCATCGACAAAATGGTGAAAGAGAACACGGCCTACGCCGCTCTCGCCAAGCGTGAGAAACTGATGATGACGCGTGAGCGTGCCAAGCTGGACCGCGTACTCGGTGGTATCGCCGACCTCGGCCGTCTGCCCGCTGCCCTGTTCATCGTGGACGTGAAGCGCGAGCACATCGCAGTTAAAGAAGCGCACAAGCTGGGCATCCCGGTTTTCGCTATCTGCGACACGAACTCGAACCCCGAATTGGTACAGTTCCCGATTCCTGCCAACGACGACGCCTCGAAGTCGATTCAGCTCATCGTGAGCGTGATTGGCAAGGCCATCGAAGACGGCCTGTCGGAGCGCAAAGTTGACAAAGAAGATGCTGAGCGTAAGGAAGCCGACGAGGCTGCCATCGCCGAAAAAACGGCTGCTGACGAGGAATAATCTCTTCTTAGCTCTTTGAAAAAAGGGAACCTTCGCGTAGTCTAGGCTCCGAAGGTTCCCTTTTTTATTTTGTAGCGCGGACTTTTAGTCCGCGACTCTTCTCAAAAATAACCATTCACTTAATTCGCGGACTAAAAGTCCGCGCTACTTCCAATGGCCGCTATTACCGCCGCAGACGTAAATAAGCTCCGCACCATGACCGGTGCCGGCATGATGGATTGCAAAAAAGCACTGGTGGAAGCCGACGGCGATTTCGAAGCCGCCCGCGACATTCTGCGCAAGCACGGCCAGAAAATCGCTGACAAGCGCGCCGAGAACGAGACGTCGGAAGGCCTCGTGCTGGTGAGCGTGAGCGAAGACGGCACCCAAGGCAAACTGGTGGCACTGGCTTGCGAAACCGAGTCGGTAGCTAAAGTGGCTAACTTCCGTGAGCTGGCTCAGCAAATTCTGGACACGGCCGTGCGCATCGACGCGAGCACGAAAGAGGACATCCTCGCTGCCAAAGCTGCGGACGGCCAGAGCATTCAGGAGCACGTGACGGACCTGATGGGCAAAATCGGCGAGAAGCTGGAAGTGACTTACGCTACGCTGACCGCTGAGAAAGTGGCTTCGTACGTGCACTCCGACAACAAGAAGGCCGTACTCGTGGGCCTGAAGAACGTGGGCGACGCCGACGCTGCTGCCGTGGGCCGCGACGTAGCCATGCAAATTGTGGCCATGAAGCCCATTGCCGTTGACAAAGACGGTGTGGATGCTTCCATTGCTGAGCGTGAGATTGAAGTGGGCAAAGAGCAGGCCCGCACCGAAGGCAAGCCCGAGGCGATGCTGGAGAAAATTGCCCAGGGCAAGCTCAACAAGTTCTACAAGGACAACACCCTGCTGAACCAGGAGTTCGTAAAAGACAGCTCGATGACCATCGCCCAGCTGCTCGACAGCAAGTCGAAAGGCATGACGGTTTCGGACTTCAAGCGTGTGGCTATCGGCGCTTAATTGCAGCTGACTGCTAAATTGAAAGCCCCGCTGGCATTGTGCCGGCGGGGCTTTTTTTATACTTTACTTGCAGGATGGACAACCTACGCAAAGCCACTTACTGAGGCATTCTATTAGGACTTACGCACTTAAAAAGCTATGTAACCTGAAAATCAATGACTTGCATTAAAGACATATATTTATTATATTGCTGTTTTTCAGTTGGTTAGTGCTTCAACTGCGTAAGTCCTATCTATATAACTTTCTATTAAACATTCGCTCCGTTCCTACTCCGTTGACGGATGATACCCGCGCAATGAAACTTGGTAGATTTGCCGGCCCGGTGGCATACCAGCTACATAATTTGGCCCTTGCTTCCGTGAATGATTTTGCGGGGTTCGATGAAGCGAATTTTTGGAAGTCAATGGATGTCTTCAACCATAATAATCCTGACACTCAAATCACGAATTTGCGGACTCAATTCGAGCGTGACTTACTTGCTTCTTAGCTGCCACGCCCGCACCCGCGCCTGCGCATTCTCGCGCAGGTTCATGTAGAAGAGGGAGTAGTCGGCGATGTGGAAGGAGTGGCGGAGGATGAGCTCGCCGGGGAGCAGGAAGCGCGGGTAGCCGCCGGGTTTGGGTGGCGTGACCCAAAGGAGGCCGTCGTGGATTTTAGCATCGGTTACGTGCGGGTCGATACGCTTGAAGCACTGGCTGACGCCGCCCCGGTTGAGGCTGGCAGGAGCCCGCGCGGTATCGGTGGTCCAGGTGAGGGGGTTGGTGACGGCAACGTGGCTGAAGGGCGGGAATTCGTTACCGGTGGCCACGGAATTGTAGGCCACGAAGCAGCCCGTGGACAGCGAATCGGCGCAGGGTAGAATGGTCTGGTACTCATGCGGCTGCACCCTGAAGCCAATGAGGTAGGCGGCTACGAGCTGACGGCGCAGCTTGAGGTCGTTATCGAAGAACTCGTGGAGGAGGCGGGTGGCGTGGTCGGTGCCCTGGCTGTGGCCTGCGATGATGATGGGGCGGCCCTGGTTGTAGTGCGCGAGGTAGTATTGGAAAGCGGTGCGCACATCGGCGTAAGCCAGGGCCAGGGCTTTGCGGCTGCTGCCTTCGGCGGTAGAATCGAAGAAGGAATATAGCGTGGCCTGCCGGTAGCGCGGGGCGTAGATACGGGCGGTGGCGTTGAACACGGTGGCCTGCTTGCGGATGGCACTGCGGTCGGTATAGCAGTTGAGGCGGGCATTAGCCACGCTGGCGTTCCAGGAGCCGCGCCAGAAGTAAGTAGTGGGGTGCACGAAAAACACGTCGGCTTCGGCCGTTGCCTGCTGGTCGCGCAGGGTGGTTTTGCGGGGCACGGCATCGGCCGGGTCGCAGCGGGTAGGCAGGGCAGCCCAGTTGCTGTCCTCGGCATAGTTGGGGACGGGGCCGGGGTGGTAGTAGGCAAAATCGTGCGGCGGCTTGAGCAGGCGGAGGCAGCTGGTGAGCGGCAATATTGATAATATGATTGCCCAGACGAGTAATCTCACCCCCTGGCCCCTGCCGGGCACGGCCCCTCTCCTGCGGAGAGGGAGAGCCTGATGATTGTTTTTGAAGGAACTCATGCTTCGCTTGAAACTGGCGGCCAGTGCTTCAGCTCTCGCGGGGTACCGTCCTGGTTGTAAAGCAGCGTCAGCGGCTCGGCGGGTTTGGCTACTACGTCGGCGAGGGAGATGTTCCAGCGCTGCCACATTTCGGCCAGGGTTTGGGTGTAGGCGCTGTTCTCCCAGGGGTTGAAGATGGCGCCGGTCACGTCGTCGATGAGGGCGTCGAACACGATTTGGGTGTCGCCGGGGCGCGGGTGACGCGGGTAGATATCGGGCACGACGTGCAGCAGGTGGGCGGCATAGTACACGCGGGCCTTGAACTCGGCAATCTGCACGGGGTGCAGGGGGCGCTGGGCATCGGCGTAGACTTTGCGCATGGCCTGGCCTACCAAGGCGATATCGACCAGACAGGCAACCAGTACGGTTTTATCGAGCTTAATGCTGAAAACGAGGGTATTCAGGTCGTCGTCGTACTCGAAGGGTGTCACGTCCTCGGCGGGGTCGGCTTCGAGGACGAAAACGGAGCCGGGCACGAAATCGGCGTATTCGGTAGACACGCGCAGGCCCTGCAGCAGCTGAAAAAAGGCCTGGAAGCGGCGCACCAGCGCGGCGTTTTCGGCCAGCGGGTACTTGGGCTTTATCAGGGGTTCGAACTCGTTCAGGAGCTCAGTAATGAAGATGCCGTAGAACATTTTGCCCATCCAGAGGAACAGCGTGTCATCGCCGAGGGCGCGGAGGGCGGCGGGGCCTTGCGCGGCGGCCGCCGCTACCCTACTCTCCAGCTCTTCGATGCGCTGGCGGGCGGCGGGGGCGGCGGGCAGGCGCAAATCCTTGATGAGGACGGTGCGCTGGTCGAGGAGCTGAATGGGGCGCTCGGCCAGATTATACCGGGTTTGCAGCCATTCGGCGAACACGGGCACGGTATCGTCGGGGCCCACGGGCTGGCCGCTGAGGAAGCAGGTTTCGGGGCCGAAGCGCATGCCGTCAAACGGGTCGTAGGGCAGCAGGTCGGCGGGGGTGAGAGGGGCCATAGAAAAAGCAGTAGCGCGAACTTGGTGGTTCGCGTCGCCACGCGGCCAGCCGGAACTTTCCGGGCAGCTGCGAGGACGCGAACTACAAAGTTCGCGCTACAATGGTTACGGCGAGGCGGAGCCGGCTACTTCGAGAGCGTATTACCGGCTTTAATGAGCTGCTTGCTCAGGTTGGTGAGCGGGGCGGCGTAGTCTCCGCCGGCCTCTTCGGCTACTTTGGCGGTTTCGGCCCCCAGGCTGGCGAGGATTTCGGCGATGTCGTGAGCGGGCGTTTTGGCATCGGCCAGCATATCGCTGAGCTGGCCGAGCTCCTGCTTGATTTTGGCCAGCCCGGTGCGTTCGGAGGCGGCCAGCACGGCAGCCCAGCGCTCAATTTCAACGATGCCCTCCGGGCCGGAGTTGGTGGGCGTGCTGGCCGTGAGGAACGTGAGCGTATCGTCGAGCAGGGCGGTATTTTGCTGGTCGCTAACAGTCATGGGCACGGCGGGCGTGGCGGGCGTTTGCGGAGTGGCGGCGGTGGAATCCATGGGAATGCGAGATTGAAAAGATGCGTGAGGGCTATACTGCTACCGGCCGATAAAAGTTAGCTAAGCGGTTTGGGGCGGCTGGCCCGGGCGCAGGCCAACTTAGCGGATGGGTTACCTTTTTGACTAGTATTGATTAACGGTCAAATCTCACTTTCAAATCCACAGACCATGAAAATTTCCGTTAAAGCACTGTTCGTAGCCGCCGCCGTTGCCTTCACCGCCACTGCCTGCGAGCAGACCAAAACCACCGAAACCACCGTGGCCACCGACGGTACCACCGCTACGGTCGTGACCGATAGCACTGCCATGTCAGCTACCGAAGCTGGTGCCGCCGCCGGCGCTGCCGTCGACAACGCCTCGGCCAACATGAAAGAAGGCATGCAGAATGCCGGTGCCAAGATGGATGCCGCTGGTGCCAAAATGGATGCCAAGATGGAAGCCGCTGGTGCCAAAATGGATGCCAAAATGGAAGCCGCTGGTGACAAAATGGATGCCGCCGGTGCCAAGATGAACGCCAAAATGAACGCCGCCGGCGACAAAATGAACGCCATGGGCGACGCCGCCGCCAAATCGGCCCAGCAGACCAAAGACAACATGCAGGCTGCCGCCAAGAAGTAATTTCAGCCGGCCCTGATTATGAAAGAAGCCCCGCGCAGGAAATTGCGCGGGGCTTCTTTATGCGAAATGCTCAGGCATTGGCAATTTCCAGGAGCACGTTGTAATACGGGCGGCCCAGGGTGCGGGCGCGCAGCCAGGAGTAGAAGCTGATGACCTGCAAATCTTCGCGCTCCTGGGAAATGAACGGAGGTAGGTGCGTTACCCGGTTGCCGAAGTCGTGGGTGTGCGCGGTGGCGGGGTTTTCGATGAGCTCGCGCACCAGGCTCAGATAGGTGAGCACGGGGCGATAGGGGCCGCCGGCGGGCACGGCTTCGGTAGCGGTAGCCGCGTCGGCGGGCACGGCGGGAAACAGGTCGCGGATAGTGCGCTCGATGGTACGCAGGCGGGTCAGGGCCTGCTCGGCGTTGTCGAGCTCGATTTGAATGAGCATTTCGCCGATGTTGCGGTTCAGCAGCCACTCCAGGCCCAGGTGCTGCTCCAGCTAGTGGTCGGTGCGGTTCAGGCTGAGCAGGGCCTGGTTGGCGTTGGCAAACTGGCCTTCGGCGAAGTAGTGAAACGTGAGCTGGAGGCGGGCGGTGAGGTCGTCGGCGGCAGTGAGGGCTTTGGGGCCGCGCAAAGCGGCTTCGAGCAGGCCAATGCTTTCGGCATTGCGGCGCAAAAACGCGTAGTTGGCCGCAAGCAAGAAGGTGAAGCGCGGCGTAAACTCGCTGAACGGACGGCCCGGCCCGGCGCTCAGCAGGGCAGCACCTTTTTCCAGATATGCCACCGACTCGGCAAAGCGGCGCGAGCGGTACAGGGCGTGGGCCAGCATGTAGAGCAGCTTGAGCTGGTGCCCGCGCTGGGCCGGCGCAAAGCCGTGGCGGCGCTCCATAAGGTTGTAGCACCGCTCAATAAACACGGCAAACGACGTGAAATCGCGCCGCACCAGCATGGCGTTGCGCGTGATGGACATGAGCCGGCTGAGTAGCGCGGGCGAGCGGGCGAAGGCTTCCAGCAAGTCGTATTCGGCCAGAATATTTTGCAGAATGGCATCGACGGCCACTACGGCCCGGCCGCGCACCCGCGACTCGCGCAGGCGCTGGCGCAGCAGGCTGTCGGCAATGTTGGCCCGCTCCTCCTCGTCGGCGGCCTTTTTGTTGAGGCGGTAGCGGGGCAGAATTTCGTCGAGCGGCTCGGCGTAGGGCGAGCTGGCGTGCTGAATCTGGAGGTTGTACACGGCGTTCAGCTGCTCGTGCTGCTCGGTTTCGCGGCCCAGCTTTTCGGCCTTGCGCAGGGTATTCCAGGCCAGGCGCGGAATACCGGCTTCGAAGAGGTACTGGGCCAGGGTGAGGTGGCCGCGCACGGTGGCGGCGGCGGCGGTATCGAGCTGGCGCTGGCGCAGCAGCAGGTAGTCGGTGAGGTGGCGCATGAGGCGCTTACGTAGCGCGTAGTAGGCCACGGGGTTGGGCTCGGCGGGGTAGAGCTGGGCGATGAGCTGCTCGATTTTCAGCTCTTTGACCCGCACCAGCAGCTCGTAGAGGCGCGAATCGAGCCGGCCGATGGTTTTACGGCGCTGCCGCTGAATGAAGCGGCCGAAATCGCGCCGGTCGTCGGGGCTGAGGGTGAGAAGCGCGGTGCGCAGGTCGTCCATTGATGCCGTAAATAGGTTTTTTTGATTATTTGGAGCGCATATTAATATCCTTTTATCACATCATTAAAACCTATCAATCATCGACTTAATAATAAAATCACCCACTGCATAAGGTCTAACAATGTGCAAAATACGGTTGAATTCGGGTAGTGAATACGCCACCTTTCATCATGTTTTCACCCTTAGCCCCCCGCGCCATGTTTATATACGCCTACTCCTATTGTGTTCCCTGCTGGTGCTGCTGGTGGTTGGCCCGGCCTGCGCCCAGGACTTGCTCACCAAGCGCAACGGCGACGAAGTTGCAGTGAAGGTGGTCGAAATCACGCCTTCCGAACTAAACGACCATGGACTGTAAGTCCATAGGTTTGGATTGCGAATGAAATTCGCGGGTTTCGGCTCAAGCCGACTGAAAGACAACCACTGTAAGTGGGCTATTCCAGAATGAAATTCTCGTCCCCATTGGGCTGGTCCTTGTGATGATTCAAATACGCTTCGAGTAGCTCGTCTGTGATGTTACCGACACTCCAGGCCCCGTAGCCAATGCCCCAGAAATGACCGCCCCAATACCGCCGCTTCAACTCGGGAAACTCTTGCAAGAGCAACTTGGCGCTGCGTCCCTTCAAGCGACGCATTAATTCGCTCACAGCCAAGGCGGGCGGATACGAGACGTGCAAATGGATATGGTCTTTGCTCACTACCCCTTTCAAGATGCACACATCCAGCGTGTTACACGTCTGACGCAGCAAGTCCCGGCAGCGCAGTTGCACATCCCCCGTCAGCACCTGGTAGCGATATTTTGTGCTCCACACCAGATGCACTTCCAGCTTGTGAACCGAATGGCTGCCTGTTCGCTGCTTCATCTCACAAAGGTACCCGACGCCTGGAAGTGAGTAGCAACTAAAGTCTTGCCCTAAAGGGCATAGCTTTAACTAGCGTGCTTAAAAAGTAAAATACCGCCGCGCCGACAACCCCGACGGCCCGCTCATCAGCGTGTGGCGCTCCGATGTATTCCTGATTCGCTACGCCAACGGCACCAAGGAAGTGCTCAACGCGCCCCCGGCAACGGCCAGCGGCGGCGTGCCCGTATCGACGGCAGCAGCACACACGGCTTTCCCGGCCGATGTGCCCACGGTTAATAACCAGTCGCCCGACGATGCCATTCTGGACGAGCCCATCCGGCTCGATGGGCCGCGCATTGGCTTCACCATTCTCTCGGCCAACGTGCTGGACAAGGCCCGCGAAAGCATTCCCGACCTCAACCCCTTCCTGACGCAGTTTGGCTGGCAGTTCGAGAGCCGCCTGTTTCGGCTGCCCAATGGGGTGAGCGGGCTGGTCGAATTCGTGCCGCTGGTGGGCGGGCTGGAGCAGGGCAAGTTTCTGCCCAGCGTGAGCGGCCTGCTGGGCATGCGCGGGGCCAAGGGCTTCGAGTTCGGCGTGGGCCCCAACCTAACGCCTCTGGGGGCCAACCTGGTACTGGCCATGGGCACCTCGTTTCGCTCCAACGGCATCAATTTCCCCGTGAACGTGGCCGTGGTGCCGGGCAATGGCGGCACCCGCGTCAGCCTGATGCTTGGCTTCAACGCCCGCCATCGCTAGGTCATGCGCACCATTGCCAAACCCACAGCCCTGTGGCATTTGCTGCTCCTGCTGCTCCTGCTGCTCCTAGCCGGGGTGGGCCAAGCCCGTGCGCAGGCAGCCGGAACTACGGATGTTATCCTATGTGCCGATGGCAGCGAAGTACCGGGCCGGGTGCTCACCATCTCGCCCCTGGCCCTGACTTACCTGCCCCCCGCTGGCACCGACACCTTGCGCCTGACTACGGCCGACGTGTTTCTGGTACGCTATGCCAATGGTACCCGCGAGGTGCTCCACCCGGCCCCTGCAACCGAAAAGCCGCTGACGTCCGACCTTCTACCGGGCCTGAGCGATGCCCAGCGCCGCACCAAGGGCCGCCAGGATGCGGCCCGCAGCTACACCAGCGGCGGCCCGTTCTGGGGTTCGCTGGCTGCTACGCTCTACGGGGGGCCATTTCTGGGCGTGATGGCCCCGGCTATCATGGCGCCTCACGCCATAACGGCGGCCAACCTGAAGGCTCCCGACCCCGGGCTGCTGGCCGACCCTACCTACAGCCACGCCTACCGCGAAGAGGCCCAGCACCGCAAGCGCGGCCGAGCCTGGGGCGGCTACAGCGTGGGCGCGGGCCTGTGGATAGTGCTTCTGGGCAGCCTCGTAGCGGGCAATTTATAGCAGCTGCCGCAATGTGGCCGGCCCGGGCTACGGATGCGCAGCAATGGGGGTGTAAGATTCTGGCATTCGTCCCGCGTCCTCAACGCGCCCCAAATGCCTTGCGTACAAAGCTCGCAACTACTTCCCCTCCCACCCTCATTTCTTTCTAATTATACTTCCCTTTCAATCATGGACGTTAACAACAATAAAATCGGTGACAATACTGAGCTGCAAGGCCGCGGCAACTGGAACCAACTGAAAGGTGCCGCCAAGCAGAAATGGGGCAACCTGACCGACGACGACCTGACTTACAGCGAAGGCAAGCAGGACGAATGGTTCGGCCGCCTGCAGGAAAAAACCGGCGAAACCATTGATGATATTAAAAACTGGTTCAGCAACACCACCAACGATGCCAGCGCTGCCGCCACCGGCAACAGCACTGAGCTGAAAGCTCGCGGCGACTGGAATCAGATTAAAGGCCAGGCCAAGCAGAAGTGGGGCAACCTCACCGACAACGACCTCGACTACGAAGACGGCAAGCAGGACGAGTGGTACGGCCGCCTGCAGGAGAAAACGGGCCACACCATCGACGACATCAAAGGTTGGTTCCAGCGCACGTTCTAAATTGACTTTTCCCCGATGAAATAACGCGCCTTCCCAATTCCACCGCCTTGTTTCATTAATAAAAAAAGCCCCTTCTGGCAGCAGAAGGGGCTTTTTTGCATCTATCCGCATGGCACTGCCTCAACCTTTGCGCCGGATTGCTGCGTAAGAAAATGCAGTATTTTGCCTTCTGCCGTTGTTATGTCTGCCACCGATAAGCTGCTTACCACTATTCCTCCCCTGCCTTCGTCCGGCATTAAAGCGCTGGCGAAGCTCGGCTTTGCCGCCATTGGCGTGGTGTATGTGCTCATGGGCGTGCTGGCGCTTTTGGCTGCTATGGGGGTGCAGCGTGGGGCCCGTGCCGACAAGCAGGAAGCCATGCAGCACCTGCAGCAGGTGCCCGGCGGCAGCGTGCTGCTGGGCCTGATTGCACTGGGCCTGCTCGGCTACATTCTGTGGCGCTTCGCGCAGGCGCTGCTCGATACCGAGGGCAAAGGCACCAGCCTGAAAGGGCTGAGCTTTCGGTTCTGGTATGTGTGCAGCGGGCTTTTCTATAGCGGCCTGGCTATCTACGCCGCCAGGCTCGCCCTTCAGGGCCACGCCGACGCAGGCACCGATGCCACGAAAACACTGGCCACCGAGGTGCTGAGCTGGCCTGGGGGCGACTGGCTCCTGATTGTGGGGGGTGTGGTCACCATCTTCATCGGCTTGTACCAGGGGTACCGCGCCTTTTCGGGGCAGCTGCAGTCGGATGTAAGTGCCCGCCAACTTTCGGCCGCCGAGCACCGCCTCGTGTTCCGGGCCGCGCAGGTGGGCGTCACGGCCCGGGGCATTGTGGTGGGCATCATCGGCTATTTCTTTGTGCAGGCGGGGCAGCAGTCGCGGGCCGGCGCAGTGGGCAGCACCGATGAGGCCTTCGACTTTCTGGCCACTGCGCCGGCCTCATTGCCTACGGCCTCAATTCGCTGGTACAGGCCCGCTATCCCATGCTGCGGAGCGTGTAGCGGCTAGTGCTGCGGAGCGTGTAGCGGCTAGGCCCGCACGGGCTCGGCCATGTAGTCGCGCAGGTATTGGTACGGCTCCGTCAGCTGGCCGCCTTTGGCGATGGTGGCGCGGGCAATCACGCCCTCGGCATCGTTACCCAGCAGGTGGGGCAGCACCATGTCGATGAGCTGGCGGCCGAAGTCGCGGCTGGCGTTGCGGGGCAGCTCGCAGGGCAGGTTGTCCACGGCCATCTCGGTGATATTTTCCAGGCGGGAGTAGGCCGGTTCCAGCTCGCCGGTGACGGAGTTGTAGTCGAAGGCCGGGTCGGCGATGATGCTGCTACGCTTGGTGGTGGGCACCGAGCCGTTCACGTCGCAGGTCACGTCGGCAATGGTATTGATGCGGAAATCGGGCCGCCGGGTATCGGCTTCGCTGAAGAGCAGCGGGGCGGCCGGGTGCCAGTAGGCGCAGGCAATGAGCAGGTCGGTCACGGGCAGGAAGTTGCCGAACGTAGACTCGTACTCCTCGGGGTGCTGGTGGAAATCGGAGGTGTCCCACACGCGGCCGTCGCGGCGGCGGTTGTAGTCGGAGCTGCGCAGCTGCGTGTACACCGGCTCGTTGAAATTGAGGTACAGATAGTCGTACACGCTCACCCGCCGGATGCCCATGCGGTCGAGCACTTCCAGCGCGCCCTGCGCCACGCGGCCCGAGCCGGTCACGGCCATCTTAATGGGGGGCAGCTTCTTCACCTTAAAAAACTCCTCCTGCATGTCGTCCATGTCCACGCATTGGTGGGCAGGCTTCAGGTTATAGAGGCTGTGCTTTCGGCCGTAGGTGAGCAGGCCATTATAGGCCCCCACGATGCCGGCGTAGCGCCCAAAGGCCACAATGCGCTCACCCTGGGCGTTGGTCAGCCGCTCGTAGTCAATCAGGGTAATATTCTTTTCGAGCACGGCCTGCAGCAGCTTGCGGTTGGCCGGCTGCTTCTTCACGGTGTGCGAGAAAAAGAGGTATGTTTTATTCGGAATAAGCTGGTCGGTGGGCACCTCCTTCACGCCCATCAGCACATCGCAGTCCGAAATATCGTCGCGCACTTCCAGGTCGAGGTCGCGGTATTCCTGGTCGGTGTAGCTACGGATGGCGCTGCTCTGCACCACGATGCGCAGGCCGGGAAAGGCCGACAGCGCTTCCCCGCATTTCTTGGGGGTGAGGGGCACGCGCTTATCGGGCGGGGTTTTGCCTTCGCGGATGAGGCCGATGGTGAGGGACATGGGTGGGAGTGGTGGGAATTGGGTGAGGCGAGAGATGTAGGCTATCATGCAGAGCGCAGCGAAGCATCTTTACCGCAGGAAGTAAACCTGTTAATTAAATTGCATTGAGCGGTAAAGATGCTTCGCTGCGCTCTGCATGACGGTCTTCATTGCTATAAGACAGCCAAAATTACAGATTTACCCACAGTTCGCCGGGACGTTTCGGGCGTACCTTTGTTACGGAATCAAACTCTGTAATCCCACCCGCCTAACCGGCTATCCACCAATCTATTCCCCTCATTATGTCGTTGAAATTCTCGCCAGTCGACGTTTTTGAAGCCCGCCACAATGCGCCCGGGGCCGATGCCCAGGCCGCCATGCTCCGCACCATCGGCGTGGACAGCATCGAGCAGCTTATCGCCGAAACCGTGCCGCCCGCCATCCGCCTGAAGAAACCGCTCGACCTGCCCGCCGCCCTCAGCGAACGGGCTTTTTTGGCGAAGTTCAAGCAGATTGCCGGCCAGAACCAGGTGTTTAAGTCGTACATCGGCCTCGGCTACAACGACACCACCATGCCCCCAGTTATCCAGCGCAACATTCTGGAAAACCCGGGCTGGTACACCGCCTACACGCCTTACCAAGCCGAAATTGCCCAGGGCCGCCTCGAAGCCCTCATCAACTACCAAACGGTCGTCATCGACCTCACCGGCCTCGAAATCGCCAACGCCAGCCTGCTGGATGAAGGCACCGCCGCCGCCGAGGCCATGCACATGCTGCATAGCCAGACCAAGAAAAAGGGTGCCAACCAGTACTTCGTATCGGAGCAGGTGCTGCCCCAGACCATCGACCTGCTGCGCACCCGCGCCACGCCGGTTGGCATCGAGCTGGTAGTAGGCGACCACCGCCAGATTGACCTGAGCAACGAAGGCTTCTTCGGTGCCATGGTGCAGTACCCCGCCGCCGACGGTGAAGTTTTTGACTACAAAGACTTCATCGCCCAGGCGCAGAAGAACAACGTTTTCGTGGTGATGGCCGCCGATTTGCTGGCCCTCACGCTCCTCACCTCGCCCGGCGAGCTGGGGGCCGATGTGTGCGTGGGCAACTCCCAGCGTTTCGGCGTACCGATGGGCTACGGCGGGCCGCACGCCGGCTTTTTCTCCTGCCGCGAGCAGTTCAAGCGCGTCATTCCGGGCCGCCTCATTGGCCAGAGCATCGACGCAGCCGGTAACAAAGCCTATCGCATGGCCCTGCAAACCCGCGAGCAGCACATCCGCCGCGAAAAAGCTACCTCTAACATCTGCACCGCCCAAGTGCTGCTGAGCGTGCTGGCCGGCATGTTCACCGTGTACCACGGCCCGCAGCGCCTCAAGCAGTTTGCCACTAATACCCACCTGCTGGCCCAGACCCTGGAAGCCGGCCTGAAGAAACTGGGCGTCGAGCAAACCAACACGTCTTATTTCGATACCCTGAACCTGCGCCTCGAAAGCGCCGAAATGCAGCAGGCCCTGCAAAAGGAAGCCGAAGCCGCCGGCATCAACTTCCGCTATTTTGAGGATGTGCGCGTAGGCATCTCGCTGAACCAGAACACCGAGCTGCACGACGTGGCCAATATTCTGGACGTATTCGCCAAGGTATTGGGCAAGGAAGCCGACCAGTTGGCCGAAGAAATTGAAGCCGCCGAGCTGCACGTCCCATCCAACCTGGTGCGCACCAGCGAGTACCTCACGCATCCGGTGTTCAATACCCACCACGCCGAGCACGAGATACTGCGCTACATGAAGCAGCTCGAAAACAAGGACCTGAGCCTGGCGCACTCCATGATTGCGCTCGGCTCGTGCACCATGAAGCTGAACGCCACCGCCGAGATGATTCCCGTGACCTGGCCCGAAATCGGCGGCCTGCACCCCTTCGCCCCGCGTGAGCAGGCCAAAGGCTACGAGCAGATTTTCTCCGACCTGCAGGCCTGGCTCTGCGAGGTAACCGGCTTTGATGCCGTGAGCCTGCAGCCCAACTCGGGCGCGCAAGGCGAGTACGCCGGCCTGCTGGCCATTCGCGGCTACCACGAAGCCAACGGCGACCATCACCGCAACGTGGCCCTCATCCCCTCTTCCGCTCACGGCACCAACCCCGCCTCGGCCGTCATGGCCGGCATGCAGGTAGTAGTGGTGAAGAGCACCGAGGACGGCAACATCGACGTGGCCGACCTGAAGGCCCAGGCCGACAAGCACGCCGCTAACCTGAGCTGCCTGATGGTGACCTACCCCAGTACGCACGGTGTGTACGAGGAAACCATCATCGACATCTGCAACCTGATTCACGAGCACGGCGGCCGCGTGTACATGGACGGCGCCAACATGAACGCCCAGGTGGGCCTCACCTCCCCTGCCACCATCGGGGCCGATGTATGCCACCTCAACCTGCACAAAACCTTCTGCATCCCCCACGGTGGCGGTGGTCCCGGCGTGGGCCCCATCGGCGTAGTGGCCGACCTCGCCCCCTACCTGCCCGGCCACGCCGTGGTACCGGTAGAAGGCCGCACCAATGGCTCGGTTTCGGCTGCGCCGTGGGGTTCGGCCAGCATCCTGCCCATCAGCTACGCCTACATTTCGATGATGGGCGGCGACGGCCTACAGCGCGCCACGGAAATTGCCATTCTGAACGCCAACTATATCAAGGCCCGCCTCGAGGAGCACTACCCGGTGCTGTACACCGGCAGCCACGGCCGCTGCGCCCACGAGATGATTCTCGACTGCCGCCACTTCAAAAAGGCTGGCATCGAAGTCGAAGATATTGCCAAGCGCCTGATGGACTACAACTTCCACGCGCCTACCGTATCGTTCCCCGTGGCCGGCACGCTCATGATTGAGCCCACCGAAAGCGAAAGTAAAGCCGAGCTCGACCGCTTCTGCGACGCCATGATTTCTATCCGCAAGGAAATTGCCGAGGTAGAATCGGGCAAGGCTGATGCCAAGGACAACGTGCTGAAGCACGCCCCGCACACCGCCGCCGCCGTGCTGGTGCACGAGTGGACGCGCCCCTACTCGCGCGAGCAAGCCGTGTACCCCATGGAGTACGTCCGCGCCAACAAGTTCTGGCCCAGCGTAGCCCGCATCGACTCGGCCTACGGCGACCGCAACCTGATTTGCAGCTGCACGCCGATGGAGGAATACGCCGACCAGCAGGAAGAGCTGGTGCAGGCCGACAAAGGCCCGTCCTATTGAGTTAAAAGTTAGGAGTTAAAAAGCCCGTCTGACGATTCAGACGGGCTTTTTAACTCCTAACTTTTAACTCATTTACTTCATCTTACGATTACCCCGCTCGTTGCCTCGCTCGCCGAAGCAGCGGCGGTCCATGTAGCCCACTTTGGTCTGGCCATCCTTTTCGAGCCGGACGCGCACGAAATAGGCATTGATGGTATCCGTCACCTGTACTTCATTGCCACTGGTGGTCTGGGCCAGCACAGTGGACGTCTTTTTCATGCCATCGTATACCGGGCAGTCCACAATAGTGTTATGCACTATGGGGGTACGGTCGACCGCCGCCTTGCCCATTTCGTCGCGGGTGGAGGTGCAGGCAGCAAGCAGACTGGAAACAACCAAAAAGAGTAGGGCAGTTCTTTTCATCAACAAGGAAAAAGCAAGGATGAGGATTTTGGAGGTAAGGTAGGACAAATTCGCGTGATGTCAATATTTTGTCTTCTTATTTACACTCGCTTAATATCCGGCCCAGCCCCCTGAAAATGGAACACTGCACCCCTCTTTTTCGTTATTATCATAGCTGCCAAAAACTGCCCATTCATCCTGATTGACCACTTTTTAGGGGCTCAAATCCATCCGTATTCATTCTTCCTTTTTATGAACCGCATCACCCGTTTCCTGGTCCATCCGGTGGCCATGGTTGCCGCCAGCTTAGTATTGTTACTGGGTCCCAGCGGTTGCACCACGGCCTCCCGCGTAGGTGTAACTAATGATTTTGACCACGCCGTAAATTTCCGGGCTTTCAAAACCTGGTCCTGGTACCCGCAGCAGCCCAAGGATGCCGAGGGCGGCCCGGCCAAGGGCTACGAATCGTTCCTCGATAAGCGCATGCGTGCCTCGGTAGCATCGGAAATGACCCAGAAGGGCCTCACCGAAGTAACCACCGCGCCCGACATCTACGTGGCCTACAGTGCCCGCGTGGAGGAAAAGCAGCAGGTTTCGCCCGGCTACGGTGGCTTGGGCTACCCCTACGGCTACGGCTATGGCGGCTTCGGGGGCTACCGTGGTTACTCGTCCGTGACGCAGTACAAGGCAGGTACCGTGGTCATTGACATCATCGATGCTAAGCGCAAGGAGCTGGCGTGGCGCGGCACCGGCCAGGCCCAGGTGAACCAGAACACCATTGACGAAGTGGAAACCCACCGCATCGTAAACGGCATTCTGAGCACCTACCCGCCGCAGGACAACAACGCCCGCCGCTAACAGCCGCTTGCTATTCGACAACAGAAAGCCCGCTCAATTTGAGCGGGCTTTTTGTTGTCTATCCTTGCTGACGCTGATTAAATACGGCCAGAATTCTTATCTGGCGGTCAGTAACCTCATAAATTACTCTATAAGGCCTCACCAATAATTATCTGATTTGTGGAAGGCCTGCCTTGGCATACAACGGGCCGCTAAACGGGAAAGCAACCAGCTGGTCGATGCGAGAGAATCAGGTGTCTACTACCTGAACTGCATACTCGGCAGAAGTAACTGACAGATATTCCCGGATTTTCAAGGCTTGGTCGAGGGCCTCATCAGTCCAGTGAATAACCCTCACTATTTCTTAATGCCTTGAAGAACAATGCGACGCGCTTCATCGTGCGGAGTCAGCCGTCCAGCTTCAGCATCGGCCAAGCCCCGCTCGATAGAGCGCAACTCGTACAGCTCGTGCATTAAGTCCTCAAAAGTGGCACTGGCGGGCAGTTGCTCAAGCAACTGATGCGCTCTCTCTTTCAACGTTGCTTCCATGGTGAGGGGAGAAATGAGTTTAAATCGGCACGTTCACGTGGCGCTCGGCGTGGTAGGAGCTGCGCACCAGCGGGCCGCTCTCCACGTACTTCAGGCCACGGCGCAGGCCTTCTTCCTTGTAGTGAGCAAATTGGTCGGGGGTGATGAACTCGGCTACTTCGAGGTGGCGCTTGGTGGGCTGCAGGTACTGGCCGAGGGTGAGGATGTCGAGGCCGTTGGCCACAAGGTCGTCCATGGCCTGGTACAGCTCGTCGGGCTTCTCACCCAGGCCCAGCATGATGCCGGATTTGGTGCGGTGGCCGGCGGCCTTGGTGCGGCGGATTTGCTCCAGGCTGCGGTCGTAGCGGGCCTGGGGGCGCACGAGGCGGTAGAGGCTGCCCACGGTTTCGACGTTGTGCGAAATCACTTCCTGGCCCCCCGAAATCATTACGTCGAGCGCGTCCCAGTTGGCTTTCACGTCCGGAATCAGGGTTTCGATGGTGGTGGTGGGCGAGAGCTGCTTGGTGAGCACCACGGTTTCGCGCCACACGCTGGCACCGCGGTCCTTCAGCTCGTCGCGGTTCACGCTGGTGAGCACGGCGTGCTTCACCTTCATCAGCGAAATGGCTTCGGCTACGCGGCGGGGCTCGTCGAGGTCGTACTCGGTGGGGCGGCCGGTGGCCACGGCGCAAAACGAGCACGAACGGGTGCAGATGTTGCCCAGAATCATGAACGTGGCGGTGCCGGCCCCCCAGCACTCGCCCATGTTGGGGCAGTTGCCGCTCTCGCAGATGGTGTGCAGCTTATGCTCGTCGACGAGGCGGCGCACGGCGGCGTATTCTTCGCCCACGGGCAGCTTCACGCGCAACCAGTCGGGCTTGCGGGGGCGGGCGGGAGCAGCCGTTTCGGGCTGGATAACGGGCAAATCAATCATTTTTTCAATGAGGAATGAGGAATGAAGAAGGAGGAATTACCCTCGGCCCATTCAATACTAAGCACAAACAAATTTACGGCGCAATTGATGCGCCTCGCCTATCCGGCAACGTACCAGTCCAAATTACCCATTCCTAATTCTTCATTGGCTCCGCCTTCCTTCGGTTCTCAATTCCTCATTGAGCGCAGCATTACGAGCGGTGCCCGAAATACAGCGTGAGGTACACCGAGGAGAAGAACTTGCGGTTCAGCGCGTCGGTATCGGAGAGGGTGCTGGGGCTGAGGATGAGCAGGCGCTTGGTGAAGCCCTCGACCAGGAAGCCTACTTCCAGGCCCGTCACGGCATCGCGGTAGCGGCCGTACTCAAAGCTGAGGCCGCCACGCAGATGGAAACCGGGCACCACCTGCGTCTGGCCGATACCGCTGAATAGGGGGCCGTGGTCAAGAATAGCGCCCGTGATGGTGTGCTTGTAGGGGTCGTACTGCTCGTTCACAATCTCATCGGTCGAGAGATTGATGACGTTTGTGCGCGTGGCCGTGCGGTCGTAGCTGATGTAGTAAGGCATCAGCAGGCCGAAGGACGGGCCCACGCTGAGCAGGCCATTCACCTGCACGCCGGCATCGGCAGCCTTGCGGAACAGAATGCGCTGGATGCCCACAGAGGGCCGCAACACAAAGGCGTAGTTGGTTTTGCGGTTGATGTAGGTGCCACCAATGAACGAATTGATGCGCTCTTCCTTGGCGTTTTTCAGCATCACGCCCTCCACGCTCCAGAAGCGGAGCAGGCGGTCATCCATCACCCGCGAGGAGCGCACCGACGCGCCGCCCAGCAGGCCGCCCTGGGTATTAAAATTCACCCCAAAAACAAATTCCTTCTGATACGACTGCTCATCGGAGGGCACGTCGGAAATCATATCGGCCCGCAGCGGGGCTGATGCGGAGCGGGAAGCGGGCACCGCCGACGCGGGAGCCGGTGCAGCGGCCGGCGCGGGTGTGGGGCGGTCCTGGGCCTGCGCGCCAGCGGCCATGAGCAAGCCGGCAGCCAACAGGCCCCAGCGGTAAGTATGTGTAGAAAAAAAACGCATAATCTTCAACCGAAAGGGGACCCGAACCGACGCCGCAGACACGGCGCACCACGTAATACGTAATTTAGCAAAATAACAAACAACTTCGTAAAGGTAACTTCCTGATTTGATGAGCACCGCCACTGCCCGCTACGCGGGCCACCTCCGCACCGAAGCCACGCACGTGGCCTCCAGCAATATTATTCAAACCGATGCCCCTCTCGATAACCACGGCCGGGGCGAAGCCTTCTCCCCCACCGACCTCGTGAGCACGGCCCTGGGCTCGTGCATGATGACGGTGATGGGCATTGTGGCCGAGCGCCACCAGTGGAACCTGGTGGACAGCACCTTCGCCGTGCAGAAGCACATGAGCGCGGAAGCCCCACGCCGCATTGCCCAAATCGACGTGACGTTTACGCTGCCCGCCGCCCTGGCCCCCAACGAGCGGACCATCCTGGAACGCGCCGCCCACACCTGCCCGGTGGGCCTGAGCCTGCACCCGGACGTGCGGCAAAACATCGTGTTCGAGTACAAATAAAAAAGAATAAAAGAAATGAACGGCTGCCTGTTTCAACGCATGAAACCGGGCAGCCGTTCACTTTTTACTACGGGTTGCTAGCCTTGCACGGCCTGCTTCACATCGGCAAGGCGGATGCCCATGTGCGAGGCGTCGTAGGTGCACTCGCCGGCCTGAATGAGCAGGAGCTGCGGCGACTGATGGGTGACGCCAAACTGCTCGGCTATCTGGGCCGAGAGGGGCCGGAAGCGCAGCAAATCGAGGTAGTAGATGGGCAGGGTGAGGCCGCTATCGGCCCACTGACGCTCAATCTTGCCCTTGGCCGCCGCGCTGATGGAGCAGGTAGTGCTGTGCTTGAAAATGAGCACCGGCTGCTCGTGCGAGGCCTGCGCCAGCTGGGTAATTTCGTCGGATTGGGTGAGGGGAAGCCAGGGAGTGGACATTGCAATAATTAGTGATGATGAGGAGGCCTGCGGGCCGAATAAAAGAAACTGGACCGGCGCGCTGGTACACAACAACAACTTACGGCCGGTAGATTCCCGCCGCGCGGCTCATTCTTTTTCGTGGGCCGCGTCCTTTTTGTTGCCGGACTGGGCGAACGGACGTTGCAGATTATTCTTTTTGCGGCGCAGGCCCAAGAAACCAGAAGGCTGCACGTTGGGCGCGGTGCCGGTTTTGTAGTCGAAGTCTTTGCGGGTTTCGGGCACGGCCTGGGTGCTTTGGCCGCGTTTGAGCTGCACGCGGGTCACGTCGAGGTGGCTGTCCTTATAGGGCGATTCGGTGGTGCGGTCTTCGCGCAGGGCGCGGCGGTTGGCGGCTTTTATTTTGCCGGGTTTAGTGGGCTCAATCTGGGCCTGGGCGGGGGCGGTACTCAGTAGAAAGACGGCTACGGCCAGCAGGCCCAGCAGCCGGCTAAGGCTTGCCGCCAGGTGCGGAGCTTGGCGCGGGCTCCGTAGTGGGCGCTGCTGGTGCGGGAGTGGGCATGGCTTCATCGGGCAATTCCTGTTCGGGCGTAGCGCTGGGCTGCTTGGGCGCCGGCCGGTGGTCGGGGCTGTAGTTGGGTTTTGCATGGAGGCCGTATTTGAAGAAGTTGCGGATAGACTCGATGGGATGGAAGCCCTTGCTCACTTTGTGGCGCTTGCGGCGGTTCAGCTTAGGCTTTTTCATGAGCCCGTGCTTGTCGTACCGCACCGTGGAGCGCTCCGGGTACACGCTGCCTTTGCTATCGGCGGTGCTGGCGCTGGCGATGGCCCCGGCGTTGCTGGGCGTCGAGACATCAGTAGCAGCTTCCGGGGTCGCATCGCCCGATTTTTTCCGGGCCGAGACGACCGATTTGGCCAAGTCGTTCTTCAGCTTTTCGTCCTCCTTTTTTTGTTTCTGCTGGGCAATGTATTCCGGCGACGGCTTGGGCGTGGGCAGCCGGTACGGGTGAAACACTTTGTGGTAGAGCGTGCAGCTGCCCAGCGCGGCCAGCAGCAGCACGCCCAGCAAGGACCGAAACACGACGGAGGGTAAACAGTATTTCACCACGCAGCGGGTAGAACCAATTAAATCAGAGACAGAAAGATACGCGGGCCACGCGCAAAAATCGCGCCAACCCGGCGGCTAGTAGTTGCGCAGGGCCAGCACCTGCTCGCGCAGGCGCTGCTGGGGCAGAAACGCGGCCTCCAGCGGCGGCGCAAACGGAATGGCGGTATCCAGCGAGGCCACCCGGCGCACGGGCGCATCGAGGTACTCGAAGCAATTCTCGCCAATCCAGGCCGCGATTTCACCGCCGATGCCGCCCGTCATCGTGTCTTCGTGCAGGATGAGGATGCGGCCGTTCTTCTCCACCGTTTTGCGCACCGCCTCCTGGTCCCAGGGCAGCAGGGTGCGCAGGTCGAGAATGTCGGCCGACACGCCCAAATCCTGGCAGGTTTGCAGGGCCCAGCGCACGCCCATACCGTAGGTGATGATGCTCATCTCAGTGCCTTCGGCCGCCAGCGCGGCCTGGCCGATGGGCGTGGTGTAGTAGGCCTCCGGCACGGGGCCCGACAGGCTGCGATACAGCATCTTGTGCTCGAAATACAGCACCGGATTGGGGTCTTCAAAGGCGGCGCAGAGCAGGCCCTTGGCGTCGTGCGGGTTGCTGGGGTACACCACCTTCAGGCCGGGCACGTGCGTGAACCACGCCTCGTTACTCTGCGAGTGGAAGGGGCCGGCTGCGCTGCCCGCGCCGGTGGGCATGCGCACCACTACATCGGCGTTCTGGCCCCAGCGGTAGTGGCTCTTGGCCAGGTTATTCACAATCTGGTTGAAGCCGCAGGTCACGAAATCAGCAAATTGCATCTCGACCATGCTTTTCTTCTTCTTGATGCTCAGGCCCAGCCCGATGCCCACAATGGCCGACTCGCACAGCGGCGTATTCCGCACCCGCGCCTTGCCGAATTCAGCCACAAAGCCTTCCGTGATTTTGAACACGCCGCCATAGTCGGCAATGTCCTGCCCCATGAGCACGAGCTCGGGATAGCGCGTCATACTTTGCTTCATACCCTCGGAAATGGCATCGATGAAGCGAATTTCTCTGGGGTTAGGATTTGAGAGTGAAGCGTCAGGAGCTGTAGAATTTCCACCAATTCTTAACTCTTCACTCTTCACTCCTAACTCCCCAACTGGCGCGTACATATCCGCCATTTCTTCGGCGATGTCGGGCGTGGGCATCGGCTCAGCGTCGGCTTCCTGGAGGCCGGCCTCGATGGCGGCCTTAATTTTCTCGCGGATGCCGTGCTTGGCGGTTTCGGTGAGGATACCTTCGGCCAGCAGCCATTTCTCGAAGTTTTCCACCGGGTCTTTGGCGGCCCATTCCTCCATCAGGCTCTGGGGCACATACTTGGTGCCGCTGGCTTCCTCGTGTCCGCGCATTCTAAAAGTCAATGCTTCCACCAGCACGGGGCGCGGATTCTGGCGGAGGTCTTCGGCCAAGCGCTTCACGGTGGTGTACACTTCGAGCACGTTGTTGCCGTCTACCTGCACGGCCTCCATGCCGTAGGCGGGACCTTTGTCTACGAAGGACTTGAAGCGGAACTGCTCGTTGCTGGGCGTGCTCAGGCCGTAGCCGTTGTTCTCAATCATGAAAATAACGGGCAGCTGCCACACGGCGGCCACGTTCAGGGCCTCGTGGAAGTCACCTTCGCTGGCCCCGCCGTCGCCGGAGTAAGTAAGCGTCACCTTCGGCTTTTTATCCAGCAAATCGGCCAGGGCAATGCCACCGGCCACGGCCAGCTGCGGGCCGAGATGCGAAATCATGCCCACGATGTGGTACTCGTTGGTACCGAAGTGGAAGCTGCGGTCGCGGCCCTTCGTGAAGCCCAGGCGCTTGCCCTGCCACTGCGCAAACAGGCGGCCCAGCGGCACCTCGCGGCCCGTGAACACGCCCAGGTTGCGGTGCAGCGGCAGAATGTACTCGTCGGCCTCCAGGGCCAGGGTGCTGCCCACCGAAATGGCCTCCTGCCCGATGCCCGAAAACCACTTACTCACCTTGCCCTGGCGCAGCAGAATCAGCATTTTTTCCTCAATCAGCCGGGGACGCAGCAAGTGCTGGTAGAGGTGCAGGAGGGTTTCGTTGGAGAGGTCGTGGCGGTCAAAAGTCATGACGAAGTGGGTGGGTTAGGGTGGGCAAAGGTAGGAAAGCAGGGGCCGCGCCGGGCTACCTTTTGCGCAGGCTATCGGTTGGCGCTTTGCTTTTCGTCCGCACCCTGGCGGTAAGGCTCAGCTTGTCGAGGCACCTTTATTGTGCTGGCAATTGTTTACTGGTGAAGTAGCGGGGCTCCGCCAAACCCATCCCGACCGGCTAATGAGCTGCCAGGCAGCATCATTATCGCCCGCAAAACCCGCATCCGGGCAGCTTCCGGGGCATGAGCACGAGTAAGCAAAAATGCATGGGAGGGCAAAAAACGTAGGAATCTCAAGGGAAAATCAGCACCTTGAGGCCTGACATCCATTCCTTCTTTTCCCCCAACGCTGCAATCGTGTTTATCTGCTAATTTTTCATCATAATCCCCAGCAGCTTACCGTGGTAATTACCTGCCGCTGTCGGCGCACCCCACTCTTCCGGGCAGTTATCCGCTGCTTGCCGTCTATCTATGGTCGACTTAATCCCGCTTACCTGCGTCATCGTAGACGACAACGAGATGAGCCGCCTGGCCCTGGAGCATTTTGTGGCCCTCACCCCCGGCCTGGAGCTGGCCGCCACGCTGCCGGACGGCCTGGCCGCCCTGCACTTCCTGCAAACGCACCCACCGGTTGACCTGCTGCTGCTGGACATTGAAATGCCCCACCTCAACGGCCTGGAGCTGATTCGGATACTGCCCCAGCCGCTGCCGGCCATTGTGCTGGTTACCTCGCACCAGAACTTTGCCGCCGAGGCCTTCGAGCTGCCCGTGGCCGATTACCTGCTGAAGCCCGTGGACTACGTTCGCTTTTTGCAGGCCGTGCAGCAGGTGCGCGACTTCTGGCCGCGGGCCGCTGCCGCCCCTGCGCCCATTGCCGATAATGCCAACATTTTTGCCAAAGTCAACGGCCGGCTGATTCGCATCAATTTCGACGAAGTATTCTATATCGAGGCCCTGTCCACGTACTCGGTGCTGGTCACGGCCACGCACAAGCACATTGTGCACGTCACGCTCAAGAGCCTGGAGGAGCGGCTGCCGTTCAGCCACTTCGTGCGGGTGCACCGCTCCTACATCGCCAACACCCACCGCATCGACGCGGTAGACGACCACCAATTGGTGCTGGGGCCCTATACCATCCCCGTGGGCAAGCTCCACAAAGCGGAACTGATGCGGCGGCTGGCCCCGCTCTAGCGGGCCGCGTCCAGGGTAGCCAGCTCGGCCGGCAAGGCGGCCAGTACCCGGCCTACCACGGTGGCCAGCTGCGCCACGGCTTCCGCCAGCAGCTCCGGCGCGGGCACCGGGCACTGCGCCTTGGGATGCGCCTGGTTGAGAATATCCAGCGGAGCAGTCACGCCCGCAACGCCCAGGGCCAGCAAATTGGGCTTGATGTGGTGCGCTATTTCGGCGGCCTGCACCCAGTGCCGGGTGGCGGCGGCCGCGTGCAGCTGCGCCAGGCTCACCGGCATATTGGCCAGAAAGGAGCGCAGTATCTGCTCCACAAACGCCGGGCGGCCCTGCGACTGGCGGCGCAGGCGCGACAGGTCGTAGAGCGGCGCTGCCGGCACTTCGAGCAAGGCCACCATTTTGTGGTACAACACCTCCTCATCGAAGGGCTTGGCCAGGTAGTCGTTCATGCCGGCGGCGAGGTAATGCTCGACATCAGACTGAAACGCATTGGCGGTGAGGGCAATAACCGGCGTATTGGCCCGGCGCGCATCGGGCAGCTGGCGCAGGTGCCGGGTCACGTCCACGCCGCTCATGCCGGGCATCTGGATATCCATCAGCACGAGGTCGTAGGTATTGGCTTCGAGGCAGGCCAGGCCGGCGGGGCCGTCCGCGGCTTCTTCCAGCACCACGCCCCAGGGAGCCAGCGTCATCTGGGCCACGGCCCGGTTTATTTCGTTGTCTTCCACCATCAGCACGCGCACCCCGGCCAGCTGGCGGGTGTCGTAGGCGGCGGTGAAGCCTTCGTCCAGCATCGGTACCAAGGCTTTGGGCAGCATCACGCTGAACACAAACGTGGTGCCCTGGCCCACGGCGCTGGTCATGGTGAGGGTGCCGCCCAGCTGCGCCACCAGCGCCCGGGCAATGCTCAGGCCCAAGCCGGTACCGCCAAACTGGCGGCTGGTATCGGCATATGCCTGGGTGAAGCTCTCGAAGATGCGCTCCTGCTGAGCCGGGGCGATACCAATACCGGTATCGGCCACGCTGAACCGGGCCGTGAGGCTGTCGGCAGTTTCCGCCACCAGCTCACTCGATACGTTGATGGTGCCGCGTTCGGTAAACTTGAGTGCGTTGCTTACCAGGTTGATGATGATTTGGTTGAGACGGTGCGCGTCGCCAATCACCCAGGGCTGGGGACAGCTCGCGCGCAGCGACTTGCCCTCAAAAAGCAGCCCTTTCTCGGTGGCCTGCAACGCCAGGGGCTGAAGCGCGGCGCTCACCGACTCGCAGAGGTTGAACGCCACCTGCTCCATTTCCAGCTTCCCGGAGCTGATTTTGGCCATATCGAGCACATCGTTCACCACGCTCAGCAGGTGCTGCCCGGAGCGCTGCATAATGTCGATGAGCTGCTGCTGGCGCGGGTCGAGCGGCGTTTTGGCCAGGTGGGCCGCCATGCCCAGCACGCCGTTGAGGGGCGTACGGATTTCGTGGCTCATGTTGGCCAGAAAGTTCTGGCGGGCCGTGGCGGCGGCTTCGGCGGCCAGCTGGGCCGCCTTTAGCTCGGTGATATCGGTGCTCACGCCCAGTACGTGCACGGTGCCGTCGGGGCGGTGCAGCGGGCGCTTCATCGAGTGGTACCAGCGCACGCTGCCATCGGGCAGGGTGAAGCAGTCTTCCACCACTATTTCCTGGTTGCCATCCATCACCTGGGCATCAATTGCGGCGAAGCGGGCGAGCTCAGCATCCCGGGTCTGGCGGCGGCTATCGGCATCGCCCTCCAGCCGGGCGGCCGCGTGGAGCTCCTGAATGGCGCGGTTCTGAAACAAGAAATTACCGGCCCGGTCGCGCACGAAAATCATGCTGGGCGTAGTGTCCAGCACCTGCCGCGTGAAAGCCTGCTCGTCGGCCAGGGCCTGCCGGGCTTGTTCCTGGTCAGTTACATCGAAGCCGTAGCCGATAAACCACACCAACGCCCCGTCCGGCCCAAACACCGGTTGCAGGCGGCGCAGGAACTGGCGCGGGCCGATGGGCTTGGCCACCACTTCGGTCCACTCCACTACCTGGCCAGCGCAGGCGCGGTCGAACAGGGCGCGGTGCCGGGGGGTGAGTTCGGGTGGGCAGTTGGGCTGCGGGGCTAACTCGGCCAGGGTTTTGCCCTGGGCGGCCTGGCGGGCGGCGGCGTCGGCCATGGCGGCAGGGTTGAGGTATTGAAAGCGGAATTCGGTATCTACAACTCCTATTTCAGAGGGCAGGCTATGCAGAATAGTTTCGTAGAAATCCCGCTGCTGCGCGGCTGCCGCAGCTTCCTGGCGGGCCAGTGCCAGTGCTTCTTCGAGGGCCGCGATACGAGCCGCTGCCCCGGCAAGCGTAGCAGGGGCTTCAATAGCAGTGGCAGCAGGCAGCATTTCGGGCATAAAACAAAGGAAAGGGTAGGTAATAAAGGTCAGGAAGAAGCCGTATTTAGCGACTGGCAAGTACGCCAACGGTCGATTTGGCCAGACCAACGGCGTTTTTTTCTGGTTGAACTACCGGGCGCGGTTCCTGATAACGCCTTGGTCATCGATTTCGCGTATGTGGCTGCGCGCCCCTCCAAATGCCCGGGCACCGCCAGCAAAGGCAGCAGCATTGGCGGGCCGGTTTCCAAAGCCCGGCAGGTTTTTGGAGCCGCCGCAAACCCGCCGGGCTTTTCCGGGGTTAAGAGCCTTGGGCGTGGCTCGTACCTTTAACCCTTTCCATTACTTTTCCTATGATTCATTTCACCGAATTCACCCTCGATAACGGCCTGCGCTGCATCGTGCACGAAGATTTCAGCACGCCCATGGCCGTGCTCAACGTGATGTATGACGTGGGCTCGCGCGATGAGGATGCCGAGCACACCGGTTTCGCGCACCTGTTTGAGCACCTGATGTTTTCGGGCTCCGTCAACATTCCCAGCTACGACGAGCCGCTGCAGCGCGTGGGCGGCGAAAACAACGCCTTCACCTCGGCCGACGTCACCAACTACTACCTCTCGCTGCCCGCCGCCAACCTCGAAACCGGCTTCTGGCTCGAAAGCGACCGGATGCTGAACCTGGCCTTCTCCGAAAACGGCCTCGAAGTGCAGCGCAAAGTGGTGGTGGAGGAGTTCAAGCAGAGCTACCTCAACCAGCCCTACGGCGACGTGTGGCTCCAGCTCAAGCCCCTCGCCTACCACACCCACCCCTACCAGTGGAACACCATCGGCAAGGAGATTGCGCACATCGAAAACGCCGTGATGGACGACGTGCGCGGCTTTTTTAAGAAGCACTACGCTCCGCAGAATGCCGTGCTGGTGGTGGCCGGGGCCGTGAGTGCCGCCACCGTGCGCCAGCTGGCCGAGAAGTGGTTCGGGCCCATTGCCGGCGGGCCGGCCTACCAGCGCCAGCTGCCCCAGGAGCCCGCCCAGGCCGAGGCCCGGCACCTCACTGCCCAGGCCGAAGTACCGCTCAGCGCCCTGTATAAGACCTACCACATGCCCGCCCGGGGCGATGCCCGCTACCACGCCGTGGACTTGCTCAGCGACATGCTGGGCCACGGCAAATCGGCGCGGCTGCACCAGCGGCTGGTGAAGGAGCAGGCCCTGTTCAACAACATCTCATCGTCGCTCACCGGCTCGCTCGACCCCGGCCTGCTCGTCATCAGCGGCAAGCTGAACGAGGGCGTGGACCTGAAAACGGCCGATGCCGCCGTAGAAGCCGTGGTAGCCGAATTCCTGACCGGGGATGTGGACGCCTACGAGCTCGAAAAAGTAAAAAACCAGGCCGAAAGCAGCCTGGTGTTCGGTGAAATTGACCTCCTGAACCGCGCCATGAACCTGGCCTACAGCAAGCTGCAAGGCGATACCAACCTGGTGAACGACGAAAGCCGCCGCATTCAGGCCGTGACCGTGGCCGACGTACGCGCCATGGCCCAGCTGGTGCTCCGACCCGAAAACTGCAACACGCTCTACTACGAAGCCACCGCCGTGGCGGAACCAGCGTAGGGTTTAGAACGTGTTGTTAAAACCAGTCATGCAGAGCGCAGCGAAGCATCTTGCCCGCAGTAAGTAATCCAATCATCATTGATTACTTACTGCGGGCAAGATGCTTCGCTGCGCTCTGCATGACCGTTTTGTGGCTCTAGACGACCAAGAAATGTCTTACTAGCGCTTGATTTTTGCCTTGGTTTTGCCGGGGGCTGCCGGCACGTTGCTGTCGCGGCTGAGGCTGCTGTTGGCGGGCTTCACGTAGCGGAGGCGCGGGGTGCGGTTGTCGTTGTAGCCGCCGTTGTTCTGGTAGCCCACCTGCTTGCGCATGGGCACGCCGGGCGCAAGGTAGGCCGTGCCATCCTTGATATCCTGCGACACGCCGGCCCCGTAGGGCTTGCCGGTGTGGGGGTTGATGTTGGGGGCCCGGCGAGCACCCCGCGTGGAGTAGGGCGCGATTTTTTTGCGGGCGGTACGGGTTCCGGTTTGCGCGTTGGCACCGGTTACGGCAAACATAACCAGCAGCAGCGTGACGAAAAAGTAGCGTAGCATCGATGGATTATTAAAAAAGTGAAGTGATGGGAAAGTGACTGCCCCGGCAGGCCGAAAGCGAACCGGCTCCCGTCATACGCACCACGGCCCACAGTGGGTGAAGTCGAACGACGGAAGCCGAATGGCAATACGCAAGGCGGCCCGGTCGGGATTTACCCAACCAAGCCGCCACCAGGCCGAATTAGTTGCCGAGCGTGGTCTGGCTGCTGGTGGCCGACTTGCGAGGCGGGCGCACGCTGTAGGGCACCATGCCATTGCTGGTGCGCATGTGCACCGGCATACCGGGGGCCGCATACACGTTGGCGTTGTCGATTTCGCCCCGCGAGGTGCTCGCGCCTGGGGTAACAGCGCCCCAGCCGCCGTCGGTGGCGGAGGTGGTGCTGGCCACGGCAGTTTGCGTGGTTTCGAGGGGAGGCCATCCGTCGTTCATCACGGCCGTGGTAGGGGTGGTTTTGAGGGCTACGCGGCGGGCTTTTTTGGCGGCGCGGGCCGTGGCTTTTACCGATTTGGTGGTCTTCTTTTTGGCGGCGACGGGCGTGGTCTGGGCACTGGCTTCAGCCAATATGAACACCGACAAGGCAAGGGTAAGAATGGAGCGGAACATGGCTGAAGGAAAAAGCAGTGGGGGGAATAACAGTTGGTTCGGTTAGCTGTTGGGGTACATTTCGAAAAGCGTGCCAACTTTCTGTTTTTCCTGCCCGGCCCACACAAAACGGCCCGGTTGGTGCGCAAACGCATACTAATCGGGCCGTTTCATCGACAAAGTCTGGAATAAGACCTCAGCGCGGCGACAGCGTTGTGCCGCCTTTGGTGGTGTGGCGGCCGGCTGCCTTACCATCATACGGCCCAACTTTGCCCTCCGGCACTATAATGGGCTGGCCTGGAGCCGCATAAATACTTTGCGTCTGGCCTTTGGTGCTCGTCGGCAAATCGGCCATGGTACCGGTTGAGGTAGTGGTAGCCGGCCGGGCAGTGCGGGCCGGTTGGCGCATGGTAGCTTTGGTACGCGTGGTTTTGCGGGCGGCAGTTTTGGTAGCAGGGGCCGTTTGGGCGGAGGCTTCCGTAGCCAGGGCCAGCGCCAGGGTCAGCGTTAGGATGGAGCGAATCATAAGCGAGAGTTTGGGTAATGAGGGACAGGAGATTCAAAAAATCCGCGCCGCAGAGCGACCCGGTTCCAGGCATACGCGAAACCCGGAGGCGGGGTCCACGCCCACGGCCTACCCAGCGCCATCAGCCCGCCGCCGCACCATACTCATCAGAGATAGTATGAAAAACAGCAGAAAGCCCGGCCGGCCCTTTTCAGGACCCGGCCGGGCTTTCTGCTGTTTTGAAGATTTCAACGGGTAAACAGCCTTTCAGCTTACCCAGCACTACGATTACCAGCCCATTGGCTCGGGCGCTTTCTTTTTGGGGGCTGCCTTGGCAGGAGCTTTGGCGGGCGTACCGGCTTTGGGCGCGGCGGCCATGGGAGCCATTTCGGCTCCGTTGGCGGCATTGCCGGCACCGGTGCTGGCCTGGGCGGCTACTGGTGCAGCAGCGGCGGGAGCGGGCTCGGCCAGCATGAGGGCCGTGGCCGGGCGCGGGGGCCAGGGCTTCTCGTGGCGCGGCTTGCGGTTGAGACGGCGCTCGCGCATGGCGGCGGCGTCATCGGCCATCACGCTACGGCCACCGCGCATGATTACGGGCGCGCCGGGCGCTACCGAAATGCCCTGGCCACTGGCCACGCCACCACCGGATACACCACCGCCGCCACCACTAAAGCCACCTTTATCGGCCGGGGCCGCAGCCTCGGGGGCCGGCGCAGCGGCCGGCATTTCGGGTGCTACTGCGGCCGCGCCACCGTTCTGGGCAGCCTTTTGGCCGGCAGCCGACGAGCTACTTTTGGTGGTTTTCTTAGCCGGAGCCTTTTTGGGGGTATCCCAGCCACTCGGAGCATCCCAGCCTCCGCTTTGGGCGGCGGCGGAAGTAGCTAATCCTCCGCTGATAAGTAAAAAGAATAGAGCGCGCTTCATGGCAGGAGATTTTTGTAGATGATTTATAAATGGCGTAACTGAATGTGTTTGCGAAACGTTCGGCCAGGGCCGGACCCTTGCCGTAACTTTGCGGGCTATGATGCAGGAATCCATTGCCGCGCTGACGGCCGAAATTACGACGGCCGAACTGAATAATTCCGCCGAACTTGATGCTTTTCGCATCAGCTACCTCGGCCGCAAGGGCCGGCTGGCCGACTTGTTCGACCAGCTGAAGACCGTGCCAGCCGAGGACAAACGCGCTGTGGGCCAGCAGCTAAACACCCTGAAGCAGCAGGCCCAGGCCCGCTTCGACGAGGCCCAACAGGCCGCCGAAGCCACTGCCGACAACGCCCCCGCCAACCCGGATTTCGACTACACCCTACCCCCCGTGCCCAATGCCCTGGGCACCCGCCACCCGCTCTCGCTGGTGCGCGAGGAGATGTTGCGCATCTTCGGCCGCATTGGTTTCGCGGTGGCTGAAGGGCCGGAAATCGAGGACGACTGGCACAACTTCACGGCCCTCAACTTCCCCGAGAATCACCCGGCGCGCGATATGCAGGACACGTTCTTCGTGGCCCCGGCTTCGCGCACGGCCACGCCCGGCGACGTGCCCACCGGCGCGCCCGACCTGCCCCACCTCCTAAGAACCCACACCAGCACCGTGCAGGTGCGCGTGATGGAAACCGAGCCACTGCCCATTCGGCGGGTGATGCCGGGCCGGGTGTTCCGCAACGAGGCTATTTCGGCCCGCGCCCACATGATGTTTCATCAGGTGGAGGGTATTTTCATTGACGAGGGCGTGAGCTTCGCCGACCTCAAGCAAACGGTGTACTACTTCGTGCAGGAGCTGTTCGGGGCCGATATCAACATCCGGTTCCGGCCCAGCTTCTTCCCCTTCACCGAGCCCAGCGCGGAAATTGATATTACCTGCCTTATTTGCAAGGGCGCGGGCTGCAATATCTGCAAGTACTCGGGCTGGGTGGAAATCGGCGGCTGCGGCATGGTGGACCCCGCCGTGCTCGAAAACGCCAAAATCGACCCTGAGAAATACTCCGGCTACGCCTGGGGCATGGGCATCGAGCGCATTGCCATGCTCAAGTATCAGATTAAGGACTTGCGCCTGTTCACGGAGAATGACATGCGCTTCCTGCGGCAGTTTGAGACCCTCTAAATCAAGCACAACCGAACCAATCTATGCCTGCGGGCATTCTATACAACCGGCCCTTGCGGGCCGGCTCCGATAACTCAGTGATTCATGAAGGTTAGAAATCAGACCACCAATAAAGTAAACGTCATCACCCTTGGCTGCTCGAAAAACATCGTGGACAGCGAGGTTTTGATGGGCCAGCTCGTGGCCAACGACTTCGACGTGACCCACGAGGCCGAGAAGTCGGACGCCAACATCGTCATTATCAACACCTGCGGCTTTATCGACAATGCCAAGCAGGAGAGCATCGACACCATTCTGCGCTACGCCGACGAGAAGGAGGCCGGCCGCCTGG
Source organism: Hymenobacter siberiensis (assembly GCF_018967865.2). Taxonomy (NCBI): domain Bacteria; kingdom Pseudomonadati; phylum Bacteroidota; class Cytophagia; order Cytophagales; family Hymenobacteraceae; genus Hymenobacter; species Hymenobacter siberiensis. The sequence goes on from NZ_JAHLZY020000001.1 coordinate 4,447,279, forward strand.
ATAAGCTCTACGTGACGGGCTGCCTCTCGCAGCGCTACAAGGACGAGCTGGAGGTGGAAATCCCGCAGGTCGACGCCTATTTCGGCACCCTGGAGCTGCCCCAGATGCTGAAGGTGCTCAACGCCGACTACAAGCACGAGCTCATCGGCGAGCGCCTGATTACCACGCCCAAGCACTACGCCTACTTCAAAATTGCGGAGGGCTGCAACCGTCCCTGCTCGTTCTGTGCCATCCCGCTGATGCGTGGCAAGCACGTGGACCGCAAGATTGAGGACCTGGTGAAGGAAGCTAAGCGCCTTGCCAGCATGGGCACCAAGGAGCTGATTCTCATTGCCCAGGACCTGACCTACTACGGCTTGGAGGCCTACGGCGAGCGCAAGCTGGCCGACCTGCTCCGCAACCTGTCGGACGTGAACGGCATCGACTGGATTCGCCTGCAATACGCCTACCCTTCGCAGTTCCCGCTGGATGCGCTGGATGTGATGGCCGAGCGCGAAAACATCTGCAAATACCTCGATATGCCCTTGCAGCATGGCTCCGATGCTATGTTGAAAAGCATGCGCCGGGGCATCACCAAGCGCCGTACCATCGAGCTAGTGGACACCATTCGGCAGCGGGTGCCGGGCATTGCGCTGCGCACCACGCTCATCGCCGGCCATCCCGGCGAGACGGAGCAGGACTTCCGGGAGATGTATGATTTCGTGGAGCAGACGCGCTTCGAGCGCCTGGGCATTTTCACCTACTCGCACGAGGAGAATACTCACTCGCACACCCTCGTGGATGACGTGCCGGCCGAGCTGAAGCAGGAGCGCGCCGACGCCATCATGGAGCTGCAGCAGGGGATTTCGATGGAGCTGAACGAAGCCCGCGTGGGCCAGACCTACAAGGTGTTGTTCGACCGCAAGGAGAGCGGCCACTTTGTGGGCCGTACGGAGTTCGACTCGCCCGAGGTGGACAACGAAGTGCTGGTGCCGGTGGAACGCGACACGTTCGTGCGCCTCGGCGATTTTGCGAACGTGAAGATTACCGCCGCAACGGACTTCGATTTGTACGGCAAGCTGGTGTAGAAACGCATATTTGCGTCTCGTCGTTGGACGACGACATGAGAACGGCGCAAACGACGAGACGCAAAATGCTGCGTATCTACCCCGTTCAGACCGACCAAAAGCAACTTTTCCGGCGGGGCCGGGTTTTGTGCGGACTTTTGCCATTGGCACAGGTTCGCCCCGAACCCGGCCCCGATCGTATTACCCCCATGCCTACTCGTTGTACCACGCTGCCCTACGCCGAAACCGGCGCTTTTTCGGGCCTGCTGACTGATTATATTGCCCAAAACCCGGCCCTGGCCCCGTTTTATAACCGCTTTCCGGCACTCGAGAATTTCGCCGCTCAAATTGAGGAGAAGCAAGCTGCTTACTCGCCCGAGGCACGGCAGCTGCTGGTAACGACGCTGCGTGAGCAATATGGCTCGAATCCTGTTCCGGCCATTGAAGCCAACATTCAATTAATCGCGCAGAAAACGACGTTTACCGTCACCACTGGCCACCAACTCAACCTGCTCACCGGGCCGCTGTACTTTATCTACAAAATCGTGTCGGCCATTAAGCTGAGCCGGGAATTGAAGGCGAAATACCCGCAGTACGATTTCGTGCCGGTGTACTGGATGGCCACGGAGGACCACGATTTCGCCGAAATCAACCACTTCTCGCTGTTCGGTAAAACCTATGCCTGGGATGCCGCCGGCACCGGCGGCCCGGTGGGCCGCCTCCCGCTTGACGGCCTGAGTGAGCAGCTGCTGAGCCAGCTGCCGCCCGAAGTGCCCACCGCTTTCCACGAAGCGTATTCCACGTCGAAGAACCTGGCCGAAGCCACCCGCAAGCTGGCCGATTCGCTGTTTGGCGAATACGGCCTGGTGACGCTCGACGCCGACCGCCCGGCCCTGAAACAGGCACTGGTGCCGCTGCTGACCAAAGAAATTGAGGCGCAGGTTTCGAACGCCGCCGTGCAGGCCACCAACGAGCGGCTGATAGCCGCCGGCTACAAGCCGCAGGTGTACTCGCGGCCCATCAACCTGTTTTTCATCACCGACGAGGGCAAGCGCGAGCGCCTGGAGCCCGACGCCAGCGGGGCCGACTGCGTGGAAGTGACCATTCGCAACACGGCCAAGTGCCACAGCCAGGCCGAATTGCTGGTTCTGGCCCAGGCGCACCCCGAGCAGTTCAGCCCCAACGTGGTACTGCGGCCGGTGTACCAGGAAATCCTGATGCCGAACCTGGTGTACATCGGCGGCGGGGCTGAGGTGGCGTACTGGTTCCAGCTGAAGGACGTGTTTGCGGCCTTTGGCGTGCCGTTCCCGATGGTGCTGCCGCGCAATTCGGCCGAGTACATCAGCCGGGCCAACGCGGGCAAGCTGAAAAAGCTGGGCCTGACCACGCCCGAGATTTTCCGGTCTCTGCCGGACCTCAAGAAGCAGGTGGGTGCCGCCCTGGGCCAGGAAGAAATCAGCCTGAAGGAGCAGCAGCAGGCCCTGGCTGCCGCCTTCCAGCAGGTGCAGGACGTAGCCCAGCGCCTCGACCCTACCCTGGTAAAAACCGTGGCTGCTGAAGCCCAAAAAGCCGCTGCCAGCCTCGCCGGCCTGGAAAAACGCCTCAGCAAAGCCGCCGAAACCAAGAACGAAACCGCCTACACCCAACTGGCGGCGCTCAAGGAAAAGCTATTTCCCGGCGGCGGCCTGCAGGAACGCAGCGAAAACGTACTCAGCATTCTGATTAACAACCCCAGCTTTATTGAGCAGTTGGTGGAATCCTTTGAGCCGCTGGCGCTGGAGTTTACGGTGCTGGAGGAAGAATAAGACAGCGCGTTGTGATGCAGGATAAAGCCGAACTGCGCCGCGCCGCCCTTTTCCGCCGCAAAGCACTGCCTGCCGACGAAATCGCGCAGCATAGCCAGCAGCTGTGCGACCAGCTATTCCAGCATTTTCCGGTGGCGGAGTGGCGCTGGCTGCACCTGTTTCTGCCGCTGGCCCGGTACAATGAACCGGACACCTGGCTAATTATCCATCGCATCTGGGCCGAGGGGCTGGCGGTGCGGCTGGCCATGCCCATGGTGCAGGCCGATGGGATTTCGCTGCGCCATTACGAGCTGACGCCGGACACGCCACTGCACCCCAGCCATTGGGGCATTCCCGAGCCTGCCGCTACCGCCGAAACGGAAGTACCGGCTGCCGCTTTCGATGCCGTGCTGGTGCCCCTGCTGGCCATGGACCGGGCCGGCCACCGCGTGGGCTACGGGGGAGGATTCTACGACCGGTTTCTGGCCCGGTGCCGGCCAGAAACGCAGTTCATCGGCCTGAGCGTGCTGGATGAGGCACCCGTAGCCACCATTGCCGATGTGTTGCCCACCGATGTGCCGCTCACGGCCTGCCTCATGCCGGGTGGGGTGTGGCATTTTTGAGGCATCTTGATAAAACGGAATATCAGGCTATTTATTATTCAGGGCAGGAATATTTTTTATTCATAACAGTCTCACAATAAGATAATAAGGTATTGCGTTTCCCGGGTATATTTCACCTAATACTCGCAGCCTTATGATGACTAATGCCCAGCTGGCGACGGCCAGCCTCGACGACATCGTGTTCGATGGTCGTAACCGCCAGTACGGGGCTTACCAGCTCCGCGCCCACTACCAGCGCCACATGACGCGGGCACTGATTATCGGCTCGGTCATGCTGGCTTTGCTGCTGGTTTTTCCGTTGGTAGCGCAGCTGCTGAAGGAGGATGTGCTGGTGGTACCGACTGACCTTGACAAAGGCAAGGTGACGCTCATTGCGCCGCCGCTGGCCCCCGAAAGGGTGATTACGCCTCCCCCGACAACGGCCCCGCCCAAGTCGGTACTTCCGGCCGCACCGGCTCAGCACCTGGCTGCCACGCGCTTCGTTGAAATGAAGGTGACGCCCGATGACCAGGCTACGGAGGACGTACCCGACCAGAAGCTGCTGGCCAATACCACCGTTTCCACCATCACCAGCATTGGCGAGGCTTCCGCAACCGACCTGGGGCCGCTGACCGATACTGGCGGCACCAAAGAGATTGGGGCCGATGTGGTAAAAGAAACGACGTACGTTTATGTGGAGCAAATGCCGGAACTACCGGGCGGCGGTGGCCAGAAAGCCATTGTAGCGGCTATCCAGAAGGCAGCGAAATACCCGGCACTAGCACTTGGCAATCAGATAGAGGGCAAAATATACGTCAGCTTTATTGTGAACTCACTGGGCGATGTTTCCGATGTGAAGGTGGTGAAAGGCCTAGGCTATGGCCTGGACGAGGAAACCATCCGCGCTGTAAAAACCCTGCCCCGGTTCACCCCGGGCAAGCAAAATGGCCGGGCGGTGAGCGTGGCCTACACCGTGCCCATTAGCTTCAAAATTCAATAAGCACTTCGGACCGGCAGCATAAAAAACGTCCGGCTCCGCTTGCTTCGCCTGTGCGAACGCGAGCAGAGCCGGACATTTTTTATGCTGCTTATTTTGCCTACTTCAGCTCCGCCTCCACGCCCGTGATGCGGGCCTGGCCCCAGGGCGCGATGCTGACGCGCACCCGCAGCGGGTGCAGGCGGCCGGCTTTTTCGAGACGTAGGCCGCTGCCTTCGGGCACGTAGTAGCGCTCCAGGTTGAAGCGCAGGTTGAACGAGCTCCGGTACACATCCGTGACCCAGCCGCGCAGCACGGCCTGGCCCACGCCGGGCTTTGGGGCCTGCGGATACACGCCCACGGCGGTGCTGAAGCTATCGGAGCCGGTGGCCAGCAGCACGAACACCGCTTGGCGGCGCTGCGGGGCGGCGGGGCCTTGCCAGCGGCTCAGGGGCGTTTCGCTGATGGCGTAGTGCAGGCGCACGAAGTCGCCGTAGAGCAGGTCGCGCGGGTCGATGGGCGTGGTGGCCAGCATAACTTTCTGGCCCAGGGCCGTGGTGGCGTAGCCTGCGCCGGCCACGCCCAGCACGTAGAGCACCTGCGCGGCCACCAGGGCGCGCAGCATCGGGCGGCGGCGCGCCGGGCTTGAGAACCAAGAGAGCAGGTCAGTCATTCGATAATTATGAATTGAAGCTGTTTAGAAAGTCCCCGAACGGTCATGCAGAGCGCAGCGCAGCATCTTGCTCGCATCGTCACGTCCGTTCAACGATGCGAGCAAGATGCTGCGCTCTGCATGACCGTTTGAGGACCTTTTGTGACTTTCTAAACAACTCCATTATAAATTATGAATTGGCTCTGCGGTTTCGGAGTCATTGGCCGGGATGGGTGGGGTGCCCGTCTGCTGCGCTACGGCCGGGGCGGCGGCGGCCAGTACCTGGGCGTTGCGGCGGCGCAGGTACCAACTCAGGGCCAGCAGCAGAATACCGCCAATCAGGAAAAACAGCGACTTATCCATGAAGCCCCAGGTGAGCTTGAAGTAGGCCACGGCGGTGGCGGCCACAAACAGCACCGCGCCGATGGTGAGCTGCTCCGGGTCGTGGTCACGGTTGGCGCGGGCCAGCACCGAGCCGGCGTGGGCATACAGCACCACCAGCGTAGCCACGGCCAGCGACAACCCGCCCGACAAGTAAAAGCCCGGCAGCAGCAGCAGCCACTCGGGCAGGGTGGCCAGGCTGCCCCGCGCCCGCTTGCCGGCTACCGATAGGGCCAGCACGGCCGCCAGCGCCCCCAGGTAAGGCAGCAGCGGCGGCCGCAGCACGTTGGCATAGGCATCGGCTTCGCCAAACACCGCCAGCCCGAACATAAATAGATAGGCCGCCACCAGCGGCGGCACCTGTAGGGCGCGGCCACCGAGGCGGTTGAGCTGCCAGTCGCCGGCCGTGTAGATGGCCATGGCCGGCACAAAGAACCAGGTAATTTTGGCGTGTAGCACGATGATGAGCAGGCCCACCTGCCAGAGCAGGCCGGCGGCCAGCACGTAGCTGCCCACCACATCGGGCCGGCGCCACCAGTAGTAGCCCATGCCGCCCACCACCAGCCACGCCGTGACGTAGCTGAAGATACCCAGCGACTCGACGCAGTACGTTTGCACCGCTGCCCCGATGAGCACCGTGAGCAGCACCAGCAGCCGCGAGCCGTATACGTAGCTCAGGCCCACACCTGCTATACCCAGGCCAGCAGGCCACTGGCATCGTAGCCCACCAGCTGAAAAAGCTGGCTGGTGAGAATGATGCTGGCCCCAAACAGCAGTAGCCCAAGCCCGATGAGGCCGTGGCCGAGGTCGGGGTTACCGCGCCGCAGGAAGTAGGCACCCGCACCGTAGCTGCCCACCAAACTGCCCAGCAGCAGCGCCAGCCGCAGGGCGGTGGGCAGGCCCTGCCAGTTGGCGGCTACCACGCTCAGTCCGCTCAGGCCCACCAGCACGCTGCCCAGGATGGGGAGCAGGCCCAGGGCCGGGGCCTGCTGCGGGTAGCGGGCCAGCAGTTGCTGCTGCTGCGCCTCGCTGATGAGGCCATCGGTGACCCAGCCGGGACTTTCGGTATCGAGAAATTTGCGGGACAAGGGGTAGGATGTGGGGGTAAGCGGATATGGAGGCAGGAGGGTAAGTGCGAAGGTAGGAGAATCCCCAACGCGTTGCGATGCTCTCCCCATTGCACCCGCTTGCCTCCGCATCCTCCTATCCCACCTTCCGGCCGCGTCATTTCGCGCAGACCGGGTGGCAACTCATGGGGTTTTTGCCGGGGTTCGGGGCTGATTTCAGTGGATTGAGGGCGGTACTAGCGGCGGCAGGTAGGCAGCGGGGCTTGTTTTGGGCATTCTTCACTCCCAAGCCCTACGCTTATGAAACTGCTGCACACGCTTCGCCGGCTGGCCCTGGCCCCGTTGTTCTGGCTGCCTCTGGCCAGCTTTGCCCAAACGCCCACCCCGGCGCAACCTGAAACAGTTTTTGCCGGGGTGCCGCAGGAAACCATCGCGGGCGAGGCCCCGGCATTCCAGCTCTTCGACGAGACGTTCTACGACAACCAGTTGTTTTTGCTGGGCGAGGCGCACGGCGTGCAGCGGCCCCAGGAGTTAGATTTCGCCCTGCTCAAGCACCTGAACCAGCGGGCCGGCGTGCGTACCTACGTGGCCGAAGTAGACTGCGCCAAGGCCTATTACCTGAACGAGTACCTGCGCACGGGCGATGCAGCAACCCTGGACCTGGTTTTCCGCAGCTGGCTGGCGGAAACCTCCTAGTGGGCCAACCAGGATTTCCGGGCCAAGCTCCGGCGCATCCGGGCCTGGAACCTGACGCTGCCCGCAACCCGCAAAGTCCGCTTTCTCGGCCTCGACCAACTCCAGGACCTACCGCTGGCCGCTGATTACCTGGCGGCCCTGCTGCGGAAAAGCCCACCGTCCCAATCCCTCCGCCCCCAGTTGGATTCGGTGGTTACCATGCTGCGGCAGCCGACGGCCAACCCGGCGCTGGCCGGCCTGCCCCATCATCTTCACCACGGCCTACGACCAGTTTCTGCTGGCCGCGTTCCAGGGCAACGGCATTGCCTACCTGCTCAAGCCCTTCACCCTGGAGCAGCTGCAGGCCGCCCTGGCCAAATACGAGCGGCTGCGCACCAACCTCGCGCCGCCCCCGCCCACGCCCAGCCTGCCCCCGGATGTGATGCGCGAGCTCACCCAGGCCCTGCGCCAGCACAGCCAGCCGGCCTACAAGCAGCGCTTTTCGGTGCGGATGCGCAACGGCCTCTACCTGCTCCAGACCGCCGACATTGCCTACCTGCAGGCCGACGAGGGCGTAACCTTCGCCGTGGACGGGGCCGGCACGCGCTACCCCCTCAGCGGCACGCTGGCCGAGCTGGAGCGCCAGCTCGACCCCAGCCGCTTCGGCCGCCTCAACCGCTCCGAGCTGGTAAACGTGGCCTTCATCGAGCGGGCCGAGCCGTACTTCAACAACCGCCTCGCCGTGAAGCTGCGCGCCCCCGGCCTCACCCTCACCACCAGCGCCGCCCAAACCCCCGAGTTCCGCCGCTGGCTGGAAGGGTAATTGTAGCGTGGACTCTGCGAGTGCGCATGTCGTTCGGTCAACACGCGGACTCGCAGAGTCCACGCTACACCCTATTTCACGGCCCGCGTCATCTCGCGCTTGCCGGGGGGGCCGGGCAGCTTTTCCGTCAGCCAGCCGGCGGCGCGCAGGTTGCGGCGAAACTGACCCTGAGCGCAGTAGGTCACCAGTACCGCGCCGGGCGCGGCGGCGGCGTAGAGCTGGGCAAACACGGCTTCCGTCCACAGCTCGGGCTGCTTTTCGGGGGCGAAGGCATCGAAATAAAACAGGTTGTACTGACCGGCGGGCAGCGCGGCGGCTTGCAGCGACTGGTGCCGCTTGCGTAGCCGGAAGCCGGGCAGCAATTCCACCGGCGCATCCCAGGGCGCGGCGTGCAGCTCGGCAAACAGTTCTTTGATGGGGGTGCCGCGCTCGTCCCACTCGGGTTGCAGGGCGGCCACCACGGCGGGCGGCAGCGGGAAGGTTTCGAGGCCGTCGTACTCGATGAAAGCGCCGGCGGCCTGGGCGGCTTCCAGCGTTAATAGCGCGTTCAGGCCGGTACCGAGGCCGATTTCGAGGATGCGTAGGGACTGGCCGGTTGCGGCGGCGGCGGGCAGCAGCGGGGCCAGCCCGTGCCGGATGAAGACATGCGCCGACTCCTGCCGCGCCCCGTGCTGCGAGTGGTAATGCTCATTCAGGGCCGGCACGAAAAGCGTGGCCGAGCCGTCGGCCGTGCGGCGCACCTCTACCTTTGGCTCGCTGGAGAATTCCTGATTTTTCATTCCTCATTCTTCATTAAAAATATGCCCCGCGTAAAAGTAGCCCTGCCCGATACCTTCTCCTTCATCACCGAAATTCCGGTTCGCATCACCGACCTCAACTACGGTGGGCACGTGGGCAACGACGCCATGCTGGGAATCCTACACGAGGCACGGGTGCATTTCCTGCGCTCCATCGGTGTGCCGAATGACTACGATGCCGTCACCAAGCTCGGCCTCATCATGGTGGATGTGGCCGTGGAGTACAAGGGTGAAGCTTTCCACGGCGACGTGCTGCGCGTGCAGATGGCCGGCAACGACCTCAATAAATACGGCTTCGACGTGGTGTACCACGTGCACAACCAGGCCGGCAAGGAGGTGGCCCGCGCCAAAACCGGGATGCTCTGCTTCGACTACAACACCCATAAGCTGCGCCTGCTGCCCGAGGAGCTGGCCGCGCAGCTGCAATAGCCGCCCGTGTTTCGCCTCGTCCTCCTCACCGCGCCCACGGCCCTGCCCGATGAGGCACGCCTGCTCGCTGCCCTGCTCGGCGCGGGTTCCAAAACCCTGCACCTGCGCAAGCCCGGCTGGCCCGCCGCACCGGTCGAAGACCTGATTCAGGCCATTCCCGCGCAGTTTCACGCGCGGCTGGTGCTGCACGGGCACCCCGAGCTGGTACGGCGTTACCGCCTCGGCGGTCTGCACCTCACGGGGCAGCAGCGCGCCGCCACCGTGCGCCGCCCTACCCTCCTGCCCGGCCAGACGCTCTCCACGTCCTTCCACTCGCTGGCCGAAATCGACCGGCACCGCCGCCGCTACGACTACGTTTTTCTGAGCCCGATTTTCGACAGCATCAGCAAGGAGGGCTACGGCAGCACCTTCAAGCTGCCCGAGCTGCGGGCGTTTTTCCAGCGGCAGGCGGGCCGGGCCGGCTACCACGCGCCGGTGCTGGCGCTGGGCGGCATTGCGGCCACCAACCTGGCGCTGGTGCAGGTGGCTGGCTTCGCGGGCGCGGCTGTGCTGGGCACTATCTGGCAAAGCCCGGACCCGGTGGCGGCCCTGCGGCAGCTGCAGGAGCAGGTGTAGTGTGTGCTTTGCAGTACGCGGCGCGGTGGCTTAGGCCAGGGCTGCGTCCCAGTCTTTCCACACCGGCTCGTAGCCCTGGCGGCGCAGCATGGCTGCCACTTCAGCGGGGGTGCGCTCATCGGAAATCTCGAATTGCTCCAGCGACTCCGGGGCCACGGCGTAGCCGCCGGGGTTGGTTTTGGAGCCCGCGCTGATGCTGGTGATGCCCAGCTTAATGACGTGGTCGCGGAAAACCGGGCTTTCGCGGGTCGAAATCGACAGTTCCACCTCGCCGTTCCAGATGCGGTAGGCGCAAATGAGCTGCACCAGCTCGCGGTCGCTCATTTCCACTTTGGGCTGAAGCATGCCTTCGGCCGGCCGCAGACGCGGAAACGACAAGCTGTACTTGGTCTGCCAGTAGGTTTTTTCGAGATAATCCAAGTGCAGAGCGGTGTAGAAGCAGTCGGTGCGCCAGTCTTCAAGCCCGATGAGCACGCCCAGCCCCATTTTGTGGATGCCGGCCCGGCCCAGCCGGTCGGGCGTGTCGAGGCGGTAGTCGAAGTTCGATTTCTTGCCCTTGGGATGGTGCTTTTTGTAGTCGGCACGGTGGTAAGTTTCCTGGTACACCAGCACCGTATTCAGGCCCTCTGGAATCAGGCGCTCGTAGTCGGCCTGGTCCAGCGGCTGCACTTCCATGGAGAGATGCGCGAACTGCGTGCGCAGCGTACGCAGGGCCTTTTCGAGGTAGTCCACGCCCACCGTCACGTTGGCCTCGCCGGTCACGAGCAGCACGTGGTCGTAGCCCCAGTCCTTGAGCACGGCCGCTTCCAGCAGCATTTCCACGCTGCTGAGGGTGCGCCGGGCAATCTTATTATCGAGGCTGAAGCCGCAGTACGTGCAGATATTCTGGCACTCATTGCTCAGGTACAGCGGCGCATACAGCTGCAGGGTGTTGCCAAACCGCTTGCGCGTGAGCTGGTGGCTGAGCTGCGCCATCTGCTCCAGATACGGCGCGGCGGCGGGCGAAATCAGCGCCTTGAAGTCTTCCAGCGTGCGCTGCGGCGCGGCCAGGGCGTGCGCTACGTCGGCGGCCGTTTTGGCGTAGATGCTGGCCTTCACGTCGTCCCAGGGCTGGGCCTCGAAAATAGGTTGGAAGCTCATGTTGAAGGTTGTTTTTTAAACGTGAACATCATGCTTCGCTACGCTCTGCATGACGTTCTTTTCAAGTACCATCAGGACTCAACTTTACATATCCAGAAACGCCGTGAGCGGCGAGCTCGCCACCGCCTCGGTGTGCGCTACCGGCCCGGCCAGCCGCGCCTCGTAGGCCATGCGCCCAGCCTCCACGGCTAGGCGAAAGGCCGTGGCCATGGCTACCGGGTTGCCGGCCACGGCAATGGCCGTGTTCACCAGCACGGCATCAGCGCCCATTTCCAGGGCTGCCGCCGCGTGCGAGGGGGCCCCGATGCCGGCATCCACCACCACCGGCACCTTGCTCTGGCCGATGATGATTTCCAGAAATTCTCGCGTCAGCAAGCCCTTGTTGGAGCCGATGGGCGAACCCAGGGGCATCACCGCCGCCACGCCCACTTCTTCCAGCCGCTTGCACAGCACCGGGTCGGCGTGGATGTAGGGCAGTACCACGAAGCCCAGCTTCACCAGCTCCTCAGCGGCTTTTAGGGTTTCGATGGGGTCAGGCAGCAGGTACTTGGGGTCGGGGTGGATTTCGAGCTTGAGCCAGTTGGTTTCCAGCGCCTCGCGGGCCAGCTGGGCGGCAAAAACGGCTTCTTTGGCCGTGCGTACGCCAGAGGTATTGGGCAGCAGGTGGAACTGCGGGTGCGCGAGGTGGCGCAGGATATCATCCTCGGCATTGGCCACGTCCACCCGTTTCAGGGCCACCGTCACCAGCTCCGAGCCGGAAGCCAGCAGGGCTTCCTCCATCAAAGCCGAGGAGCTGAATTTGCCCGTGCCGGTGAACAGGCGCGAGGTAAACTCCCGGCCGGCGATAACCAGTTTTTTAGTCAACATACTCGTTAAATGGCTTCTACCCCCGTTAATTCACGAACAAACTGCCCGGCTGCCACCGCCGGATTTTCGGCCGCCCCAATGGCCCCCGACACCGCCACGCCGTGCAGCCCCGTTGCCAGCAGCGCGGCCACATCGGCCAGCAGAACGCCCCCAATGCCAATAACCGGCACGGCAATGCCCGCCGCCCGGCACTGCTGCATGATATCGGCGTAGCCCGCCAGGCCCAACACCGGGCTTAGCTTTTCTTTTGTCGTGGTGAAGCGAAACGGCCCCAGCCCCACGTAGTCGACCCCGGCCGCCGCCAGCCGCTGCACGTCGGCAAAGGTGTTGGCCGTACCGCCGACGATGAAACGTGCCCCCAGCATCTGGCGGGCTTCGTCAGGCGGCAAATCCTGCTGGCCCAGGTGCACGCCCCCGGCCCCGATTTCCTGCGCCAGCACCGGATTATCATTGATGATGAGCGTGGCCCCATGGCGGCGGCACACGGCCTGCGTTTCCAGCGCCAGCTGCTTCCAGATGGCGGGCGGCTGGTTTTTCACCCGCAGCTGCACCCAGCGCACACCGCACTGGCAAGCCAGCTCAGCCGCCTCGGGACTGGCGGTGATATAGTGGAGGGAATTGATTTTCATTAGGAATTATGCGTTTGAATGGTACCCCAGCAGCGAATCGTTGCTGGCCAGAAATGCGGTGACATACTCCTTGCCCGTCCGGCAGGCTTCCACGAGCCCCTCCCCTTTCGCGAGCCCCGCCAGCACCGCCGACGACAGCACGCAGCCGCTGCCGTGCTTCTCGCCATGCGCCAACCGCGCCGCCGAAAACGCATGCCGCCGCCCGCCTTCCAGCAGCACGTCAGTCGACAGCTCGCCCGCCGCGTGCCCGCCCTTCAGCAGCACCGGGCAAAAATTCGCCACGGCCGCCGCCGCCTCAGCCGATTCACCGGGCCAGAGGCGCAGCATTTCGGGCTGATTGGGGGTGATGAGGGCCATTTCGGCGCACAGGGCGCAGATCAGGTCGCGGTCGATGGCGCGGTGAAACTCGTAGCCGGCCGTGGCTTTCAGCACCGGGTCCCACACGATTTGCAGGTTTCGATTCTGGCTTTTCAGCCAGCCAATCAGCTCCAGCAGCTGTGGCAGGCTTTCAATAAGGCCAATTTTGATGAAGTCGACTTGAAAGCGCGCGAACAGAATGCGTAGCTGGTCGCGGATTTCAGCGGCCGGCACCCAGCGCACGCGCTCAAACGCCACATCGTTCTGCACCGTGAGGGCGGTGCACACGCCCAGGCCGTACACGCCGCTGGCTTCCAGCGTTTTCACGTCGGCCAGCAGGCCCGCGCCCGCGCTGGGGTCGAAGCCGGCAATGGTGAGGGCGTAGGGGCGCATGGGTGGTACTTGGTTTCTGGTGCTTGGATGAACGTCATGCTGAGCGCAGCCGAAGCATCTCTACCGCTTCGTTGAATCGGCTTGATTACTTGTGCGGTAGAGATGCTTCGGCTGCGCTCAGCATGACGTTCTTTTTTTCAGGAGGGCGTTAGAAATAAATCTCGCTACCCTTTTCCACAAATTCCTTCGACTTTTCTACCATCCCTTTCGCCAAAACCTCACTAGCCGTCATATCCTGCTTGGCCGCGTAGTCGCGCACTTCCTGCGTGATTTTCATCGAGCAGAAGTGCGGGCCGCACATCGAGCAGAAGTGGGCCACTTTGGCGCCTTCGGCGGGCAGGGTTTCGTCGTGGTATTCGCGGGCAGTGTCGGGGTCGAGGCTCAGGTTGAACTGGTCTTCCCAGCGGAACTCGAAGCGGGCTTTGCTCAGGGCGTTGTCGCGGTACTGGGCTCCCGGGTGGCCTTTAGCCAGGTCGGCGGCGTGGGCGGCAATTTTGTAGGCAATCACACCGTCCTTCACGTCCTGCTTGTTGGGCAGGCCGAGGTGCTCCTTGGGGGTCACGTAGCAGAGCATGGCTGTGCCAAACCAGCCAATCATGGCCGCGCCAATGGCGGAGGTGATGTGGTCGTAGCCCGGCGCTATGTCCGTGGTGAGCGGGCCCAGCGTGTAGAAGGGCGCTTCGTGGCACTCCTTCAGCTGCTTCTCCATGTTCTCCTTGATGAGGTGCATGGGCACGTGGCCGGGGCCCTCAATCATTACCTGCACGTCGTGCTTCCAGGCAATTTTGGTGAGCTCGCCCAGGGTTTCCAGCTCGGCAAACTGGGCCTCATCGTTGGCATCGGCGATGGAGCCGGGACGCAGGCCGTCGCCCAGCGAGAAGGCCACGTCGTAGGCCTTCATGATTTCGCAGATTTCCTCAAAGTGCGTATAGAGGAAGCTCTCCTGATGGTGTGCCAGGCACCATTTAGCCATAATGGAACCGCCCCGCGATACGATGCCGGTCACGCGCTTGGCGGTCATCGGTACATAGCGCAGCAGCACGCCGGCGTGGATGGTGAAATAGTCCACGCCCTGCTCGGCCTGCTCAATCAGCGTGTCGCGGAACAGCTCCCAGGTCAGGTCTTCGGCCTTGCCATTCACCTTTTCCAGCGCCTGATAGATGGGCACCGTGCCCACTGGCACCGGACAGTTGCGGATAATCCACTCGCGGGTTTCGTGGATGTTCTTGCCCGTGCTCAAATCCATCAGCGTGTCGCCGCCCCAGCGGCAGCTCCACACGGCCTTATCCACCTCTTCCTCAATGGATGACGTAACGGCCGAATTGCCGATATTGGTGTTGATTTTCACCAGAAAATTGCGCCCGATAATCATTGGCTCGCTTTCCGGGTGGTTGATGTTGGAGGGTATGACGGCGCGGCCGGCGGCCACTTCCTGGCGCACGAACTCGGCGGTGATGTGGCCCTCCGGCGTGTTGGCCCCGAAGCTGTGGCCGCGGTGCTGGGTGCGCAACGGGTCGTCAGCCGGCAGCTCGTCGAAGCGTTGGTTTTCGCGGATGGCGATGTACTCCATCTCGGGCGTGATGAGGCCCTTTTTGGCATAGTGCATCTGGCTCACGTTGGAGCCCGGCTTGGCGCGCAGCGGGGCCGCGATGTGCTCGAAGCGCAGGTGGTCGAGCTGCTGGTCGGCGGCGCGCTGCTGGCCGTAGTCGGAGGTGGTGCCGGACAGCTGCTCCACGTCGCCACGGTCCAGAATCCAGCTTTCACGCAGGCGGGGCAGGCCTTTTTTCAAGTCGATTTCGACGTTGGGGTCGGTGTAGGGGCCACTGGTGTCGTACACCGTCACGGGCGGGTTTTTCTCCGAAGGGAAGCCGAAATCGAACTGGCGCTCGGTATCAGCCAGGATGATTTCGCGCATGGCCACCCGGATTTCGGGATGCAGCTTGCCTTGCACGTAGATTTTGCGGGAGCCGGTGAGGGGCTGGCGCTCCACCAGCGTCTTCTGGGGGGCCTGGTCTTTCTTCTTCATCTATCTCTGTTGAAAAGTGTGATGGTTGATTGGTTGGTTGTCATCTGTCATCCTGAGCTTGCGAAGGACCTTATCACCGCCGAGCAATTTGCAGTAACTCAATCGATGCGAGCGTGATAAGGTCCTTCGCAAGCTCAGGATAACAGACGTGAGATGACAGGCGAAGCCCCTACCCGCCCTGCGTGGCGCGGATGATGGTAACCCGGTCTTGTTCGTGCAATTGGAGGGACGACCACTCGGCGCGGGGTACCACGGCGTCGTTCACGGCCACGGCCAGGCCGCGCGGCTCGGTGATGCCGCGCGCGGTGAGCAGGTCGATGAGCGACTGGTTATCAGCCGCTTCCTGAGGAGAATTATTGATATAGCAGACCATGCAACCAGAATTAGTTGGGACGGAGAAAGCCATAAACAATAGTGGGTGTCGGCCACGACCCGCCCCGAAAGGCAGCCGCAGGGCGGACCAGTACTTTTCCCTTCGCTGGTATTAGCCAGAATCAGGTTCCAAGGGTATCATCTCAGCTACGGCGAAGCGCAGCACCCCTAAAGTTTATGCAACAAAGATAGGCGACTTTTGCCAAACAACTAGCAACGCGGAACCCAACGCCCTGCCTGCTTGTATCTTTGCACTATGCTGCTAGAATTGCCCCTCGCCCCCACCGTTACCAAGCGCGACATTCGTAAAACCTCGTCCGACGAGCTCAAGGCCTTTATGGTGGAGCACGGCGAGAAGCCTTTCCGCGCCAAGCAGGTAACTGAGTGGCTGTGGAAGAACACCGCCGCCACCTTTGAGGAGATGAATAACATCTCGGTGGCCACCCGCGAGCTGCTGGACAAGCACTTCGCCATCAACGGCGTGACGGTACAAAACAAGCAGCTCAGCAACGACGGCACCATCAAATCAGCCTTCCGGCTGTACGATGGCAACGTGGTGGAGGGCGTGCTCATTCCGCACGATACACGCATGACGGCCTGCATCTCAAGCCAGGTAGGCTGCTCACTGACGTGCAAGTTCTGCGCCACCGGCTACATGGACCGCAAGCGCAACCTCGACGCGGCCGAGATTTACGACCAGGTGGTGCGCATTCGGGAGCAGTGCGAGGCGCAGTACGGCACGCCGCTCACCAACATTGTGTACATGGGCATGGGCGAGCCCCTGCTCAACTACGCCAACGTGGTGGAAAGCGTGCGCCGCATCACCTCGCCCGACGGCCTGAACATGGCCCCGCGCCGCATCACCATCAGCACGGCCGGCATTGCCAAGATGATTAAAAAGCTGGCCGACGATGACGTGAAGGCCAACCTGGCCCTCTCACTGCACGCCCCCACGGATGCCAAGCGCAACGAAATTATGCCCATCAACGAAGCCAACTCCCTGGCCGCGCTGAAGGAAGCCCTGCAGTACTACCACCAGAAAACCGGCCGCAAAGTCACGTATGAATACATCGTGTTCGACGGCTTCAACGATGGGCTGGACGATGCCGAGCACCTCTCCAAAATTGCCAAGTGGCTGCCCTGCAAGGTGAACCTCATCGAGTACAACCCCATCGAAAACGCTGATTACCAGAACGCGGCGGCCGATAAAATCACGGCCTTCCACAAGTACCTGGCCGACCGCGGCGTGCAAACCAACATCCGCCGCTCGCGGGGCAAGGACATCGACGCCGCCTGTGGGCAGCTGGCCGTGAAGGAAGAAAAGACGGCCGCGTAAGCAGCTTTTATCCGCGTTATTTTTCACGAAGAAGGCCCGTTTCCAGATTGGAAACGGGCCTTCTTGTCAATACAACAAACGCAACCGGCTTACTTCTTACTGCCGAAGCGAAAGGCAAAGTCCAGATACACGGGGATGATGTAAGTAGCGCCGAAATGACTGTCTACGTGTCGGTTTGATGTATAGGGAAGGTACGCGCCCGTGTTGGGGTCGTAGTAGTAGTCGGTCCGCTGCTCGTCGTGCGAGAAGAGGTAGCCATAGGCCGCCGCCACGCCCAGGCTGGTGCGCCGCCAGTTGAACTTGACACCGTAGAGGCCGCCCAAGCCGGCTTTGCTGTCGGCCACGATGTAGTTTTCGGTAACCAGGGATATGCGGCGCGAGATACGCTTCTGGCCCCCGAGCTGGATAACCGGCGTTTTGCCGATTTCGCCGCTGGTGAAGCCGTAGCCCAGGCCCAAGGTCAGGTTGTCGTCGGCCCCGCCGTAGGTGAGGGCGCCGTAGCCGATGCCGGCCCCGCCGCTGTTGCTGTCATCGAAGGGAATGTTGGCGTAGATAACGCCCGCGCCCAGGTGCACCTTCTCGCTGATGGGGGCCGTGAACTTGGGCGACAGCACAAAGGCCTGCTGCGACAGCGAAACTCCCGGAATGAGCGAAACCGTGGCTCCAACGGAGAAATTATCAGTGATGCCGTATTCGCCCCCCACAAAAAAGAGGTAGGTGGTGAGCAGCGTGCCTTCGCCCCGGCGCACGCCCCGGGCGGTGGGCGCGTTGAAGAGGCGCGTGCCGTTGCCAATGTCGTAGTAGCCTGCTTTGGCGCGGCCGGGGGCTTCACCCTGCAAATCGGCGTGCCGGACCTGGTCGCGCTGCAGGCTGATGTGGCCCAGCTCCGGGCTGTCGAACTCCAGGCCATTGAGGCTGAGGCCCACCAGGCTACCGGTGAAGGTGGTGCCTTTGGTGGTTTCGACGCGGTAGGTGCGGCCCAGCAGGTACTCGTTGGTGGTGGGCGAGGCCGACGTGGGCGGGGAAGTGGTTTGGGCCAGTGCGGCGGCGGGCAGCGCCAGCGCAAGGCTACAAAGAAGGCTGCGGAAAGCTGGAGTCATATGAAGCGGAAATGAAATATTCCCCAAAGATGTCTCTTCACCGCCAAACCGTTGCAAAGCAAGCGTTAATCTTGCAGAACTTTTAGCCGCATAAGCCTTTTTGGCTCAATCAATTCATTTCCCTTCCGGCGCTGCATCCCGATAGTGCGCCGTTGCGCCGCCCTATTTGCGCCACTTGCCTGTGGAGCGCGGGCGGCCGGTGGCCATTTCCTCGTCCGACTCGCCGGGGGCTATTTCTTCCAGACGCACGCGCACGGCGTGGGCTTTGGGCTGCACGCGCTGGCCGAAGGCATCGGCAAATTCCTGGGTGAATTCGGCCCCGAAGAAGATGATGAGCGACGAATAGTTGACCCACAACAGCAGCACAATGGCCGAGCCCGCCGCCCCAAACGCCGAGCCAGGGTCGGACTTGGCGATGTAGAACGCGATGAGGAACTTGCCAATCACGAAGAGCAGCGCTGTGATGAAGGCCCCCACGCCTACATCGCGCCAGCGGATAATAGCATCGGGCAGAAACCGGTAGATGAGCGCAAAAAGCAGCGTGGTAACGCCCAGCGACAGCGCGAAGTCAACGATTTTGATGGCAATAATCCCGATTTCGGGCAGCAACTGCTGGAGCCAGCCGGTGAAGGCGCTGAGCACGGCACTCACCACGAAGGAGATGAGCAGCAGCAGGGCCACACTCAAAATCAGCCCAAACGACAAAAAGCGCTGCTTGAGGAAGGCCCGGATGCCGATGCCGTTGGTTTTCACCTTCAGGTTCCAGATATCGTTGAGGCTCTCCTGGAGGGTGACGAAGAAGGTGGTGGCCGCAAATATGAGCGTAGCCACGCCGATGGTGGTGGCCAGCGGCCCGCGCTGCTGCACGGTGAACTTGGCAATGCTGTCCTGCAAAAATTTGGCAGAATCGGACCCCACCAAGCCCTTCAGCTGGCCGTATATCTGGCCCGTGATGGCCTCGCCGCCATACGCGGCGCTGGCTACTGTGATGACGATGAGCAACAGCGGCGGCAGGGAGAAGATGGTGTAGTACGACAGCGCCGCCGCATGCCGAAAGGAGTTATTGTTACTGAACTCGCCCGCCGAGGACTTGAGGACGGCAATAACGTCGGAAAACCTATAGTTGGTGGCCATGCAGAGCTGGATAGATAACAACGCCGAAAAGCAGAGGCGTGCTTGTTAATACGGCTGCACCGGGGCGGCGTTGGTAAATTTCGTTGTTCCCAAGACCTTCGCCCGCCGAATGCGTATCGGGAAAGCCGACCGACCTTGGCGGCCTCACCAAACCAACATTCCATTATGCGTCGCTTTACTCAGTCTTTATGTTTGGCCGGAGCGGTAGCCATCAGCGGCCTGCTCCTGGGCTGCCCGGCCGCCAAAGAGCCTACCGAAAATAAGACCCCGGCGGTCAATTCCTCCGCCACGGACCCCGCCGCCGAGGGCTTCGACCAAGCCGGCTCCGACCCCAAGGCCGTGGCCCTGGCCGACACTGTGATGCGTAAAATGGGGGGCTACGATGCCTGGAACAACACCCGCTACCTAGCCTGGAGCTTCTTCGGCGGCCAGTACCAGATTTGGGACAAGCAAACCGGCGATTTTCACTGGGAAAAAGACTCGCTGGTGGCCAACTATAACCTGGGCACCAAGCAGGGCCACGTCTACCGCCTGGGCAAGGACATTTCGGCCACGCCCGCCGGGCAGGAATTGCTTGGCAAGCTCACGCCCATTTGGAACAACAATTCCTGGTGGCTGCTCATGCCTTTCAAGTTGAAGGATTCGGGCGTGACCCTGAAGTATAAGGGCGCGGCCAAAACCATGGCCGGCCAGCCCGCCGAAGCCCTTCAGCTCACCTTCAAAAACGTGGGCACCACCCCCGAAAACGGCTACGAAGTGCTGGTGAACCCCACCACCGGCCTCGTGGATGAGTGGGCCTATTTCCCTGCCGCCGCCGACGCCCAGCCCGCTTTCCGCCGCCGCTGGGCCGACTACACCCGCCACGGCCAGCTCCTGCTGGCCGCCGACCGCAGCGAAGCCACCAAGCCCAGCCGCCTCGACAACATTGCCACCGCCCAAACCCTGCCCGAGGGCGTGATGAGCAGTCCCACCCCGGTCACCAAGCTGCGCTAGCCGGCGGCCAGCGTCCAGCGCAGTATATCGATGGGGGCGGCGCGCAGGGCGGCGGCCAGCTCGGCATCGTCTTTATATTGAAGCTGCGTGAGCACGCTGGCCTCCACGCTCACCTCCATTTCGGCGGCTTGAAAAGGCCAGGATTTCACCAGCACTGGGCCGCCGGCCACGGGCTGGGCCAGGGTATGCACGGTGCCATCGGGCCCGCGGTGGATTTCCACGGCGCGGCCCATTTCCGGGATTTCGTGGCGGCAGAGGATGAGGGAGAGGCGGTCGCACCAGTGCAGGAGGGCGTAAGCCTGGTCGGCTTCTTTTTTGGAAATTTCAAGTTGCCTCCGCCACTGCTGCTGGCTGGTTTTTAATTCGTCCAGGAAGGCATCAATGGCCTTTTTTTGGCCCCGTAGGTTTTCGTAGAGGCAACTCAGGTGCAGGCTGGTGAGGAGGCTGCGCCAGCGCCCCTGGAAGCGGGCGGCAGCCAGCACCCCGGCCGCCTGCTCCATGGAAAATTCCTTTTGGGTGAAATTGGCCGGAGCTCCGGCGGGCGTGAGGCCATGGTGGCCGCCGTGCCCGAGCCAGGCGGCCTGCTCGTCGTCGTGCTGCACGATGGCGGCCAGCAGGCCCACCCAGCGGGCGGGCGGCAGCGTGGGCGGCCAGGCGTAGGCAAGCTGCGCGGCCAGCAGGGCGTGGGCCTGTTGGTAGACGATTTGCCAGCCGACGGGGGTTGAGTTGACTATCATGGGGCGGGGAGCAGTGGGAAAAAGCAGCCTTGAGATTCAACTGGCAAACCGATTCCAGGGTTGCCGTAGCTTCTTTTGCAATTCTACATAGCTCACTCCTATTCCAGGCTCACCTTTCCCACTACCATCCCCGGCCATGCCTGCCCCCACTACCGCCGGAAGCCCCACCCCGCTCACCATTCGCCTGCCCGACGGCCGCCGGCTGGGCCTCACGCGCTACGGCAACCCCGCGCACCGGGCGGTGGTGTTCCATCACGGCTTCGGCTCCTCGGGGCTGGAGGTGCCCGATGATGCAGCGCTGCTGGCCCGGCTGCAGCTCCAGATTCTGGCGCCCGACCGGCCCGGCGTGGGGCAGTCCAGCGTGTACCGGCCGCTCACCTTTCCCTCATTTGCCGATGACGTGGTGGCCATGCTCGATGCCCTGGAAATAGCCGGGCCGGTGGGCGTGATGGGCTGGTCGGTGGGCGGCGTGCACGCGCTGGCGCTGGCGGCGCGGCACCCGGCGCGGGTGGCGGCGGCGCAGCTGCTCAGCACCTGCCTACCGCTGGGCGAGCGGGCGGTTTATCGGCATCTTTCGTGGGTGTGGAAAGGGCTGCTGTGGGGCCAGCTGGGCTTTCCGTGGCTGAACCGCACCACGTTTCTGTGGCTCAGCCGGCAGTGGGCCCGGCACCCCGACCGCACCCTGGCCTGGTTCATCCGGGGCATGCGGCCGGCCGAGGCGCACGCCACGGTCCGCCACTGCGCGATGCCGCCGTGCAGGGTTTCGCCCACCAGGGCCGGGGCGTATTTGATGATGCCCAGGCCTGGTGCCGCCCGCCCGGCTTCCGCATCGAGGACGTGCGGGCGCCCGTCCGGCTCTGGCACGGCCAGGCCGATGGCGTGTGGGGACCCGGCAACATTCCCTACCTGGCCCGGCGGCTGGGCGGTGCGCCCGTGCGGCTGCTGCCCGCCCAGGGCCACATGCTGTACCTGGAAAACTGGCCCGCAATTCTGGAGGAAATGCGGGCGCTGCTGGAGGCTGCCGCAACGTAGGCGTTGTAGTTTGCGGCCCCAACCCGCAGCAAATGGCATCTTTCGCGGGCAGCGGCCGTTCCAGTAGCGGCCCATTTGGCTATGCCACAGCTTTTATTCCGTGAATCAATACGTCGAGCAAATTCTTCAAAACCCGCTGGCCTCGCTGGCCATCGTGGGCAACCTGGTCATCATCGAAAGCCTGCTATCGGTAGACAATGCCGCCGTGCTGGCCACCATGGTGGGCGATTTGCCCAAAGACCAGCGCAATAAGGCCCTGCGCTACGGCATTTTCGGGGCGTATATTTTCCGGGGGCTGTGCATTTTATTCGCGTCATTCCTTATCAAATTCTGGTTTTTGAAGCCGCTGGGCGGACTCTACCTGCTCTACCTGGTGTACGACCATTTTAAGGCCCGCGCCGCAGCCGAGGAGGAAGAGGTTATCGACAAGCAGAAAAGCTGGCTCTACCGCAACACGCTGGGCTTGTTTGGGAAATTCTGGGCCACCGTGGCCCTGATTGAGCTCATGGACCTGGCCTTCTCCATCGACAACGTGTTTGCCGTGGTGGCCTTCACCGACAACCTGATTCTGATTTGCGTGGGCGTGTTCATCGGCATTCTGGCCATGCGGCTGGTGGCGCAGGCTTTTGTGCTGCTCATGGGCAAGTACCCGTTTCTGGAAACGGCCGCTTTTGTGGTCATCGGCCTGCTGGGCCTCAAGCTGATGCTGTCGCTGGTGGTGCACTTCCTGCCCGGCCACCCCGTGAGCGTGGCCCTCGAAAGCGAGGCGGCCGATGTGGGACTCACCGTGCTCACGGTGGCCACCTTCGCGGTGCCGTGGGCTACCTCGCTGCTGTTCAATGTGCCGCAACGCGCTGGCGGCAACTAAGCGACGCAGGTCCGACGCGGGGCACGGATAAAAGATACGGCCGCAGGCATCGCGCATCGGCTTGTTTTAGCACGATGCAGGCAAGTGGCAAACGGGGCTCACAAACCGCTCAACCACCCGGTTTGAAATAAAATAACAGCGGAGCGCAACCAAACTCGTAGTATTGCGCTCAGCACTAATGGATGAGCCGCTGCCGGATGGCAGCAGGAGGCCATCCATCCGACTGTTCATTTTTCGCTACCCATGAAAAAAAACACTCCCTGCCTGCGGGTCCTTTCCCTGCTGGCCCTGACTGCTATACCCGCGCTGGCCAACGCCCAGCACTGGCAATGGGCCAGCGCCCCCACGGCCATCAGCGGCCCCGGCGGCGCGGCTCACCCAGACGGCTCGGCCCTAACTGCCACGGCGCTGGATGCCGCCGGAAATACGGTAGTAGCCGGCTATTTCTCGGGCACCTTCACGCTGGGCACTACCACGCTCAGCAGCGCGGGCGGCTCCGATATTTTCGTGGCCAAGCTCAGCCCCGGCGGCCAGTGGATACAGGCCGTGAGCGCCGGCGGACCAGGCCAGGACTACGCAAATGCCCTGGTTTTGAGCGGCGGCAGCGTGGTGGTGGCCGGGTCCTTTGGCGGCGCGGCCCCGGCGGGCTCGCTCACCTCCTTTCAGTCTTTTGGCCTCACTACTACCGGCACCGCCCAGGCCAGCGATGCTTTCGTAGCCCAACTCGGCCCCACGGGCCAATGGGTGATGGCCCGGGGCATGGGCGGCCCCGGCCAAGACGCTGCCAGTGCCCTGGCGCTGGATGGGG
Source organism: Hymenobacter siberiensis (assembly GCF_018967865.2). Taxonomy (NCBI): domain Bacteria; kingdom Pseudomonadati; phylum Bacteroidota; class Cytophagia; order Cytophagales; family Hymenobacteraceae; genus Hymenobacter; species Hymenobacter siberiensis. Next base: position 4,470,918 of record NZ_JAHLZY020000001.1, read on the forward strand.
CCGGCAACGCCGTGGTGGCGGGCAGCTTTCAGAACACCATCGGCTTTGACACCTCCACCCTGGTGGCCAATGGCGTGACAACCGCCGTCTTCGTGGCCCGGCTCAATTTGGCCACCTCTACCTGGACCCAAGCTGCCCAGAGCACCTGCCAGTTTAGCACCGTTCCTTTCCGGACCTACCCCACCGCGCTGGCCGTGGATGCGGCCGGCAACGCCGTGGTGGCCGGTACCTTTGGCACCAGCGCCAGCTTCGGCAGCACCGTGCTCAACACCCGCGACGATGGCCTGTTCGTGGCCCGGCTCTCGGCGGCCGGCCAGTGGACCCAGGCGGTGCCGCTGAGCGCCGCCACCAACGCAGGCAGCGGGGCCGGTGCTCCCCAGGCCCGCGCCGTGGCCTTGGATGGCCTGAGCAACGTGACCGTAGCGGGCTTGCTGGCCGAGCCCGTGAATGTGGGTGGCACCCTGCTCACCAGCGCCGGGGGCTACGATGTATTTGTGGCCCGGCTCAGTGCCGCCGGCCAGTGGACACAAGCCATACGGGCCGGCGGGCCGGCCAATGATTTTGCCACCTCCCTCGCCACTACCGCCAGCGGCGCAACCGTGGTAGCAGGCCTGTACGGCGGTATTTTTCCCGCCTCTACTACGCCTACTATTTTCGGAAATTTCCAGCTTGCCAACTCGGGAACCTACGACGCTTTTGTGGCGCAGCTCAGCGCTGCAGGCCAATGGGACAGCGTGATGCCCATCGGCGGCATGGGTTGGGACGCTATTTCGGCGGTGGCCGTAGATGCGGCGGGCGCCGTCGCGGTGGGTGGCTTCTTCGATGCCCCCATCAGCGTTGGCCCCTTTGTGCTGCCCAATGCCACGGGCTACCGCACCGCCTTCACGGCCCGGCTAGCCAGCTCGGCCCTCGCTACAAATACGCGTGCCACCACACCGGCCGAAACGTTCACGCTGGCTCCCAATCCGGCCGCCAACGCCGTGCGCCTCACCTGGCCCGAGGCCAGCGCTACGGCTCGCCCAGTGCAGGTGCTCGATGCCCTGGGCCGCGAGGTACGCCGGCAGGAGCTGCCCGCTCGCACCGCCCAGGCGGCTCTCGATGTGGCCGGGCTGGCACCAAGATTATACATGGTACGTTGCGGCGCGGCTACCAGCCGCCTGCAGATGGAGTAAATCAGTTAAGAAAGCCCATCCGGAACCAGGTTCGTTACTCCGGTCAGACCGATTGAAGTGAGCACGATTTCGCCCTGCCGACAACCGGTCAGACCGCTTAGGGCAGTCAGACCGGAGCAACGAACCTGGCAATCCAGACGGGCTTTCTTAGCTTTTCATTTCTTTCAAATGCAGCAGCATGTCGGCCGTCATTTTGTCGAGGTCAAAATCGGGCTGCCAGCCCCAGTCGGTACGGGCCTTTGAATCGTCGATGCTGGCGGGCCAGGAGTTGGCGATTTGCTGGCGGCCGTCGGGCTTGTAGGTCACTTCAAAGCCGGGCTCGTGCTCCTGGATGCTGGCCGTGATTTCGGCCGGCGAGAAGCTCATGGCTCCCAGGTTGTAGCTGGTGCGGACTTTTATTTGCTCGGCCGGGGCGTGCATGAGGTCCAGCGTAGCCTTGAGGGCATCGGGCATGTACATCATGGGCAGGTAGGTATCTTCTTCGAGAAAGCACTCGTAGTTCTCGCCGGCCACGGCGCGGTGGTAGATGTCCACGGCGTAGTCGGTGGTGCCGCCGCCGGGCAGGCTCTTGTAGCCAATGAGGCCGGGGTAGCGCAGGCTGCGCACGTCGAGGCCATGCTTGCGGTAATACCACTCGCACCACTGCTCGCCGGCCAGCTTGCTGATGCCATACACCGTGTTGGGATTCATGATGGTGACCTGCGGCGTGTTTTCGCGCGGGGTATCGGGGCCGAACACGGCGATGCTGCTGGGCCAGTACACCTGGGCCACGCCGTGGGCCACGGCGGCTTCGAGCACGATGAGCAGGCCGTCCATGTTCAGCTGCCAGCCGAAAAGTGGGTTCTTTTCCGCTGTGGCCGAGAGCAGGGCGGCGAGGTGATAAATCTGCTTGGGGCGGTACTGGCGGATAAGCTTGTCGAGGCGGGAGCGGTCGAGCACGTCGAGCAGTTCGAAGGGGCCACCAGCCAGCAAATCCGGATTTTTTGGGGGCCGCACATCGGCAGCTACTACCAGGTGGGGCTCGTAGCGCTGGCGCAATGCCGCCACCAGTTCCAGCCCAAGCTGGCCGCAGGCGCCGATAACCAGCACCGAGCCGGGTAATACAGATGTTTCAGTGTCGCCGGGAGTGGTGGCCATGCGCGGGGAGTTCGGGTTGAGATGGGGAGAGTGGGAGTTGGGCTGCAAAGATACCGGCGCGGTCGTGGCCAAACCATCGGCGCGGGTCCGCACTGCCTTACGGTATCTTTGGCCTCATGTTTATGCGGCTTGCCCTGTTCTGCCTCTTCTGCGTCGGCCTGCTGAGCGGGGCAACCCGCGCTCAGACTGCCCCTGCCCCGCCGCGCTACCGCAACCTGGTGATGGAAGGCGGTGGCATCCGGGGCATTGCCTACGGCGGGGCCCTGCTGGAGCTGGAGCAGCGCGGCGTACTAGCCGGAATTACGCGGGTGGGCGGCACCTCGGCGGGGGCCATTCAGGCGGCGCTGCTGGCGGTGGGCTACTCGGCCCAGGAAATTATTGATGTGGTGAATGCCACGCCCGTGCAGCGGTTGAATGATGGCCGGTTCATCTTTTTCGGTGGCACGCACCGGCTGGTGAAGGAATACGGCTGGTACCGGGGCGACGAGTTCAGCACCTACCTCGGCGAGCTGGTGGCCCGCAAAACCAAAAACGCCCATCTCACCCTGGGCGAGCTGCACGCACTGGCCCAAAAGGAACCCGCCCGCTTCCGCGACCTCTACACCACCGGCACCAACCTCACGCAGCAGCGCGTGCAGATATTCAGCTACGAAACCACACCCACCATGCGCGTGGCCGATGCCGTACGCATCAGCATGAGTATTCCGCTCTACTTCCGGGCCGTGCTGCTTGATGCGGAGAACAAGGTGATAACCGGCACGCCCGCCCCCGGCCAGCCCGTGCAGGTGCTCGTCGATGGCGGCCTGCTGGCCAATTACCCCATCGATTTGTTCGACTACCCGCGCTACCTGGCCACCGGCCCGGCCGCTGCGCCAGATGCCCACGGCCACGTCTTCAATCCCAAAACCCTGGGCCTGCGCCTCGACCGCGCCGAGCAGATTCCGCTGGATGGCGCGCCCGCCGGCCGCCAGCAGCTCGCCCCCTATGCCATCACCGATTTCAACACCTACATGGGCGCGCTCTACACCGTGGCCCTCGAAAACCTTAACCCCGTGCAGCCCGCCGACTGGCAGCGCACCATCAGCATCGATTTCCTGAATTTCAGCCCGAAAATCAAACGGATTTCGGATGCGCAGAAAAAGCAGCTGATGGACAGCGGACGCAAGGGTGTACAGGCGTTTCTGGCGCGTCAGAGGTAGGGGCGGGGCCTGCCCCCGCCCGTCGTTGAACGGAATCGTTAGAACGGTGCGAGCGGCGGGCGGGGGCAGGCCCCGCCCCTACCTCCGACAATGTAATTTTGCTTCATTAAACTTACCATCCCACCAACCATGTACGCCACTCTCCAGCCCGACCTCACCCAGCAGCTTCAGGAAATCAAAGACGCCGGCCTTTTCAAGAAGGAGCGCATCATCACCTCGCCTCAGGGCGCCGAAATTGAAACCGACGAAGCCGGCGAAGTGCTGAACTTCTGCGCCAACAACTACCTGGGCCTGAGCTCGCACCCCGAAGTTATCAAAGCCGCTAAGGAAGCCATCGACACGCACGGCTACGGCATGAGCTCGGTGCGCTTCATCTGCGGCACCCAAGACATTCACAAGGAGTTGGAAGCCAAGCTGGCTGAGTTCCTGGGCACCGAGGACACCATTCTCTACGCAGCCGCTTTCGATGCCAACGGCGGCGTGTTCGAGCCGTTGTTTAATGAGCAGGACGCCATCATTTCCGATGCCCTGAACCACGCCAGCATCATCGACGGTGTGCGCCTGTGCAAGGCTCAGCGCTACCGCTACCTGCACAACGATATGGCCGACCTGGAAAAACAGCTCCAGGATGCCCAGGCCAAGGGCACGCGCCACCGCATCATCGTCACCGACGGCTCGTTCTCGATGGACGGCACCATCGCGCAGCTCGACAAAATCTGCGACCTCGCCGATAAGTACCAGGCCCTGGTAATGGTGGACGAGTGCCACAGCAGCGGCTTCCTGGGCAAAACCGGCCGCGGCACCCACGAAATGCGCGGCGTGATGGGCCGCGTCGATATCATCACCGGCACGCTGGGCAAGGCCCTGGGCGGGGCCATGGGCGGCTTCACCTCGGGCCGCAAAGAGATTGTGGACATGCTGCGCCAGCGCAGCCGCCCCTACCTGTTCTCGAACACGCTGGCCCCGACCATTGTGGGCGCATCGCTGCGCGTGCTGGAGCTGCTGACGGAAAGCACCGAGCTGCGCGACCAGCTCGAAGAGAACACCAAATACTTCCGCGAGCAGATGACCGCCGCCGGCTTCGACATCACGCCCGGCGAGCACCCCATCGTGCCCGTGATGCTGTACGACGCCAAGCTGGCCCAGGAATTCGCGGCCAAAATGCTCGACGAGGGCATCTACGTGGTGGGCTTCTACTACCCGGTGGTGGCGCAGGGCAAGGCCCGCATTCGGGTGCAGCTGAGCGCGGCCCACACCCGCGAGCATCTGGACAAGGCCATTGCCGCCTTCACCAAAGTGGGCAAAGAGCTGAAAGTGCTGAAATAAGCGCGTATGCTCCGGTCCGACCGCCCTAGGCGGTCGGACCGGTTGAAGCACCACCGATTCCGCCCGCACGACAACCGGCCGGACCAATAATTGCTCACAAAAAAAGTCCCGCCGGCAGCTGCCGGCGGGACTTTTTACTTACTGCGGAACGCTACCCTATTCGCGTACCACGCGCTGAGTCAGCACGCCTTCGGTCGTTTTCACCCGGAAGGTGTACACGCCCGAAGCCAGGTGGCCCAGGTTCAGCGAGGCCGAGCCGGCGGCGATGATGCTGGTGTGCACCACCTGGCCCAGCGAGTTCAGCACCACCAGCTGCGAGGCCGTGGCGCGGGGGCCGCGCAGCTCCAGCGTGAGGCTGCCGTTGGGCGTGGGGTTGGGGTACACCAGCAGGCTTACGCCGGTGAGCGCCGCCGTTTGCGTACCGGTCACCGTTACCGAAATCGCATTGGAAGGAGCCGAAGCGCAACCGGAAGTAGCCGTCACCACCACGGTGTAGCTGCCGTTTTGCGAGCCCACCGGAAGCAGCAGCGTGTTGCTGGTGCCGGGGGCAGCCACGGCCACGCCGTTGCGGAAGAACTGATAGGTAACCCCGGCCAGGGCCGACGTGCTCAGCAGCACCCCACCCGCCTGGGGCGTCGAGGTGAGCGTGGGCGTCACCACCCCGAAGTTGATGGTGATGGTGGTGCTGGACGATGAGCCGCTGCACGCGCCCGACGTAGCCACCGTGTTGAGGATGGTGTACGTGCCGTCGCTGTTGGCATTGGTCAGGTTGATAACGCCCGTTACCGGGTTAATGCTCAGGCCAGCGCCCGTGGTCGAGAACGTGCCGGCCACCGCGCCGGGAGCCAGCACCGGCGCTACCGGAGTAGTAGAGCCCGTGCAATACGTGCCGACGGGGTAGCTGAAGGCCGCGTTCGGCGGCGTAGCCAGCGTGAGCACCACGCGGCCCGTGGAGGTGCACGGGGCCGTGGGGCCGGTGGGCGTGAGCGTGAGCGTCACGGTTCCGGCCGTTACGTCGGCCGCCGAGGGCGTGTAGGTTGCGTTCAGCGTAGTGGCATTGGGCGAGAACGTGCCCGTGCCGCTGGTGGTGTAGGTAGCGCCCGTAGCCGAACCGGCAATGGTACCGGCCAGCTGGTAAGGCGTGCGGCCGCAGCTGGTAGCAGCGGCCACCGGCAGCGAAGCCACCAGGCCCGGCGTCACGTTCACCTGAATCGGGGTGCGCGAAGCCCCCACGCACTCGTTGCCAATCAGCAGGTTGAAGAAGAAGTAGTAGCTGGCACTGGCACCACCGGCCAGCAAACCGCCCGTAACCGATACCACGCCGCTGGGCGAAGTGTAGGGGTAGGTATTGCCCGTGAAATCGCGGTACAGCGTGGGCTGCGTGCCCGTAGCCGAGGTAACCAACCGGTAGGTGCCGGCAGCAGGCACGGCCAGATTCAGCTGCAGTACGGTGGGCATCAGGGCGGTGGTGCTGCCCGCCGCCAGTGCAAACGGACCAGCCGTGGAAACCAGGGCCCCGGCGTTGTCGCGTAGCTCCACAGTTAGCGAACCGGCGGTGGCAGTGGCATTGTATACCGTAGCCGCCTGAATGGAGGTGGGGCCGGTGGCCGTGAACACGATGCCGGTGTTGGTACCGCTGTAGCCGCCATCGGTCTGGATGGAAGCCGGCTTGCCGCCTCTTTCGGTGCCGCCCGCAAAGGCTTCGGCGTAGTAGGTCGTGTTGGCCGTGAGGGCCGGCGTCACGAAGGGGTTGCCGGTGCCGATGGCCGTGCCGCCGGTAGCCGTGGTGAAGTAGCGCACCGAAACGCCCGTTGGCACGGTGGACGACAGCGTAGCCGTACCGCCCGCGCAGGTGCTGAGCGGCGTGGGAGCAGCCGAAATCACGGGGTTATTCACCATGATGGCGGCCACGTTGCTGTAGGTCGTGTTGGTGTTGCAGGTATTGCGCACACGGTAGTAAATGGTGCTGTTGAGCACGGGCGTGGTGTACGTAGCCGCAGTAGCGCCGACAATATCCGTGAAGGTGCCGGTGGCGCTGGTGCTGCTCTGGTACTGGATGCTGCCATTGGCTGCGCCGGCCAGGGCCAGCGAAGCGCTGCCGCTTACACAGATATTGAAGGACGCCGGGGACAGCACACCGGCCACCGGAGCAACTACCGTGCGGGTAGCGGCGGGTGTCAGCACGTTGTTGCTGGTGTTGGCATCGCCCACCACAGTGGCCGTCACGGCAAACGCGTAAGCACCCAGCGTGGTCATGTTCAGCGTGCCGGTGAGGGTCACGTTCAGGGTCGCGCCGCTGGTCAGGGTGCCTGTGCTCACGGTACCGGGGAAGGTTTGGGTAGTGCCGCCGGGCAGCGTCACCACTACCGATACTGCGGCCGGCGTGGTAGCGAAGTCAAGAGTCGAAGTGCCCGCGTTGCGAATCTGCACAATCACCGCCTCGGTAGCGCTGTAGCAGCTCGTGCCCGCAGCCGGGCCCAGGAGGGCCACTGGGGCCACATCCAAGGCCACCGGCGTAAACTCATAAGCACCCAGGTCGGGGGCCGCGCCCCGAACCGCACCCGTGATGTCATCGGTTACGCGGGTGAGCGGCGTGCCGGCGTTGTTGAGCAGCACGTTGCTGGGCAGCAGGTTGCCGGTGCTGACCCCCACAAATACCGGGTCGGCCGACACGCTGTTCTGGTCGAAGGCATTGCTGTTAGCGGCCTGCAGGTTGGCCAGCGTCACCAGGGCAGTGCTGAAATAGCCCACGTTGCCGTTGGGCACGTAAATGTCGTTGTAGTTGCTGGTGGTCGGGGCTGTGGAGTAGTACACGCCGTACTTGGTGCCCGTGCTGGGCCGCGTGATGCTCACCACGTTGTTGCGGATATCAGCGCTGGCCCCGGAGTTGTAGATGCCGTAGGTAGTGTTGGTCGCGGCCGACTGGTCGTCCGCGTTGATGCTGTTGTTGTAGATGCGGCTAAACGCAGCGCCCGAGTTGTAGATGAGGTACTGCGTGCCCGAGCCGTTGATGTTATACAGCACGTTGTTCACCACGTCGTTGGTGGTAGTAGCCGTGGCGCCGGTGCTGGTAGCCAGGTAAATGCCGTACAGCGCGCTGGTCGAAGTCGGGTTGCCCGTGAACGGGTCGTGCAGGCGGTTCTTCTCAATGGTAAGGCTGCGCGACGAGGCGAAATTGTAGATGCCGTAGAACGAGCTGACCGCCGTGCGCAGCGGCCGGCTCACATCGTTGCCGATGAACTGAGCCCCATCCTGATACCCCGAGTAAATCCCGTAGGTATAGAAGTCGCGCACGTTGTTGTTGCGCACAACATTGCCCGTGTTCAGCGAAGTGGTGCTGTTGCCGTACAGCGTGATGCCGTAGTAGCCGCCGTTCACGGTGTTGCCCTCAATGGTGAGGTTGTTGGCCGAGTTGCCGCTGGTGGTGGCGCTGGTGGTCGAGCCGCTCACCACGATGCCCGCAAAGTTGGTCGACGTGGTGGCGATGTCCGCGTTGATGGTGTTGTTGGTGATGCGGTCGTTGTCGGCCGCACTGGTCAGCAGCACGCCGTAGCCGTAGGTGCCGCTGGTGCCGCTGCCACCGGTGGCATCAATGTTCAGGTTGTTGATGGTGGTGTAGTCGGTGCCGTTGAGCTGCACCACCGCGCGCTGCGTGCTGCTGGTCGAAGCATACCGGATGGTGCGCCCGCCGCCGTTCACGACAATGGTGTTGGTGGCGCTGGTGCCCGCTACTTCGCCCAGCAGAAACTGCTCGGTGTAGGGGCCGCCCGTAACCGTGAGGGTCACCGGACCGCTGATACCATCCTGGTTCAGGCGGCTGGCCGCATCGGTGAAGCTGGTAAAGTTGGTGCCCGCCGTGGGCAGCGCGCTGTTGATGGTGAAGGCCCCGCTGATGGGGTTGGCCGTCTGGCTGGTCACCGTCACGTTGTCAATCGTAGCCGGCGGCTGCGCGCCCAGCGAGCCATCGTTGCGCCAGGTAAAAATCAGGCGCTGCGTGCTGCCGCTGAAATTACCCGGCAGCTGGAGCGTGGTCCGCCCGAAGGTGGTTTGCAGGTTGATTTGGGCCAGCACCGTCACGCCGGCCGGAAGGGTGCCCGCCACCGGCGTAAACGTAGTGGGTGCCACCTGCACCAGCAGGTAGTCGTAGGTGCTTTCGCCGGCCGCTTTCCAGTCGAAGCCGAGCTGAATATTGCCCTGGCCGGCGGCCACGGTCACATCGCGGTACATGTGCGAAACCGCAGCACTGGTAATGGTATACGCATTGCTCACCCCACCATCGTTGGTGATGTATGCCGATTTGGTGCCGGCAGTAGTGGGGCCGTTGCCGCCCACCGTGCCCACAAACCACTGGTTGATGTTGGTAGCGGCACCGTTGACGAGCGTGAAGCTATTGGTAGCGCCTTCAAAGTCCTCATTGAAGACGGTGGTAGTTTGGGCTTGTGCCCCTAAGCCACCCAGCAGCAGGAACCCGGCACCAAACAGGCGCGTGAGCCGCTTCGGCGATGACAGGGCACGGGGCAGCAGACCCTGCTGCTCGCGGAGTATTTTTTTGTGCATAAGACAAAAGAGTAAAGTGAATGAATACGGTGGTGAAAAAAGGGGATGAATGAAAAAGCAACCGGGTGGTAGCGCAACAAACCGAGCCAGTGCCGGCCCTGGCTGGCAGCGGCATTTGGCTGACAAAGGCGATGGGTGAATCGCACCAAACTGCAACTACCTGAAAGGCACAGCACAGAACGCTCCTAGAAAAGTAAAAAACAAAAACTCAGAAACCTAATCAGTCCCCACCCGCCGCCATCGCCATCGCCTGCCAAATCATAACCCAAATATCTGACTATCAAATAGATGATATCAGGCAAATGAATTACAATGTTCTGCCTCACCCATTATTGCCGAAGGGGTTAGCGGGCACCGGCGGCATTGGCGGTGGGCACCAGAAGCCACTCGGTCAGGCGGGCGCGCAGCTCGCTGGGACCCAGGTTGCGGTGCACCTCGCCGTGGCGCACGAGGCTCATGGCCCCGGTTTCCTCGCTCACCACCAGCACCACGGCATCGGTGATTTCGCTCAGGCCGATGGCAGCGCGGTGGCGCAGGCCGAGCGAGGCCGGCACGTCGGAGTTTTCGCTCACCGGCAGAATGCAGCGGGCGGCCCGCAGCCGACCGTTGGTCACAATCACGGCCCCGTCGTGCAGGGGCGAGGTTTTGTTGAAGATGGAGAGCAGCAGGCGCTTGCTGATTTCGGCATCGAGCCGGTCGCCGGATTCGGCAAAGGGCGTGAGGTCGGAGGCTTGGGTGAAGCAGATGAGCGCGCCGGTGAACTTGTTCGACAGGCTTTTGGCGGCTTCCACGAAGGGGCCCACGGCCAGCGGGGTCGTTTCGGCGGGGCGGCCCCAGCTCCAGCCGCGCACCCGCTCCAGGGCCGTGGCCTTGCCCACGCTCAGCAAAAACCGCCGGATTTCCTGCTGAAACAGGATGATGCTGGCCAGCACGCCCACGCTCATGAACTGCCCCAGGATTTTGGTAAGCAGCTCCATGCCCGTGGCCTTCACCACCAAGTATAGCAGGTAAAACGACACCAGACCCAGCGCCACGTTCAGGGCCACCGAGCCGCGCAGCAGCTTATAGAGCTGGTACAGCAGCACCGTCACCAGCAACACGTCGGCCGCGTCAATCCAGCCGAAATGCAGGAAATTGATGGGGAATGGGCCGGTCATGGCGGTGGAGAAAAAGAGAAGGGCCTTAGATGAAGCATTCGTCATCCTCATCGGGCGTCCGCTTGCCAAGGACCTTGGCCGCGCCGAACAAGTTGCAGCGACTACCCGCTGCAGGCTATTCAGCGGTGCTAAGGTCCTTCGCGCTGCTCAGGATGACATACGCCCTTCAAATTACGGCCTTTATTCCGCCATCGGAAAGGTATTGGCAAATAATTGTATGGTTTGGTGGGCTTCGGCCACATCGTGCGCCCGCAATAGCTTAGCCCCGCCCTGCAGGGCCACCATGTGCAGCGCCGTGGTACCGTTGAGGGCCGTTTCGGGGCCGAGGCCGAGGGGGCCGTACACCATTTTCTTGCGCGAGAGGGCAGCCAGCATGGGCAGGCCCAGCGCCTGCAGCTCGGGCAGGCGGCGCAGCAGCTCGTGGCTTTGGGCAGCGGTTTTGGCAAAGCCGAAGCCGGGGTCGAGCAGCACATCGGTCACGCCGAGGGTGCGCAGGGCGGCCAGGCCGTCGCGGAAATAGCGCAGTAGCGTGAGCACCAGGTCGTCTTCGTAGTGCGTGAGCTTGCTCATGGTTTGGGGGGTGCCGCGCAGGTGCATCAACACGTAGGGCACGCGCAGGCGGCCCACGGTGGCAAACATATCGGCGTCGAGAGTGCCGCCGCCCACATCGTTCACCAGGTCGGCCCCGGCCTGCACGGCGGCTTCGGCCACGCCGGCCCGGAACGTATCGGCCGAGAGAAAGGCCTGCGGGAATTCTTTGCGCACCGCTGCCACGGCGGGCAGCAGACGGCGGGTTTCCTCGGCTTCGGAAACATCATCGGCTCCCGGGCGGGTGCTGTAGGCACCGAGGTCGAGCACGGCCGCTCCGGCTGTGAGCATGGCTTCGGCGCGGGAAAGCAGGTCTTTTTCGGAGGCCACGCGGCTGCCGGCAAAGAACGAATCGGGCGTGAGGTTGAGAATACCCATCACCTGCGGCCGGCGCAAATCGAGCAGGCGGCCGTGGGGGCTTCGTAGTGAATTGGTGAATTGGTGGATTGGTGAGTTAGCTACGGTTGGCGACATGGAACGACAGCGCTAGGTTGCGAAAGCGCCAATATCCATCTAATGCCCCGAACTTGCGGCGTGAGACGAGATTTCAAACTCACCTGTTCACTACCTCACCAGCTCACCCTTGACTACCCCCGAACAATACGACCTGCTGCTGGCCCGCTGCCGCACCCTGTTTCTGGCCAAAACCCACGACTACGGCACGGCGTGGCGCATTCTGCGCCTGCCCTCGGTTACGGACCAGATTTTTATCAAGGCCAACCGCATCCGGACCATTCAGGAAACCGGCGTGCAGCTCGTGGCCGATGATGTGAACGAGGAGTTCGTGGCCATCATCAACTACTGCCTCATTGCCCTGATGCAGCTGCACCTGCCCGGGGAAACCCCCCTCGACATGGCCGCCACCGCCGTGGCCGCCGCCTACGACCACGAAGCCGCCGAAAACCGCCGCCTGCTGCTGGCCAAAAACCACGACTACGGCGAAGCCTGGCGGCAAATGCGCGTGGCCAGCATCACCGACCTGATTCTGATGAAGCTGCACCGCGTGAAGCAGCTCGAAGACATTGGCGGCGCAGCCCTGGTGAGCGAAAGCGTGGAAGGCAGCTACCGCGACATGCTGAACTACGCCGTATTTGCGCTGATTCTGGAGGGCGAGGCGTAGCGTTTGTCATCCGTCGGCTGTCATCCTCATCTTGCGTACGCTTGCGAAGGACCTTATCGCGCTCGCCTCGGTTAGATTATTACAAATTATTCAACCGTGATGCGGTCCTTCGTCTCTGCTTTAAGTGCAGAATGCTCAGGCTGACAGCCAACGAATGGCAGGTCCGCACAACAACCCCACGCCCCGCCCCTGCGTTTCGCCCCCGGCTTACCTTTGCTCTCTATGTCTGTCCCTAGCTCCATTACCGCCGTTGCTCCTGCCTCGCACCCATTGCGCACCCTCACGCGGGTGTGCTGGTTTTTGCTTGGGGCGCTATTCATTTTTTCCGGCCTCATCAAGCTGAACGACCCGGTGGGCACGGCTTATAAGCTGGAAGAATACTTCGAGGTGTTCGCCGTTTCGCTGCCCAGCCTGGCGGGCTTTTTCCTGTGGTTCAAAGGCATTGCCCGCACGATGTCCATTCTCATGAGCTCGGCCGAAGTTATTCTGGGCGCGGCGCTGCTGCTGCGCTGGAACCTACGCATCGTGCTGTGGGCGCTGTTTGGGCTGCTGGTCTTTTTCACCTTCCTCACCTTCTATTCGGCAGCGTTCGATAAGGTGACGGACTGCGGCTGCTTCGGCGATTTCATCAAGCTCAAGCCCTGGACGTCGTTTTTCAAAGACCTGTTTCTGCTGGCGCTGTGGGCCATCGTGTTCACGCACCAGCGGTTTTTGCGCCATTCCTTCGTGCGGGGCACGTTTGGGGTGATGACCATGACCTTTGTCACGGCCATTGGCATTGGCATTGGGGTGCGGGCGCTGGGCCACCTGCCCTACTTCGATTTCCTGCCCTATAAAGTTGGCAACGACATTGGCCAGCTCATGAAGGCCAGCGCCCCGCTGCGCTACCAGTACACCATGGAAAAAGGCGGCAAAACCGAGGAGTTCACCACCTACCCCGACTCGACCTGGACCTACAAGAGCATGACGGCCCTCAACCCCGAAGCCGGTCCCAAAATCACCGATTTCAAGGTCTGGAACGATGAGGGCGACTATACTCCCGAGCTGTTGCGCGGCAACAAGCTGGTGCTCATCATCCAGAACGTAGACAAGGCCGACCGCGACCGTTACGACCAGATTAACAAGCTGCTCGACGATGCCAAAACCTCACGCCGGGGCATCACGCCGCTCGTCATCACCAGCAGCAGCCCGGCCGAGTTCGACGTGTTTCGCCACAGCGCCAACCTGGCCGTGCCCTTCTACTACGCCGATGCCACGGTCCTCAAGTCCATCATCCGCTCCAACCCCGGCTTCCTGCTGCTGAAAGACGGCGTGGTGAAAGGCAAGTACCACTACCACGATATTCCCAGCATCGGGAAGGTGGAGGAGAAGCTGCAGTAGTTGTTTTAATGTGGAAATATGGTGAATGTGAAAATGTATTGGATGTGCTGAAGGTGGAATATCTGCCAGGCAGTTGCACCTTCAGCACATCCAATACATTTCTCACATTTTCACATTCATCATATTTCCACATTCTCCACATTCTCCACATCTTCCTTATTTCCCACATCTAGAAATTGCTCCCTTTCATCCTCCGTCGTTTAGCCCAGGGCCTGCTTGTGCTGGTGGGCGTGGCGTGCACGGTGTTTCTGCTTTTCAATGTGCTGCCCGGCGACCCCGCCGCGCTGCTGGCCGGCCAGCGCAGCGACCTGGCCACCAAAGCCGCCATCACCGCCGACCTCGGCCTCGACCAGCCCCTGCCCACCCGCCTGCTGGGCTACCTCAACGATATTTCGCCCCTGGGCCTGCACCCGGCCGACTCGGCTGGCCGCGCCCGCTACGGCGGCGTGGCGCTGCTGCCACTTGGTTCCAAAGCCTTAGTGCTGAAAACGCCCTACCTGCGCCGCTCTTTCCAGAGCAACAAGGACGTGCTGCGCATTCTGCTCGATTATTTTCCCGGCACCATGTGGCTGGCGCTGGCCGCCATGCTCATTGCCAGCGTGGGCGGCGTGGCCTTTGGCGTGGTGGCGGCGCTGCGGCCCCAGTCGTGGCTCGACAGGGTACTGGTGAGCACCTCGGTACTGGGCATTTCGGTGCCTTCATTCGTGGCGGCCATCATCATTGCCGTCACGTTCGGCTTCTACTGGAGCCACTTCACGGGCCTGAGTCTCACCGGCCAGCTGTATGAAACCGACCCGTTCACCGGCGAGCGGCACCTCGTGCTGCGCAATTTGCTGCTGCCGGCGGTGGCGCTGGGCATCCGGCCGCTGGCCATTATCACGCAGCTCACCCGCTCCAGCATGCTCGATGTGCTGAGCCAGGACTACATCCGCACGGCCCGCGCCAAGGGCCTGAGCCGCACCGCCACCGTGCTGCACCACGCCCTGCGCAACGCCCTGAACCCCGTGGTTACGGCCGTATCGGGCTGGCTGGCATCGCTCATGGCCGGCGCGTTTTTCATCGAATACATCTTCAACTGGAAAGGCCTGGGCACCGTGACGCTGCGGGCCGTGGAGAACCTCGATTTCCCGGTGGTAATGGGGGCTACCTTGTTCGTAGCGGCCCTTTTTGTGCTCATAAATATTGTGGTAGATGTGCTCTACGCCGTGCTCGACCCCCGCGTAAAACTGAGCTAAGCATTTAGCATGTAGTCGCGAAGCGGTGCTTCGCGCCCTCCCCCACCCAGCGGGCTCCCCCAAACGGTGCGCATGCGCGAAGCGGTGCCTCGCGCATGCGCACCGTTTGGTACCTCACTATATAATCGCCCCAAACAAGGGCAGGAATTATGAAGCAGCTTCCTATCGACCCGCTCATTTCGGTACCCGGCGGCTCCGGGCACCTGAGCCTGGTAGGCCTGCCAGGCGCGGGCAAAACCACCCTCGGCCGCCAGCTGGCCGCCCACTTCAACCGCCCGTTTCTGGACCTGGACGTGGCCATTGAGGTCCGCACCGGTCGCAGTGTGCGCGCAGTCTTTGCCGAAGACGGCGAGGCGGCTTTCCGGGCCATAGAGGCAGCGGTGCTGCGCGATGCCCTCGCCCTGGCCGGGCCGCCGCTGGTGCTGGCCACGGGCGGCGGCACCCCCTGCTTTCACGATAACATGGCGCTGCTCAACCAGGCCGGCCTCACCCTCTGGCTCGATGTTCCCAGCGCCGTGCTGGCCGCCCGCCTGCCCCCCGAGGAAGTAGCCAAACGCCCCCTGCTGGCTGCCGCCGGCGGGGCCGAAGCCTGGCTGCGCGAAACCCTTACCGCCCGAAGTCAGTTTTATAGCCAGGCGCGGCTGCGCTGCTCGGCGGCGTGTACGCTGCCGGCCGTGGTGGCCCAGCTGGCGGGGGCGGGTTTTGCCCTGCCCGCCACATTGCCGCCCGCTTCGTAATTTTGTTAATTGATTCGTTCGACGTTTGTTACCCCTATGCAATCAGTATCCACCGAAGAACCGGCTGTAAACGAGGCTCCTACGCCTGCCACAGCCCCCGTGCGGCCCAAACACAAGGGCTCAGCCCAGCTTTTCCAGAATCCGTTGCTGGAGCGGCTTTCGCACACGCACATCGCGCTGCCGGTGGGCATTTTTGCCGCCACGGGCATCATCAGCATGTATTACGGCCTCGTGCACGGCTTCATGACGGGCGTGGCCGCGCTGGGCCTGTTTCTAGTGGGCCTGCTGGCTTTCACGCTGATAGAGTACCTGGTGCACCGCTACTTGTACCACATTCCGGCCACCACGGCGGGACGCGCCAAGTTCCAGTACACCATGCACGGCGTGCACCACGAGTACCCCAAGGATAAAACCCGGCTGGCTATGCCGCCCATCATCACGGTATTTGTGGCGTCGCTGCTGTTTTTCATTTTCCGCTTCAGCTTTGGCTCGTATGCGTTTGGGCTGCTGTCGGGCTTCACGTTTGGCTACGCCATGTACCTGTTTGTGCACTACGCCATTCATGCCTACTCGCCGCCCAAAAACTTCCTGAAAGTATGGTGGACGCACCACAGCCAGCACCATTACCGGCAGGACGAAGTGGCATTTGGTGTGAGCAGCACGCTCTGGGACCACATCATCGGCACCATGCCCAGCAAGAAAAGCGCCTAGCTTTCCGGCAGGCTGAGACACAAAAAAGCGCGGCTCCCTCACGGGGGCCGCGCTTTTTTGTGGGTTGAGGTTCAAAACCCGATGATGCGACGAATTGCCCATCGGGCTTCTTCGTACCACTACCTTTTGGTGGTTGCTACGCGCCGGATTAGGAGCGCGGGCCACGCATTTTGTTCACGATGAAGAACAACAGCGCCACCACGATAAACACGGCAATCATACCCGTGTAGGCCCCGGCTTTGAAGATGCCGGCAATGGCATCGCAGCCCGTGAGCGTGGTGGCCAAGGCGAAGAGGAATACGAAGAGGGAGAGACGGGAGGCGTTCATGGCGTGAAAGAGAAAGAAAGGAGGTGAAAGGCGCATAGCACGCAGGCTACGGGGTTAGGGCTGATACTGTGCCTACGCCAAAAAGGTTAGCCCCTGCCATTGCAAACGCTGGTTATCGACACAAAACAGCCCGGCGGAGGGGTTCTCGGCCGGGCTATTTTTCTATCAATTGCTGGTGCGCTTTACCAGTTGCCGCTGGCCCCACCGCCACCGCTGCTGCCGCCGCCAAAGCCGCCGAAGCCGCCGCCACCGCCGCCGCCAAAGCCACCACCTCCCCCACCGCCGAAACCGCCGCCGCCGAAGATGATGGGCGGGATAAAGCCGCCCCCGAAGCCCCGGTTGCCGCGCCCGCCACGCCCACCGCCGCCACGGTTACGCAGCATGGTGAAGATGATAACAATCACCAAGATAATAAGCCAGAAGGGAAAGCCGGAGCCCGAACCGTCGCGCCGGCCCTGGGGCCGGGCGTCGGCCGGGTCGGCCTGATACTCGCCTTTGGCGAGGGCAATGAGCTGGTCGGTGGCCCGGTCGAGGCCGGCGTAGTATTGGTTCTGGCGGAAGGCCGGCACCAGCGTGTTGCTGATGATGCGCTTGGCCAGGGCATCGGGCACGGCCCCTTCCAGGCCGTAGCCGGTCTGGATACGGGCGGTGTGCTCCTGCTGGGCCACCAGAATCAGAATGCCGTTGTTCTTGCCCTTGCGGCCAATGCCCCAGCTTTCGTACAGCTTCTGGGCGTAGTCGGCAATGTCGTCGCCGTCGAGATTGGGAACGGTGACGACGGCGATTTGCGACGACGAGCTGTCGTTGTAGGCCACCAGCTTGCGCTCCAGCTGGTCGGCCTCGCCGCCCTGCATCAGTCCGGCCAGGTCGTTGACGAGGCGCGGCGGGTTGGGGCGGGGCGGAATGTTCTGCGCCGCGCTGTTGAGGGCCGCAACCAGCCCCAAAAGCAGTAGCAGCAGCGACCACCACGGTTTTGGCACGCCCGATTTCAGCAGCGGGAAGCGGAATAAAGTCGATATCCTGGCATCAGCCACGGAATTTTTCATGCGTCGGAAGACGGTTTTTGGCCGCCGAAAGAAATGGAATCGTCCAGCTCGTTCTGGTCGGTAGCGGCATCGTAGGGGAAGTAGCGCTTCAGCTGCTCGCCCACCATTTTGATACCCTGCTCCAGGCCCAGCACGTAGTTTTCGTGCCGAAACTGATTTAGCACGGCTTCTTTGGTGGTTTCCCAGAAGTCGTCGGGCACGGCAGCATTGATGCCCGAGTCGCCCACCACGGCAAACTGCCGGCTCTGCCAGGCCAGGTAAAAAAGCACGCCGTTACGAGCGGCGGTTTTGTGCATGTCCAACTCCCCAAACACCTGGGCGGCGCGGTCCAGCGGCTCGGGTGTGGGGCAGTTATCTTCGATATGCACCCGGATTTCGCCGGAAGTCGTGATTTCGGCCTGCCGGATGGCCGCTACCAGCGCCGCATCCTGGGCGGGAGTGAGAGGAGAAGTCATGATTGAGTTAGGAGTTAAGAGTTGAGAGTTGAGTTTGGGAGGTATTTGCTAACCGGCCCTTACTCTTAACTCTTAACTCAATTAAAATTGAACAGTCGGGGCCTTGCTGGCGGCCGCGTCGGCCTCGAAATAGGGCTTGGGCGGGAAGCCGAACATGCCGGCAAACAGGTTGTTGGGGAACGAGCGCGTGAACGTGTTGTAGTCGTTGGTGACGGCGTTGAACTTGTTGCGCTCTACGTTGATGCGGTTTTCGGTGCCCTCAATCTGGGCCTGCAGCTCCTGGAAGTTGGCGTTGGCCTTCAGGTCGGGGTAGTTTTCGGACACGGCCAGCAGGCGGCCCAGCCCGGCCGACATCTGGCTCTGGGCTTCCTGGAATTTCTTGATGTTTTCGGGCGTCAGGTCGTTGGCATTCAGCTGCACGCTGGTGGCCTTGGCGCGGGCCTCAATCACGCTGGTGAGGGTGCCTTGCTCGAACTTGGCAGCCCCTTTCACGGTGTTCACTAAGTTGCCAATGAGGTCGTTGCGGCGCTGATAGGAGCTTTGCACGTTGCCGGCCTGGGCCTTCACGGCCTGGTCGCGCGTCACCATGCCGTTGTAGCCGCACGACGACTGGGTGAGCAACAGGGCCAGGCCCGCGAAATAGAGAAGAAAGCGTTTCATGATGGGTTGTGAAGGGGGTTAATGAAGGGGGTTAATGAAGGGTATTCGGGGTTGGTAATGGCGCGGCGGCAAAACCTGTGGCCGCTGCTCCGGTTTGCTACCGGGTTTGGGGCAAAGTACGCAGCTTAGCCCTAGTAGTTGTAGCTTGCTGCTTAGCTGCGCCAAACGCCTTCATATATCGTCCTCCCGCTTTCTCCATTACAGCCCCACCCCAATGAAAGCTGTTATTCCCGTTGCCGGCATTGGCTCGCGCCTGCGCCCCCACACCCACACCCAGCCCAAAAGCCTGGTACCGGTGGCCGGCAATACCATTCTGGGCCACATCATTGACCGCCTGCAGGCCGCCGGCCTCACCGAATTTGTGTTCATCGTGGGCTACCTGGGCGATAAAATTGTGCGCTACGTGCGCCGCCAGTACCCCGAGCTAAAGGCCACGTTTGTGGTGCAGGAGCCGCGCGAGGGCATCGGCCACGCCCTGTGGCTGGCCCGCGAAGAATTCCGCCACGACCCCGACGGCGTGCTCATCATGCTCGGCGACACCATTGTGGACGTGGACCTGCCCGCCCTCATGGCCACGCCCGGCTCGGTGCTGGCCGTGAAGGAGGTGAAAACCCCCAGCATGTTCGGCCTGGTCGAAACCGGGGCCAGCGGCCGCGTGAACAAGGTGGTGGAGAAGCCCAAAATCCCGAAATCGAACTTCGCCATGGTGGGCCTCTACAAGCTGGCCTACCCCGAAAAGCTGGCCGAGGCCCTTGAATGGCTCATCGATTCGGAAACGCGCACCCACGGCGAGTTTCAGCTCACCGATGCGCTCATGCACCTCATCGAAGAGGGCGAGGTGATGTCCACTTGCCCGGTCGACAACTGGTTCGATTGCGGCCGCAAGGAAACCCTGCTCGAAGCCAACGCCCGCCTGCTGAACCGCCCCGAGTTTCTGGAAGGTCACGACTACTCCGAATACCCCGATACCGTGATTATTCCGCCGGTCAGCATCGGGCGCGACTGCCAGATTTCGCATTCCATCATCGGCCCCAACGTGGCCATCGGCGACAAAACCATCGTCAAAAACTGCATCCTCAGCGACTCCATCATCGGCAGCTATTCCGAGCTGAAAGCCGCCGTAATGCACGACTGCATCGTGGGCTCCGACGCCTCGTTCCGGGGCATGAACCACTCGCTGAACATCGGGGATAATACCGAAATCGACTACAGCTAGCCGGAGGTCCAGGGGTCGGTGGATGTAGGGGCGAAGCGGTGCTTCGCCCGTCGTTGCAGATTCTATTCAACGACGGGCGAAGCACCGCTTCGCCCCTACATCCCTTCCTCAACCGCCCACGGGCAGCACGCGCACGTTCACGCTGGCTTTCTGGTCGAGGTCGTTTTCGAGCAGCAGGTACTGGGCCCCGGCGGGGCCGAGGTCGGCGGCCAGCACGCGGGCGGGGTGGCGAGGCGCGGTGGCGGCCAGGGCCACGCCGGGGGCGGGGGCATCGTCGGGCAGCAGCAGCAGGGCCACGCGCACGGCCACGGCCGGGGCCGTGAAGCTCAGGATGCGGTCGGGGCTCAGGGTGCTGTCGAGGCGCGTGACGCGGCGGGCGGGCGCGGCGGTGGCCGTTTTCGCGCCGGGGGCCGGGGCCTCGGCGGTCAGGCTGCGCTCCTCCGGCCCATCGGGGTAGAGGCGAAACAGGCGGCGCAGCGCGTCGTCGGCGCGGTAGGCCACCTGGGCGGCAGCATTCAGGGTCACCAGCTGGGTCCATAGGGCGTTGAACTGGCCCACGTACTGGTCGGTTTCCACGGTGCCTTCGCCGTGCGCCACGTTCACATCCACGCCGCTGGCCTGGGCGATGGCCGCCAGCCGCAGCAGCTCGGTAATCTTGGCCTGGGGCATGCCGCCGGGTTTGAGCAGGGCGGCCTCGCGGGCCTGCACCTGCTGGGCGGCGGCTTGCAGGGCGGTGTTGAAGGGAAGGGGGCTGTCGCCGGCGGCGGTCACGGCGCGGTGGCCAAACAGGTCGTCGGCGTGGGGCGTGGTGGGATAGGCTTTCTTGGCGTAGAAAAACAGGTCTTGCAGCAGGGGCCGGGCCTGGTCCAGGGCCTCGTCGCGGCTCAGCACGGTTTGGTGCTGGTCGGCCTGGCGCAGGTCGAGGCCGGGCAGGGCCTGGGCGGCCGTGGCATCGGCGAGGAGCTGGGCAAACCAGGCCGGGGTGAGGTCGGCATCGGCGGCGGCCAGGTCTTTTTGCCGGGCCAGGCCCAGGCTTTAGAGGGAAAACGCGCGGGTAAGCGCGTCCTGGTAGGTACCCCCGAAGAGGCGGGTGTCGGTGTACGACATAAGGAATTGGGAAAAGAACGGATAGAAATCCCGCCGCACGCACGATGGTAGCCGGAAGATAGAAATACTTTCATTGTTTGTCCGTTCGAGCCGCCCCGCCCGCCCCCGTACCAGCCTCGCCCCTTGCCGGATGGAGACCGGACGCCCCCGTACCGGCCTCGCCCCTTGCCGGATGGAAACCGAACGCCCCCGTACCGGGGTGCCGCAGCCCCGCACCGGGACCGCGCCGGCGTTTGCCGAGCCATTTGGTCACGCTGGAAAACGTTCGTTTGTTGGGAGGCAAGGGTTCACGAAACGCATCCCCTCGGCGCGTTTCGTAAACGTTCATTCGTAGACCCCAGGTGCTACAGTAGCTTGCGGGCACCTGGTAGCGGGCCGCAACTGGTGGTTCACCGAAAAGAGGGTTACTTTTTTAACTTTCGCTTGACTTTCTGCTGCTCGCGAGCGGCGGCGTATACGCGGCGGTGAGTTCCGCTGCTCAACACTAGGCTGTCGCTGCTAAGAGAGGCGATGCGGTATTGGCCACCATCAAAAAAGAGGGAGTCGTTCCGTTGGGTGAAGTGGTGGGAATAGATGAAATCCCCGGTGTGCGGGCCGATGTCAATCACCTCGCGCTCGGTGGCATTGAGGTAGTGGTATACCGAATCCGACGTAAAGCGGAAGCTGTACCTGGCGTGTCCATTGATAGGGGGCTGGGGAGACAGCCGGCTCACCGTGCCCATCGCTACTAGGTCCCAATAGATACCGACCACCGGCGGCCGGTGTGCTAGGGGCTTACAGGCCGGCAGCAGCAGGTACAGCACAAGGCCGCTTCGCAACAGGGGCCGGCGCACGTGGGAGGTTTTCATCTCGAACTGGTGTGGTGTTTAGGCGGCGTCCGCCCAACGCTAGCAAAGGTGTAGCAAGCACCGCAAGGACCAAGCAGGATAGTAGGTTCAGCGAAACGGTCTTTTTCTTACAAAGATTAACCCTCACCCGGCCACCTGCCCCGTTACGTTCTCCTCCTTCGGCCATCACCGCAGCTGCTTATCGCCCCTGTAGCATCAAACCCATAATAAATAGCGCCCAAACCCGTACTTTTCCGGTAAAATCGCGCTGCTTATGACTTTTCGCTTCGTTCTGGCCTTTCTGCTGGCCCTCATGCTGTTCACCGCCCGCGCCCAAACGCCCCTCGGCCAGCCCTCGCTCGATGAATCGAAGGTGCAAATCTGGTGTGCCACGGTGCGCTTCGTGTACGACGATGCCGGCCGGCCCAACCTCAAAAGCACCGTGCGCTGCGAGGGCGGCAACCTGACGGCGCTGGCCGCCAGCATCCGGCCCGACAGCCTGCGGGTGTTCAGCGTGCTATATCAGCCCATTGAGGGCCGGGGCACCATTTACCAGGGTAAAAAGGACAATTCGGCCCGGCTCGCGGCGCTGGCCAAAGCCATTGTGAATAAGCTGAAAGGCTCGCCCGCCCGGCGCAAAGACCCTGCCCGCATGGCCCGCGTGGCCGCCCTCGAAACGGCCCTTACCAACTACGTGACCTCGGGCACGCCCCTGGGCGAAGTAGCCGCCGCAATGGCCCCGGAAATGGCCGACACCGCCGCCACCGCCACACCCGGCCCGGCCGAAGCCGCCGAGGCCCAGGCCGCCGCCGAGCGCGATGCCGCCGGCACGTCGGCGGTGGCCCTGCCGGTTACGGGGCCGGGCAGCTTGCTCTATCGTTTTGCGGCCCCGCTGGCGCTTATTCTGGGCATTCTGAGCCTGGTGCTCTACATTATGCTGCGCGTGACACTGGGCCAGTGGCGCCGCCAGCAGCGCCGCGAAACCCTGGAAGCCAAGCACGCCGCCACCGCTGCCCAGGCCGCCGCCGCCGAAACCAGTGCCGCCGTGGCCGACTCCGTAGCCCGCGTGAAGCGCGCCGAAGCCCTGATTCTCGCGGCGGCCGCGCCCGAGGCCAACAATGCCCCGGCCGCGCCGGTTCTCGACCAGCTCAGCTCCGCCCAGCGCCTGGAAGTGGAGCGCCTGGTGAGCCAGCGCGTAGATGAGGAGCTGCGCTGGCTGCGCGCCAACCTGCCCGAGTTGGTGGCTTCGGCCATCAGCCATGCCCCGGCGGCGCACGACACGGCAGCCGCTGCCGCTTCCGGCCAGCCATCCGGCGAAGTAGCCGATGATGTGCAGATGGACTGATTTTTAATACGCTTTGTTGTTTCACTCTC
This sequence comes from Hymenobacter siberiensis, assembly GCF_018967865.2. Lineage (NCBI taxonomy): Bacteria > Pseudomonadati > Bacteroidota > Cytophagia > Cytophagales > Hymenobacteraceae > Hymenobacter > Hymenobacter siberiensis. The sequence continues at coordinate 4,494,250 of NZ_JAHLZY020000001.1, forward strand.
TTTTTTCGGCTGGCAACGGCCTTCATCTTTCTTCCTTGTTTCATGAAAGCTGTCTTACCTCTGGCCGTCCTGCTGGCGGCTGCTTCGGCCTGTCGCGCCACGACTCCGCCCGCCCGCAATACCCTTCCCAACCACCAGGCCCTCACCGAAGCCACCATGCCCGAAACCGGCGAGCCCAGCCGGCGAGCCGGCCTGGAATTACCCACTCCCCCGCCCGTGAAATATCCCGCCACCCGCAAAACCGACTTCACCGACACCTATTTCGGCACCAAAGTAGCCGACCCCTACCGCTGGCTCGAAGCCCTCGATGCGCCCGAAACCAAGGCCTGGGTGACCGCCGAAAACGAAGTGACCTTTGGTTATCTGAAGCAGATTCCGTTCCGGGACAAAATCCGGGAGCGGCTCACCAAAATCTGGAACTACGAGCGGTTTGGCGTGCCCGAGCAGGTGGGTTCCGAGCTGGTGTTCAGCAAGAACGACGGCCTGCAGAACCAGGCGGTGCTCTACCGCCAGCGCGGCGCGGAGGAGCCGCAAATCCTGCTCGACCCCAACAAGTTCTCGGCCGACGGCACCACCGCCCTGGCCGGCACCGAGTTCAGCAACGACCACCGCTACCTGGCCTACGCCACCAGCGGCGGCGGCTCCGACTGGCACAAGGTCCGCATCCTGGACGTGGCCACCAGCAAGCTGCTGCCCGAAACCCTGGAATGGGTGAAGGTATCGGGCACGTCGTGGACCAAAAACGGCTTCTACTACGGCCGCTACGATGCGCCCAAGGCCGGCCAAAACGGCCTTTCGGGCAAAAACGAGTTCCACAAAGTGTACTTCCACAAGCTGAACACGCCGCAGAGCGCCGACCAGCTGGTGTACGAAAACGCGAAAATGCCCCTGGGCTTCCGCTTCGTTAATGCCACGGAAGACGAGCGGTTCCTGGCCCTGACGCTCACCGATGGCAAGGCCGACGGCAACCAGCTGCTGGTGCGCGACCTAGCAGACCCCAAGCAGGCCAAAACCTGGACTACGCTCATTTCGAGCTACGAATTCAACAGCAACATCATCGGCAACGTGGGCGGCGAGGTGCTGGTGTACACCAACTACAAGGCCCCCAACTACCGCGTCGTCCGCATCGACCCGAAGAAGCCGGCTGAAGCCAACTGGCACGACGTGCTGCCCGAAAGCAAGAACAAGCTGGAGAGCGTGACGCAAGTAGGCGGCCGCCTGGTTGCTGATTATCTGAACGATGCCAGCTCGCAGGTGAAAGTCTATTCCGAGCTGGGCAAGTTTGAGCACGATGTGAAGCTGCCGGCCATCGGCACGGCCAGCGGCTTCGGCGGCCGGCGCGATGCCAAGTCGGTGTACTACGCTTTCACCTCGTTCACCTACCCCACCACCATCTACAAATACGACCTCGCCACCAACACCAGCACGGTTTTCCGCGCCCCGAAGGTGGACGTGAACCCAGCCGATTACGTGACGACGCAGGTGTTCTACCCGAGTAAGGACGGCACGAAAATCCCCATGTTCATCATCCACAAAAAAGGGGTTGAATTGAACGGCAAGAACCCCACCTACCTCTACGCCTACGGCGGATTCAACATCTCGCTCACGCCGGGCTTCTCGGTGGCACGCATGCTGTGGCTGGAAAACGGCGGCGTGCTGGCCATCCCCAACCTGCGCGGGGGCGGCGAATACGGCGAATCCTGGCACAAAGCCGGCATGACGCCCAACAAGCAAAACGTGTTCGACGACTTCATTGCCGCCGCCGAGTACCTGAAAACCAACAAGTACACCGACTATGACCACCTCGCCATCGCGGGCGGCTCCAACGGCGGCCTGCTCGTAGGCGCAACCATGACGCAGCGCCCCGACCTGTGCAAAGTGGCCCTGCCCGCCGTGGGCGTGATGGATATGCTCCGCTACCAGACCTTCACCATCGGCTGGAACTGGGCTCCCGAATACGGCACCTCGGCCGACCAGAAGCAGTTCGAGAACCTGCGCAAGTTCTCGCCCCTGCACAACCTGGCCCCGGCCGTGTACCCCGCCACCATGATTACCACCGCCGACCACGACGACCGGGTGGTACCCGCCCACTCCTTCAAGTTTGCCGCCGCCCTGCAAGCTGCCAACACCGGCCCCAACCCCACCCTGATTCGAGTTGATGTGAACGCCGGCCACGGCGCGGGCAAAAGCACCAAGCTACAGATTGATGAGTGGGCCGACGTGTGGAGCTTCTGCTACGCCAACATGGGCGTAACGCCGGAAGTGAAATAATGATGCAGCAGTAAAAGGCCGTCATGCTGAGCGCAGCCGAAGCATCTCTACCGCATAACTAATCCAATCGAAAGGATTTAGCACTGCGATAGAGGTACTTCGGCTGCGCTCAGCATGACGTTTTAATACTCATAGACATTTCACTGTCCCAACGCTTCCCATTGCTTTCCCTACCGATTTATCCCCCCTTATGCAAATAGGCATCAGCTCTTTCGGCGAAATCGCCCCGGCTAACCTCGCCGGCCAAGACCATGCCGCCGCGCAACGCATGCAGGAGCTGCTGGCCATGGGTAAGCTGGCCGATGAAACCGGCCTCGACGTTTTCGCCCTCGGCGAACACCACCGCCCCGACTTCATCATCTCGGCTCCCGAAGTTATTCTGGCCGCCGTGGCCGCCATCACCAAGCGCATCCGCCTGAGCAGCGCCGTTACCGTCCTCAGCTCCGTCGACCCAGTTCGCACCTTCCAGAACTTCGCTACCGTCGACCTCATTTCCAACGGCCGGGCCGAGATTATTGCCGGACGGGGCTCCTTCATCGAGTCGTTCCCGCTCTTCGGGCAGGATTTGAAGGATTATGACGCGCTGTTCATTGAGAAGCTCCAGCTGCTGCTGAAAATCAATGATAACGAAGTCGTGACCTGGCAAGGCAAACACCGCGCCGCCATCGATGCCAAAGGCGTGTACCCGCGCCCCGCGCAGCCCAAAATCCCGGTCTGGATTGGCGTGGGCGGCACACCGGCTTCCGTTATTCGGGCCGGGCAGCTGGGGCTGCCACTCACCATTGCCATTCTCGGCGGCGCGCCCGCGCAGTACGTGCCGTTTGCCGAGCTCTACCGCGAATCGGCCCAGAAAGCCGGCCACAACGTGGCCGCGCTCCAACTCGCCATCAACTGCCACCTGCACCTGGCCGACACCGCCGAGCAGGCCCGCGACGAATTCTTCCCGCCCTACTCGCAGCTCATGAACCGCATCGGCCGCGAGCGCGGCTGGTCGCCCATGGACCGCCGGCATTTCGACTACCTCTGCGGCCCGCAAGGCCCACTGCTGGTGGGCAGCCCCGAGGATATCATCGCCAAGCTGCTCTACCAGCGCCAGTTGTTCAACAACACCCGGTTCCTGGCCCAGCTTGTCATCGAAGGAATCTCGCACCAGAGTGTATTGCGTTCCATCGAGCTGTTGGGTACGCAGGTAGCGCCGGCCATCCGGACCACGGATTAGCACGGATTTTAGCGGATTTCACGGATTTTGTAGTCGGCGCTCGTGCCACGCATCGGTCCTCTCGCCTACCAACAAAAAAAGGCCACTCTCAGGAGTGGCCTTTTTGTTGGTAAACACAGCGTAAGCGAATAATAGCGCCGACTACAAAATCCGCTAAAATCCGTGCTAATCCGTGGTCTAGTAGCGGTACAGGTCCGACTTGAACGGACCTTCCACCGTTACCTTGATGTAGTCAGCCTGGTGCGTAGTCAGCTCGTCCAGCTCCACGCCGATTTTGGCGAGGTGCAGGCGGGCTACCTTTTCATCGAGGTGCTTGGGCAGGGTGTACACCTGGTTGGTGTACTGGTCGTTGCGCTCCCATAGCTCCAATTGGGCCAGCACCTGGTTGGTGAACGAAGCCGACATCACGAACGAGGGGTGGCCAGTGGCGCAGCCCAGGTTCACGAGGCGACCTTCGGCGAGGATAATCACCTCTTTGCCTTCGATGTTGTAGATGTCCACCTGCGGCTTCACCGTGTCCTTGGTGTGGCCGTAGTTGCCATTCAGCCACGCCATGTCAATCTCATCATCGAAGTGACCGATGTTGCAAACAATGGCTTTGTCCTTCAGGCTGCGGAAATGCTCCTCCGTCAGAATGTCGCAGTTGCCGGTAGCCGTCACCACGATGTCGGCTTCCTTCACGGCATTTGCCAGCTTCTTCACGGCGTAGCCGTCCATAGCTGCCTGCAGGGCACAGATGGGGTCAATTTCGGTCACGATAACGCGGGCACCCGCGCCGCTCAGCGAAGCGGCAGTGCCTTTTCCTACGTCACCGTAGCCGGCCACTACGGCCACTTTGCCGGCCATCATCACGTCGGTAGCCCGGCGGATAGCGTCCACAGCCGATTCTTTGCAGCCGTACTTGTTGTCGAATTTCGACTTTGTTACCGAGTCGTTCACGTTGATGGCGGGGAAGGACAGCGTGCCGTTTTTCACGCGCTCGTACAGGCGTAGCACGCCGGTCGTCGTCTCTTCGCTCACACCTTTGATGCCGGCGGCCAGCTCGGGGTAATTGTTCAGCACCATGTTGGTGAGGTCGCCGCCGTCGTCCAGAATCATGTTCAGCGGCTTGCGGTCCTCGCCGAAAAACAGCGTCTGCTCGATACACCAGTTGAACTGCTCTTCAGTCATGTCCTTCCAGGCGTACACTGCTCCGCCAGCGGCGGCAATGGCAGCGGCGGCGTGGTCCTGGGTTGAGAAGATGTTGCATGACGACCAGGTTACCTCCGCTCCCAGTGCCTTGAGGGTTTCGATGAGGACCGCCGTTTGAATAGTCATGTGCAGGCAGCCGGCAATGCGCGCGCCTTTGAAGGGCTGCGATGCGCCAAACTCCTCGCGCAGACTCATCAAACCGGGCATTTCGGCTTCGGCCAGGCGGATTTCCTTGCGGCCCCATGCGGCCAGCTCCATGTCCTTTACTTTGTACGGAACGTACGTCTTCGTCGTGGTTTCCACCATGATACGGTTTAATTTATTGTGTGGCGATTCAACTGCAAAGATACTGATTTTGTTCGCCTCAGCCCACAAAAAAGCCCGCGCCGGTTGGGCGCGGGCTCGTAGCGTGGTAAAAGCCACGGCGGTATTGGGCTAATTATTCTGCAAAACGAAAGCTTTGAGCTTCTGGTCGTTGTTCAGGCTTCCATTGGTGCCGCTCACCAGTACGGTGTAGCTTTTACCGGCTTCATAGTTTTTGGTGCCCGTGCCGGCACCCGTACCATCACCCACTTGGGCGATGGTGGTGCCATTTGCATCAAGAATGGAGAGACTGTAGGTATTGGCCGTTACGTTCACGAATGGCGAAGCAACGCTGGCACCAACATTACTCACCACATCGGCAACTACCGGCCCGTTAACCGTGGTGGTGATTTGCGATAACCGAATGGGGTTGGTAACGCTCTGGCCCAAATTGATAACCCGGATGCGGGCTTTGGTGGCATCCGTAATGGTCAGGTCATCGGGGAAGATCAAGCCGCCTACCACCGAGGAAGACTGCGCGGGCGCAGCTACAAACGTGTAGTTTTTGTCTTTATCGAGCGCAAGTGACTGCGTAAAAGCCACCTGCCCGCTTGCAGTCACCTGCAAAGGCCGCGCACCGGTCTGGATGGTCTGGTAGCCCCCGCTGCTGGCGCCATAAGCCAGCGAAGCTTTCTCTGAGTTATCAATCAGGAACTTCAGCGTGGTGGGCGCAACGTGGGAGGCAGCATTGATGAATACAATTTTTCCGGTATCTGCAGCCGGTGTTGGCGTGGGCGTGTCGCTCTTGCTACACGCGGCCAGCAGCAGCGTAGCCGGCAAAATAGCCTGAATAGCGCGGCGAAATACGAGGGATGTTTTCATGGAAAAAAGTCGGTTGGATGGTAAAGTACGCGGCCGAGCGGATGATTAGCCGGCTCGGCCTGAACGTGTGACACCCTGGGTTTGTTGGGTTGGCGGCCAGAAAATATTGCGCGCCCGGTCTTTCCAGCCTTCTAAGCATCATTATATTTGTTACTATGCACGAAATCAACCAGCTGCGCCCAGTTAATTGGCAGCTCCATGGCGCAGCCACTATTATCCTATCCGTTAACCTATTAGCTCCTGCGTTGGCCCAGCAAGTCCCTGGCAGCGTTCGCCTCCTACCCGAAGATGAGGCCCGTGGCCTGGGTGGCCCCCAGCACAATTTTGATTTCCTGCCCCCCGGGGCCAGCAGCGACAATTACCAGACGGCCGGCTTCTTCGGCCAAAAGCTCCGCCCCTACCTGGCCGGCAATACCGCCGCCCTGGCCCACCTCAACGAATACCGCCGCCAGAAGACTTTTTTTCTGATTGACCGCCTCGTGGCCGTCGGGTCATTCAGCCTCTATGGCGAGCAGATTCTGGGCAACGGCGACCGGCAATACTTCAACTCGACGCAGCAGATTGCCGTTGGAGTATTCGTTACTAGCCTGCTGGCCACGGTTTTCATCAACCGCAACACCAACTCGCACCTGCAGCGGGCGGTCAAATCCTATAATAACAATGTAGTTCACGGCGGCATCTGGCAGCGCCTGCAGCCGGCCGCCATGGGCTTTGCGGCCGCATCCACCGGCCAGCCCCTACTTTCGCTGCGCTGGGCGTTGCGCTAAGTGCTACTTTTTCCCGTATAAGGTCATCCATGGACTACCCCTTGCCCGAAGCGGCCCGGCGGTACGTGGCCGCGCACCTGCACGACGACCCCGCCCACCTGGCCCTCCAAGCCCGCCGCCACCCCGGCCTCCCCGTTCCTGAACTGGTGCGCCAGATTCAGGCCCGCCAAAAAGCCCGCGCCAAGCTCCCCGCCTGGGCCGATAACCTGGAACTGATTTTCCCGCCCGCCCTATCCGTCGAGCAGGCGTCGTCGGCCCGCACGGCGGCTTTCAAGGCCAATCTGGTCGACGGGCAGCGCCTGGCCGACCTCACCGGCGGCTTCGGGGCCGACTCGGCCGCCTTTGCCGCCCGCGTGGCGCAGGTCGACTACGTGGAGCGCGACCCCGCGCTGGCGGAAGTAGTGCGCTATAATTTCGGCAAGCTCGGTATTGATAATGTGACCATTAATGCCGCCGATGCGGTGGCATTTCTGAAAAGCACGCCGCATCATTACGACTGGCTCTACCTCGACCCGGCCCGGCGCGACACCGCCGCCCGCAAGATTTTCCTACTGCGCGACTGCGAGCCCGACGTAGCGAAGCTGTTGCCCCTGCTGCTGCACAAGGCCGATAAGGTGCTACTCAAAACCTCGCCCATGCTTGATATTGAGCACGCGGTGCAGGGCCTGGCCCATGTGCGCCGCCTCTGGGTAGTGGCCGTGGATAATGAGGTCAAGGAAGTGCTCTACGAGCTGGGTCAGGAGCCCGCCGTAGACCCCGAGCGCTATGCCCTGAACCTGCGCCGCGACGGCACCCAGCAGGAATTCCGCCTCAACCGTGCCCGCGAGGCCCGCGCCATCCCCCGCTACGCCGAGGCCCAGCAGTACCTCTACGAGCCCAACGCGGCCGTGCTCAAGGCGGGCGCATTCCGCAGCATCGGCACGGCGTTCGAGCTGCTCAAGCTGCACCAGCACAGCCACCTTTATACCTCTGATGTGTTGCGGGCCGATTTTCCGGGCCGGGTCTTCAAAATCCTGGCCGTGGAAAAGGCCGATGGCGCAGCCCTCAAAGCCCACCTGGGGCCAGAGGCGCGCGCCCACGTCACCACCCGCAATTTCCCGGATTCGGTGGCCGATTTCCGCCGGCGCACCGGCATCCGCGAGGGCGGCGAAGTTTACCTGTTTGCTACCACCGACCTACGCAGCCGGCCAGTGGTGCTGGTGTGCGAAAAGCTCACGCCCCCGGTGAATGGCTTGGCCTGAAACCGGGAGCTTCGTGCCACTTATTTAATCCAAGCCCTACATATTGAACCTTAGCCCCACCGGGGCGGCATATCGGTAGCAAATAGTGCAGAAAACGTAATTGAATCCCCGGTGGGGCGACACTCGTTGAACGAGTGTCGCCCCACCGGGGATTCAAAACAACCAAGTCCTTCACCTAACTACCGATATGCCACCCCGCTGGGGCTGACGCTCAACAATTCACCACTTCGATTAGCCAGCACAAAAGCCGCCTCAGCCGGTTGTGCCCCGTAGAGTAGTTGCGCAGTCAACGCAATGCTTTTAATTCAATAATTCAGCGATGCGTTTTACAGATAAAGTGTGCCTGGTAACGGGTGGAACCTCCGGCATCGGCCGGGCCTGCTGCGTGCGGCTGGGAGCCGAGGGCGGCACCGTAATAGCCCTGGGCCGCGACAAAGCCGAGGGCGCCGAAACCGTGCGCCTCATCACCAAAGCCGGCGGCAAGGCCCTGTTTATAGCCTGCGAGCTGAGCAAGCCCCGCGCCATTACCGCCACCGTGAACAAAGTACTGGCCAGGTATCACCGCATCGACGTGCTGGTGTGCAACGCGGCCATGATGACCTTTGACCACCTCGTAGACCTGCCACTGACGCAGTGGGACCTGCTGATGCTGGTGAACCTGCGTTCGCTGGCCCAACTCACCCAGCTTTGCCTGCCGCATATGCCGGCCGGCAGCTCCATCGTGGCCATCAGCTCGGTGCACGCCCACCAAACCACGGCCAACGTAGTGCCCTACGCCACCAGCAAAGGTGCCCTCGAAGCCTTCGTGCGCGGCATGAGCCTGGAGCTCGACCGCAAGCAGACCCGCATCAATGCCGTAGCCCCCGGAGCCGTAGACACGCCCATGCTCTGGAGCAACCCCAATGTGAAAAACGGCACCGAAAAAATCGATGAAGCCGCCGTGGGCACCCCCGAGGAACTGGCCGCCGCCATTGCCTTCATGGCCTCATCAGAAGCCAGCTTTGTGCACGGCACCACGCTGGTGGTGGACGGCGGCCGGCTGGCGCAGCTATAATACCGCCGCTCAGTAGGCCCAACTACGGCTTCTGTTTCCCGTTGCCTGCTGACCCCTACTGCATTTCCCCGGCAACTGCATAACCACCAATAGCCCGAATTTCCGTACTTTTGCGTCGCGCCCGCCTGCCGGTTTCGGCTTGGCGGGCGCACTTCGTTTCTATCTTCCGCTCTTTTCGCGCACTCAATGCCCTATCTGTTCACTTCCGAATCGGTTTCGGAAGGCCATCCCGATAAAGTTGCCGACCAGATTTCCGACGCCATCCTCGATGAGTATTTGCGCCAGGACCCCACTGCCAAAGTAGCCTGTGAAACCCTCGTAACGACCGATTTTGCCCTCGTAGCCGGCGAAATTAAGTCCACAGCCCACGTCGATGCCGAGCCCATCATCCGCGAAACCATTCGCCGCATTGGCTACAACAAGCCGGAGTATCTTTTCAACGCCGACACCTGCGAGGTGATGAACCGCCTGCACGAGCAGTCGCCCGACATCAACCAGGGCGTGGAGCGCGCCAAGGATGAAGACCAGGGCGCCGGCGACCAGGGCATGATGTTCGGCTACGCCAGCCACGAAACGGCCAACTACATGCCGCTGGCCCTTGACCTCTCGCACCGCCTGCTGCAGGAGCTGGCCGCCATCCGGCGCGAAGGCACGGTCATGCCTTACCTGCGCCCCGACGCCAAGAGCCAGGTAACCATCCGTTACTCGGACGACCACAAGCCCGAGGCCATCGATACCATCGTCATCAGCACCCAGCACGACGAGTTTGATGCCTCCGAGAGCGTGATGCTGGACAAAATCAAAGCCGATGTGCTGGCCATTCTTATCCCGCGCGTGAAAGCCGGCTTGAGCGCCGATGCCCAGGCGCTGTTTACCGATAAAATCACCTACCACATCAACCCCACGGGCAAGTTCGTCATCGGTGGTCCCCACGGCGATTCCGGCCTCACCGGCCGCAAAATCATCGTGGATACCTACGGCGGCAAGGGCGCGCACGGTGGCGGCGCCTTCTCCGGCAAAGACTCCTCCAAAGTAGACCGTTCGGCGGCTTACGCGGCCCGCCACATTGCCAAAAACCTGGTGGCCGCCGGCGTGGCCGACCAAGTGCTGGTGCAAGTAGCCTACGCCATCGGCGTGGCCCAGCCCGTGGGCGTATTTGTGACCACCTACGGCACCATCAAGGTGAAAAACGCTGCAGGCCAGCCCCTCTCCGACGGCGAAGTAGCCGAGAAAGTAAATAAGCTGTTCGACCTGCGCCCCTACGCCATCGTGAAGCGCTTCGGCTTGCAAAACCCCATCTTCGCCCAGTCGGCGGCTTACGGCCACATGGGCCGCCAGCCCGGCACGGTGGACGTAGTGATGCCCAACGGCGAGAAGAAAACCTTCGAAACCTTCACCTGGGAAAAGCTCGACTACGTGCCCCAGATTAAGGCCGAGTTTGGACTCAATTAGCTGTTAGCCCTTCGCTTATAGCTTTTAGCCGTTAGCTTTTGAGCCAAACGCTGAAAAGCCCCGCCTGACAAAATCAAGCGGGGCTTTTCAGCGTTTGGCTTAAAAGCTAACGGCTAAAAGCGAAGAGCTAACAGCTGAAATTTAGTGCGTCAGCGTTTTCTCTTTGTGCTTCGTAATCTGGCGGCGCAGGCTATCAGTAGCGGCATCGGCGGCGGCTTCGAAGGAAGCAGCATCTTCCGTACTGAACAGGATGTTGCCGGGCACCAGCAGCTTTATCTCGATGGTTTTGTTGTCAATACCATCTTTATTGTTGAGGCGCATAATGACTTCGCCTTCGGTAACCTTGTCATAAAAAGTTTCCAGCTTATTCAAGCGTTGCTGAACAAAATCAAGCAATTTCTGGTCGGCGTCGAAGTGCACCGAATGCATCTGAATTTTCATAAAGCGGGTGATTTAGAGGTAAAAGGGTAACACAAAACTCAGGCCCGTGGGTGGGCCTGTTTAAATACGGATTTCAGGCGGTCGACAGACAAGTGCGTGTACACCTGCGTGGCCGCCAGACTGGCATGGCCCAGCAACTCTTTAATGGAATTCAGGTCGGCACCCTTGCCCAGTAGGTGCGTGGCAAAGGCGTGGCGCAACGCGTGCGGGTGCTGCTGCGCGCCAGAAGTAGTAATCTGGCTCAGGTAGCGCTTCACGGTACGGTACACGAACTTTTCGTACATGGCCTCGCCCTTGTCGGTGAGCAGCAGCGGGCCGCCGGCGGCGCCGAACTCATGCGCCCGCCGGGCCTGGTAGCGCTCTATCACGAGCTTCAGTGTGGGGTTGAGGGGCACAAGGCGCTGCTTATTACCCTTGCCGGTTACGCGCACGGTGCTGGCCCCCAAGCTCACATCATCGGCATGAATGCCGATGAGCTCCGAAAGGCGAATGCCCGTGCCGTATAGCATTTCAAGCACCAGTTGGTCGCGCTGGCCGGCAAAGTCATCTCCAAACTCGAAGGTATTCAGCAAGCCGTTCAGCGCCTCTTCGGGCACGAATTCGGGCAGCTTCTTCGCCATTTTGGGGGCCGTGATGCGCAGCATGGGGTTGGCCTCGATGCGGCCGGTGCGCAGCAGGAACTTGTAGTATGAGCGCAGGCAGGCCACTTTGCGGTTCACGGTGCGCGGGTCCAGATTTTCCTGCATCAGCTCCACCACCCAGCCCCGGATGAGCGGGTGCGTGGCCTGGGCGGGGTCGGCCAGCTCGTAGGCCGATTTCAGGTAGGCGGCAAACTGGCCCAGGTCCGTTTGGTACGACACCAGCGTATGCGGACTATAGCGCCGCTCAAAGCGCAAAAAACCGAGAAAAGCATCCATACCAACACCAAAAATACCCGGCGGTGGGCCGGGCATCCAATGTAGCATTTTTTTATTTTACGCCAAGCTTTCCGTTCCTATATGGACGCGAAAAAACCGGCTAGCTTGCCAATAAAGGCAAACCAGCCGGTTTTCAACAAAGCTAAACAACCGAAAAACTTCGGGCTATTCGCCGGGCTGGCCGTAGGTGGCGAGCTTGTAAACAGCCTTCTGCTTCATCTTGCGCTGGGTGATGCTGGGCTTCTGGAAAAAGGTGCGACGACGCAGCTCTTTCAGAACGCCGGTGCGCTCGAATTTCTTTTTGAAACGCTTCAGAGCGCGGTCAACCGATTCGTTGTCTTTGATTTGAATGATAATCATATCAGGGAATGAGGGAGATTTTCAGAGGGAGGCGGTATAAACCGGGCCGCAAAGATAATCACGGATTTATCGAATTCAAACGGATTTCACGGATTTTGTAGTCGATTCATTTCCAACGCCTAGGCGAAAACGGCTGAACCGTACCTAAAACCCGCGAAACCCGCCAAAATTCACGGTTTACTTAAGCAGAGCGCGGGCAATCACCAGCTTCTGAATTTCGCTGGTACCCTCGCCGATGGTGCAAAGCTTGGCGTCACGGTAATATTTTTCGGCCGGGTAATCCTTGGTGTAGCCGTAGCCACCGAAGATTTGAACGCCTTCGTTGGCAGTGCGCACGCATACTTCCGAAGCGTAAAGTTTGGCCATGGCCGACTCCAGGTTCACGTTCAGGCCACGGTCCTTCATGTCGGCAGCGCGGTAGGTGAGCAGGCTGGCGGCTTCAATCTCGGTCGCCATATCGGCCAGCTTAAAGGCAATGCCCTGGAAGTTGCTGATGGGCTGGTTGAACTGGTGGCGCTCCTTGCTGTACTTGGTGGCGGCCTCCATAGCCCCCTGGGCGATGCCCAGGCTGAGGGCCGCAATGCTGATGCGACCGCCGTCGAGCACTTTCAAGCTTTGCACAAAGCCGTCGCCTACCTTACCAATGACGTTTTCCTTCGGCACTTTGCAGTCGGTAAAAATCAGCTCGGTGGTTTCGGAAGCGCGCATGCCCAGCTTGTCTTCCTTGCGGCCGGCCTCAAAGCCCGGCGTGCCGCGCTCAATGATGAAGGCCGTCATGCCGTGCGAGTCGCCCACTTCGCCAGTCCGCACGATAACCACGGCCACGTTGCCGGATTTGCCGTGCGTGATGAAGTTTTTTGCACCGTTGATAATGTAGTTTTCGCCGCTCTCGTCGAGCACGGCGGTGGTGCGCATGTTGCCGGCATCGGAGCCGGTGTTAGGCTCGGTGAGGCCCCAGGCGCCAATCCATTCGCCGGAGGCCAGCTTGGGCAGATATTTCTGCTTCTGCTCTTCAGAAGCATGCTGGAGGATGTGACCGGTGCAGAGCGAGTTGTGGGCCGCCATGCTCAGGCCAATACTGCCATCAATCTTGGACAGCTCGGCAATGGCCGTCACGTACTCGACGTAGCCAAAACCGGCTCCGCCGTACTCCTGGGGCACGAGCACGCCCATCAGGCCCAGCTCGCCGAGCTTGTGAAACACATGGATGGGAAACTCCTGGCTCTCATCCCATTTCATCATATCGGGCTTGATGTGCTGGGCACCAAAGTCGCGCACCATCTGCGCTATCATGGTTTGGTTTTCGGTGGCTACGGCTTCCATGTAAAGGGAAATAAGGGTGGGATTTAAGAAAATATAAGGTAATGAGTACCCGAACGGCAGTTTAGCTGTTTTCGGTCCACGAAAGTACGATTCAGGCAGTTGACAATGGACAGGGTACAACCCATCATAACCGCCTGTTGTTGAATAGGCGCGGTAAAAGCGTTACTTTTGAGGCTTTTTGGGGAGAATCTGTCTTGCGGGGCTAAAGTTTTTCCTGGTTTTTGTTTGATTCAGCCCTAATTGGCCTTCATGCCGACATTTCCCTTTCGTCGCCTCAAGCAGTTCGGACTGCTGGCCCTGCCCACGCTGCTGCTTTTTTCGTCGTGCGTTTCTACTCGCTACTACAACCAGCGCACCATGTTCCGGCTTACCGACAGCCAAGGCCGTCAGCTGGACAGCACCAAGCTGCGCCTGGCCGTGAACCGTACGGCGCGCAATTACCTCATCCAGCCCAACGATTTTCTGGAAGTGCGGGTGAATACCAACAAGGGCGAGCGCATTCTGGACCCCAACGGCGAATTACAGTTTGGCCAGCCCAGCGGAGCGCTACCCAGCCGTAGCACCGGTGCCGCCGCCAGCCCCAGCAGTGGTGGTGGCAACGCCCGCGCTGCCGGAGGCCAGCGCGCCACGGGCCAGACGGCCGGCAGCGCTACGGCCGGCTCCGAGTTTCTGGTACAAGCAGATGGCACGGTGGTACTGCCGCTGGTGAACCGGGTGAAGGTGAGTGGCTTGTCGTTGCTACAGGCTGACAGTATACTGCAAATCCGTTATAACGAGTTCTATAAAGAGAGCTTTGTAACCACGCGGGTGACCAACAACCGTGTTTTCATGCTGGGCGCTACCGGTGGGCAGGTTATCACGCTGGCCAACGATAACATGAACCTGATTGAGGTGCTGGCCCTGGCCGGCGGAATAGACGGCGGCGGTGGTGGAGGCGGCGGCGGCGGATTCTACCGCTACGGCGGCAAGGCCAGCAATATTCGTATCATCCGGGGCGACTTGAAAAACCCACGTATTCAGCAGGTGGACCTGACCACGCTTGAGGGAATGCGCCGGGCCAACCTGCAAATGGAGCCGAATGATATTGTTTACGTAGAGCCCGTACACCGCCCGGTGCTAGAAACCCTGGCCGACGCGGCACCCATTATCAGCTTCACCTCCCTTATTCTGACGACTACGTTGTTCATATACAGCATTGTAAAAAGATAATTCCATAAAACAGGAAAGCACTGAACAGCTCGCTTCTCTTATCATAATCCAGCGCTCGCTGGCAATAATATTATAATGGCCGTAAACGAAAACTCGGAGTTGGAAGAGCTTATCCGAAATGCCAACGGCGGAGCCGTGGAGCCTTCGGTTGTGTCCAACGCCGGAGGAAATGAGGCTGACGATGAATCATCCAGCCTGGATTTGGCCACGTTGGTACTGGTAGCCCGGCGCAGCCTGCTGTGGATGCTCTTGCTGATTATTCTGGGCGTTACGGCCTCGTGGCTGTACCTGCGCTATACTAAGCCGGTGTATAAGTCGACGTCGTTGCTCAAAATCGACGAGCGCAACGAAGGTAGCGCTTTGGGTCTAGCTGGACAGATGGGCCCGACCGTGGTTGACAAAGGCCGCGGCAAGCTGGCTGGCGAGGTGGAGCTGATTAAGTCCAACATCATCTACCGGCGGCTGAAGGACTCGCTGGACTTGGATGTGAACTACTACGTGCAGGGCACGGTGCTGGAGTCGGAAATGTACGGAACCTCTCCTTTCCGCGTAGTCTATAAAATCACTGATAACGCGCTGTATAACCGCAAGTTCGATTTGAAATTTGTGAATCAGCAGCGTTTTAAGCTCGACTTTACCAATCAAAACCGACCACAGGGCGGCGAATACGCGCTAGGGCAGACCATTGCATTGCCCGGCATTACGCTGCAGGTGCTGCCAACAGATAAGCTGAACATAGACGCACTGGAAAGCAATTACCATTTCACGGTGCAGGATGACAACACCCTGAACGCCTATCTGGATAAGAACCTGACTGTTGAGATTGTTAACCCGGACGCCAATACGATTGGCATCTCGTTCAACGATTTCAATGCAGTGAAGGCACAGGACATCGTCAATAAGATTGATTCGGTATACCTCGTCGAAAAAATTGCCAGCAAGCAGGAAGCCACCCAAAAGCAGCTCCGGTTTCTGGATAAGATTTCGGAGGAGAACCGCAAAAGCCTGCAGGATGCCGAAGACAACCTCCAAAATTTCGTGCAGCGCTCCGGCACCTACGATGTGAAGGCCGAGGTAGGGACACTTAGCTCGAAGCTGGAGAAACTGGAAGAGGACCGAATTAAGCTTGCGCAAACGTTGACTTTGCTGAGCCAAGTTGCGCAGATGGCGCAGCAGGGCAACCTCACGCGCGACGAAAACCAGACCGTGCAGCAGAGCATTCCCGCGCTGGCCGAGATTGAAGACCCGCAGCTGGGCGACCAGTTGGCCGAGCTAAACAGCCTGCAGTGGAACCTGCGGCGACTCTCACGCTCCTATACTGATAAAACGGAGGTAGTGCAGGCCGAACAGGCTAAAATCACCTTTACTCGTAACAACATCCAGCGCCTGCTGCTGCAAAACCAGAAGCTGCTGCGCCGCGGCATGGACGAGCTCAACGCCCAGCGCGCCAAGCTGACCGGCGAGCTGCAGAGTCTGCCCGAAAAGGGCACCGAGCTGGCCCGCCTGCAACGCCCGCTGGACTTGTACGAAAAGTCCTTCCTGATGCTGCTGGATAAGAAGATGGAATTCAATATCGAGAAAGCCGGCACCACGGCCGACTTCCAGATTCTGTCACCGGCCTCGCCGCCCTCGCCGCCCATTTTCCCCAATCGGCTCATCGTGTATGCCGTGGGGCTGGCGGGCGGGCTGCTGCTGGGCCTGGGCCTGATTGCGGTGCGCTACTTCATGCACAACACGGTGACCAACGTGCGGGAGCTGGAGCGCAACACCCGAGCCTCGGTGCTGGGCATCATCCCGACCTACGATAAGGAGAAAATGGAAGTGTCGCGCCTGGTGGTGGACAAGAACCCAAAATCGGCCATTTCTGAGTCGATACGCTCCATTCGAACTAACCTGGATTTCATCAGCTCATCCAAAAAGAAACGCCTGATTTCGGTGACGTCTACCATCTCCGGCGAGGGCAAAACCTTTGTCACCGTGAACCTGGGCGGCATCATTGCCCTCTCGGGACAGAAGGTCATCATCCTGGACCTGGACATGCGCAAGCCCAAAGTCAACCTGGCATTTGGGGCCGAAAACACGCGCGGAGTAAGTACCATCCTCATTGACCGGCATAACGTACAGGAATGCATTCAGCCAACAAGTATTGACTCCCTGCAGTTTATCTCGGCCGGCCCGACGCCGCCCAATCCGTCAGAGCTGATTCTGAGCGACCGATTCGATACCATGATTCAGGAGTTGTTCCAATTGTACGATGTCGTTCTAATCGATACGCCTCCCGTGGGTTTGGTCACGGACGGCATTCTCATCATGCGCAAGGCTGATATTCCGCTTTATATTGTGCGGGCCGGCTATTCGCGCAAGGCCTTCATTAAGAACATGAACCGGCTTATTCGCAGCAATAACTTTACGCGCATGTGTACTATCCTCAACGATGCGCAGTCGGGTGGCGGCTATGGTTATGGCTATGGCTATGGCTACGACTACGGCTACGGCTATGGTGCGTATGGCCAGGGCTACTACGAGGAGCCCGCGTCTAAAAAACTGACCTTCGGCGAAAAGCTGAAGAAGTTTTTCACCTAATACACACATCATAAATGGCTTCGCTCTGGCAACGTCTTTTTGGCGGGGCGACTTCCGCTTCGGTGGCTCCGGCCACGCTGGCAGCCCTGGCGACCGATATGCATTCGCACCTGCTGCCGGGCCTCGACGACGGGGCTGAAACGGTGGAGCATTCGCTGGACCTACTCCGGGCCTTGCGCGACCTCGGCTACCGCAAACTGGTGATGACGCCCCACATCATGGGCGACTTCTACAAGAATACGCCGGAAGGCATTCGGGCCGCGCTTAAGTTGCTGCGCGAGGCCGCTGCCGCTGCCGGCTTGCACGATGTAGCCCTCGAATGCGCCGCTGAGTACTACCTCGACGAGTTTCTGGGCCAAAAGTTGGCCGATGGGACTGAGATGCTCACCTTCGGCGGCGACAAGCGCTACCTGCTGTTCGAAACCTCGTACATGAACGAGCCGCTTAACCTTTTCGAAATTATTTTCGAGATGAAGGCTCAGGGTTACCAGCCGGTATTGGCTCATCCGGAGCGCTATACGTACCTCTACGGTCGCTTTGCCGAAATCGAGAAGATGCGCCGCGACTACGGTGTGCTGCTCCAAGTGAACCTGAACTCGCTGTCTGGCTACTACTCACCAGCCGCTAAAAAAGTAGCCGAGCAGTTGATTGAGGGCGAACTGGTTGATTTCGTTGGCACCGATACCCACCACCTGCGCCACACCGATACCCTGGCCCAGCGCACGCTCGTGCAGCCATACATGGAAAAGCTGCTTCGGCTTCCTTTGCTGAACAATACGCTTTAGCCAGTGGCCCGTTAGCAGTCGTTGGCAATTGAGTACTTCTGCTGACACTGCCTATTTGCCATCAGGCATTAATCCTTGATTTCATGATATTTGTAACCGGCGGCACCGGCCTTATTGGTTCTTTTCTGTTGCGGGCGCTACGGGAGCGGGGGCTGGCCGTGCGCGCGTTGCACCGGGGCGCGGTACCTACCGGCGGTGCTCCCGGGGTGGAGTGGGTAGCCGGCGACCTGCTTGATACCGAACAGCTGCGAGTGGCCATCACTCCCGATGTCACGCATGTTTTCCACTGCGCGGGACTGGTATCGTACGCACCGCAGGACGAAGACCTCCTGCTGAGCGTGAACGTGCAGGGCACCGCCGCCCTGGTCGATGCCTGTCTGGAACGACCGGGCATCCGGCTGGTGCACGTATCTTCGGTGGCGGCGCTGGGCGGGCCGGCGGCGGCGGCGGTTGCGGCCCCAGGCGAGGCATTATCTGTAACCGAAAAGGCTTCCTGGGACCTGGGGGCGGCGCATCCGGCCTACGCCACCTCCAAATACCTGGGCGAGCTGGAAGTATGGCGCGGCGTGGCCGAGGGGCTATCAGCCGTCATCGTGAACCCGTCGGTGGTGCTGGGACCGGGCGACTGGCACCGCAGCAGCACCCGTCTGCTACGCTACGCGCACCAGCAGCACCGCTTCTACACCCGCGGCCTCATCAATTTCGTGGACGTGCGCGACGTGGTGGCCCAGCTACTGGCCCTGGCCTTCGACCAGCCTGCGGCCAATGGCCAGCGCTACATTCTGAGCGCCGAGGCCGTGCCGTTAGCCGATTTTTTTCGGCAGGCGGCGGCGGCCATGCAGCGCCGACCGCCCACCGTGGCCGTGCCCGACTGGGCCGCTGAGATTATCTGGCGGCTGGAGCACGCCCGCGCCGTGCTCACCGGAGCGCGACCGCTCATTACTAAAGATACAGCCCGGGCCGGCCGGCAACCGGTGGTATACAGCCACGCCAAAGTGCAAAGCGCTACCGGCCTAGCATTCCGGCCGTTAGCTGATACCCTGGCGTGGTGCGCGGCCGAGCTGGGAGCGAAACCCGGCAGCCTCGAACCGGTTATCGTATCTTAGCAACAATCAGATTGCACGGTTTTGGCCAATATTTGTTATTATTGATAGAGTACTGATAAAGTGGAGTGGAATGATTCCGGCGAGTAGCGCCACAAACGGTTCCGGCCGTTGGACTCAATAATCCACAAAACCAGATTAATCCACTTAACTGCGGTTTTATGCGCATGAACGAACATTTTGAAAACCACCGGACCGTGCTGGATACCGTGCGTCGCTTCGAGCGCATGGTTGCCCAGCAGGAGTCTGTTTTCTTCGACCTGGAAGACTTCGAGAACATCATCGACCATTACGTGACGAGTGCCGAGTTTGACAAAGCTCTGCAAGCCTGTGAAGCAGCCCTCGGCCAATACCCCTTTTCTACCGAGCTGCTGATTGACCGGGCGCAAGTGACGGCTATGCGCGGCGACTATACCGAAGCCGAGCGTCAGATTGATGCCGTAGCGGCCTTGGACCCTACTAATGCCGATGTGGCCGTAACCCGCGGCATCATCAGCACGCAGCGGGGCGAATTTGCCCAAGCTGTGGAGTTTTTCCGGACCGGCCTGGAGCAGGAGCCCGAGCGCGAAGACATTCACTTCAACCTCGGCCTGGCATTTCAGAGCTGGCAGAAATTCAAAAGCGCCGCCAAGCACTACAAGCAGAGCCTGCGCCTCAACCCTGATAACGAAACCGGCGTGCAGGAGCTCCTGCACTGTCTCGACATTACGGCGCGGCTGGAAGAGCATGAGGATTTCTTCAGGCGCTTTACGGACGATGACCCCTACTCGGCCACGGCCTGGTACAACCTGGGCCAGTACTGGTACCGCCGCGAGGACTTTACGAAGGCCGCCGAGGCCTTCGACTTCGCCGTGACCATCAGTGCCGACTTCTACGATGCCCACCACTGGCTGGCCGACACCTTTGTGTGCCAGCAGGAGTACCTGAAGGCCATTCCGGAGTTCGAGATGGCTTACCCACCCGGCGAGCCCACCGATGAGGCCCTGTGCAACATCGGCGAGTGCTACGAAAAGCTACGCGAGTGGGAGCCCGCCCGCAAATACTACCGCCAGGCGCTGGAACTGAACCCAGAGATGGACGAGGCCTGGTTTGGCCAGGGCGTGCTGCTGCAGGAGCAGGAGCGCTGGTTCGAGGCCATTCATTATTTCCGCAAGGCGACGGAGCTGTATGCCGAAAGCGGCGAGTACTGGTCGGCACTGGGTACGGCCGAAAACCAGGTGGGCAACGTGGTAAGTGCCCTCGAAGCCTATGAGAAAGCCACTGAAGTAGCCCCCGACGACGTGCAGGGCTGGGTGAACTGGAGCGCCATTCTCTACGAGCAGGGCCATTTCGGCGAGGCCGTGGACCTCGTGCGCCATGCCGTGGAGCTGCACCCGCACGAAGCCCATTTTCACTATATGCTATGCGCTTACCTGTTGGCCGATGGACGCATGCGCGAGGCTTACGAGACCCTAGAAACTGCCCTCACGCTCAATTATGAGCAGCATATCACCCTGTTCGACTACTTCCCCCAGCTGCGGGAGCAGCCGGGCCTGAAACGGCTTATTGACCAGTTTCGGAAATAACGTTTCGGCTTACCGCTACTTTTGTAACCGCCCGTCAGCCGACGGGCGGTTTTTCTTTGCCCGCGCCACCCTTTTTTTAGAGCGGGCAAGGCTTCCCCAAACACCCATATTTCACTTACCATTAATGAATTACGACCTCTCCCAACTGCCGGAGCGCACCCCCAAGCCCCGCGAGCAGGGCTACACCATGGTGATGGACAAAGGCCTGAGCCTGCGCGAAGTTGAAGATTTTCTGGAAGTAGGCGAAGCCTATACCGACGTGGTGAAACTGGGCTGGGCTACTTCCTACGTAGTGCCCAACCTGAAGCGCAAGCTCGAAATCTACCGCGAAGCCAACATTCCGGTGTACTTCGGCGGCACGCTGTTTGAAGCCTTCATCATTCGCAACCAGTTCGACGATTACCGGCGCCTGCTGGACACTTATGGTATGGAGTATGCCGAGGTATCAGATGGCAGCATCGACCTCGACCACGAGCGCAAATGCGAGTATATCCGTGAGCTGAGCAAGTACGTGCGCGTGCTGAGCGAAGTGGGCTCGAAGGACGCCGAAAAAATCATCCCGCCCTATAAGTGGATTTCGCAGATGCAGACCGAGCTGGAAGCCGGGGCCATTAAAGTAATCGGCGAGGCCCGCGAGGGCGGCAACGTGGGTCTGTTCCGCAGCACCGGCGAGGTACGCTCGGGCCTGGTCGAGGAGATTCTGACCAAGATTCCCTCGAAGAAAATCCTGTGGGAAGCCCCGCAGAAAGCACAGCAGGTATGGTTCATCAAGCTACTGGGTGCCAACGTGAACCTGGGCAACATTGCCCCCAATGAGGTAGTAAGCCTCGAAACCATCCGCCTGGGCCTGCGCGGCGACACGTTCTCGCACTTCCTCGATATGGATGCGGTGGACCCCATGTTCCACCCGGCCGCCAAAACCGGCAAGCCCGGCACTTCCATGCCCCGCGGCTAGGAAAGCACGGCTGGTTTACTGCTTCAACCAATAAAACAAAGGCCCGTCATGCTGAGCATGACGGGCCTTTGTTTTATGCGTGCCTGACTACCAGCATCCAATAAAAGAGCCGGCCTCCTTGCGGAGACCGGCTCTTTTATTGGCCGGAGCCGTGGCGCAGCTTATTGCTTCACCACTTTCAGGTTTTTCACTTCGCCGGAAGGCAAGGTGATTTTCACCAAGTACATACCAGCTTTCAGGTCGCCCATACCGGCTACCGAAGCATCGGTGAGACCGCCGGTCAGCACCACGTTCTGCTGCTGCAGGGTGCGGCCCGTCATGTCGGTCACCAACAGCTTGGCCGTGCCCGTAGCCGCCGATTGCAGGGCTACATGAAACTCGTTTCCATTATTGATGGGGTTGGGGTAAGCTACGAAGTTGGAGGCTGAAGCAATACCATCGAAGATAACTCCTACAGGAGCGAAGAAAGCCTCTTTGCCGTCCAGGTCAAGCTGGTGCAGGCGGTAGTAGCGCTTGCCCGTTTTGTTAGCCGCTTTATCTACGTAGCTGTAATTAGTCACCTGCATGGTGTTCGGCGAAGCACTCGGAACCGAAGCCAGTGTGCGGTACTCGGTGCCATTGGTCGAAACCTGCACTTCGTAGCCTTTGCTGTTTTCTTCCGTAGCCGTCTGCCAAGTTACCAAGGCATCGTTGCCAATTCGTTTGGCGTCAAATGCCGTCAAACGAACGGGCAGCGGGTTGCTTTTGCTACCAAGGGTAATGGTATTAATGGCACCAACTCCAGACTTGGTTATAGTATGTAAGCCTGGATTAGGCGTACCTCCTATAAACGTATAGGGAGGTCCGTTATTGGTAGCTTTGAATATCGCAAGGTCTGTTTCGTCAAGGTTTCCGTTCAACTCATCAGTAGAATTGAGGTAATGAAAGACGATAGTGGAAACGTTCGGAGAATTATTCACATCGCCCGACACTCCGTATTGACGCTTAATTGGGTTTGGGGTGCGGCCAGGGAAGGTAGGAGAATTGAGAGGTTGACCAACAGTACGAGTAATAGTCATCAGCGAACTAATCGGGTTATTGCTTGTAATATCGAGACCAATGTTACCATATGTCTCTTGCTGCCCGGCAGTGGGCTGGCTACGCTGGGCTATGGTAATACCTTGAACATAAGCAGTATTAGTTTCGCTCGAAGCCGGGCCACTTTCGCTGACGATTGCACCATTTAGCTGCAACGAAGATGTTTGAGTAGTATTAAGCAAAAAAGTACTTTGCCCATTTGCGTCGGTACTTTCGAATGCAGTCTGCATAATCGCACCGACTCCCGGCGCAAATACTAAGGTATTGTCTGAATTCACCGTATTAATGATATACTTGATGCCAGTTCCAGCAATTTTAAGGTCAGTAATATTAAGTACTCCCCGAATAGCCTGATTGCCGCCAGCCAAGATAATAGTAGAATTATCAACTGGATTAGCCACCCCCGGGCTACCATTTGATGCCGCCAAAATACCAGCACCATAGACATTCAGGTCACCATAAACGTTAAGCGTAGCTCCACCGCTAGGGCCGCCGGTAGTATTTCCAATGCGCAACAAAGCGCGAGTAGCATTGGTCACTCCAAGCATGTTAAGTGTCCTTACTTCGTAAAGGTTAGGTGTTGTAAGGTCCAAAACAGGAGTAACGGTATTATTACTCCCTGTAGTCTTTGCAGGTAATGTAGCATCTGCAAGGGGTGTAGGAACACCATTGCTCCAGTTAGATGCTAATGTCCAGTCGGTGCTGGAAGTGCTAATCCAAGTTGTCGTGCCGCCGGGAGGGGTAACTGCGGGGGCAAGCACTTGGAAATATGCACGGTATCCAATCCCAGTACCACTGCTCGGGTCGCTGTATGTGACTACTTGTGTTCCCGCACGCGTAATGGTAGAAGTCTCAAATTGGAACAACAAGTCCACTGTGTAGTTGCCCCCACCCAACACCTGCGGTTGACGTAACAGGTCAATGTTCGTGCCAGCAGGTGCGACAAAAGTAACTGGGTCCGTATTGTTAGCAGAAGACGTTTGTACAAGACTTAACACCTGATACACGGGAAGAATCGTAGCATCCGTTACATATACCCGATACCTAAGACGAGCTGCTGTAATCGGCTTAGCAGAACTTGTAAAAGCATTAATATTAGCAGCGGTAAGCGTGAGCACACCAGTAGCGCCATTAAAACTAGCGCTGTTGCCTAGGTCTCTCTTGATTCCCCCTGGAATAACCGTAGGGTCAAAATAGTCGTTTGTACCTCCGTTGTTCAGCGTACCATCGTAACTATTAGCAGTAACAGGTGTACCTGTGGGTGCCGAATTAATTGTGACGTCATCGTAATTGAATCCCTGTGCCATGGCCTTCTGCGAGGAACCCATCCCGAAGAAAATGGCGAATAGCGGGATAAGAGAACTGAGAAAGCCTCGCTGTCGCAACAGCTTCTGGGTAAAAGTTAATGTTTGCATGGAATTGGGGATTGGATGAATTAGAGGGCAAAACGCAGTAACTCGCGTATCATGACAAGGCGCATGTACGTAAAGGTGAAAAAAAAGGTCTGAGAATTCAGGGATAATTTTAAAAAATGCTCACTGCGTCCTAATAAGGCACTTTTTATATATAAAGAACGAATTCGATAAAATAATATAATTGCATTATTAAAGGTTTTAGTTAGCTCACCTAGTGCACGACGCTGTACGGCACGGTCGCCAAAGCCTTTTTCTCGGCAGGTAGTTCCACACCGAGCAAATCATGTACACTTACCCGGATTTTATTGGAGAGTTGGGTGATGGGCAAATCGTTGCTGTCGTAGCCGAACGGGTTTTCAATTTCGTTGCCAATCATCTCCAGGCCCAGCATGGCGTAGGCCCCAATCATGGTGACGGGCACCATCCACCAGCCGCAGGAATCGACCAGTACCAAGGGCATTACCATGATGAACACGGTGATGTAGCACTTGATGAAAAAACTGTAGGAGTACGGAATCGGCGTGGCCTTGATACGTTCGCAGGTGCCGCTCACCGACATCATGGCCAGGTAGTGATGCTTGATGTTGATGAGGTGGATGGGGTCGAAAATCTGAACCTGCCGCAGCTGCTCCACGCTTTCCATGAGCACGGCGATGATGGTGGAGGCCACGCTTTCGGCTTTTTGCAGGCGCTCAATAATGTCGGGCGTGGCCTCCATCTTATCGAAGCGCATGCGGTTGCGCAGGCTGCCTTCGAGGGCAATGGGGAAGTTGGAGATGAGGGCGGCGAAGTAGCGGCGGCTGGATTTGGCCTCGCGCGGCAACAGGGCATTCATTTCCATGGCCAGGCCCCGGCACTGCGATACCAGAACGCCCCAGACTTTGCGGCCTTCGTAGTACCGGTCGTAGGCCGTGTTGGTGCGGAACACCAGCAGCAAGCTGAGCAGAATGCCCAGGATGGACAGGTATTCGCGCCCGATGCGGACGTTGAGGGTGTGAAAATCGAGACTGACAACGGCAATGCCCGAACCGTAGAGGCCCACCAGCGCCACGCGCTTCAACAACAGGCGGATAACGGCCGAAGTATGAAAGTGCCACAAGGCCCGCCACCAGTCACCGCCTTGATAAACAATCATTGAGTAAGAATTATTTTGTCCTGCAACGGCAAATCATTTGCCGGGGTTGGGCTTGCACAGCCGCACCGTAGAATAGTGAAAATGAGCTTTCGCCAAATCCGTAGCGGCACTACGGCAGGCTTTATCATAGGTCATGCCATATTCTGGCCGCCTGATACTAACCTGAACAGTATATCGGGACTTCTAACAGGTTAACAACATGCCCACTACCCAGAACAGCGGGTTTTGTTTGCCTTGGAAAAAATATCGAATAAATACTGCGTTTAGAACCCGGCTGGTCTACCGGGCCGCAAAGATAAGAACCACAGACTCGAGACGCTAACTACGGAAAACAATATACCGAATGCCCGGGCCGCTGATGCCCAGTGGCCGTAGCAGTTTCGGCGGCGACCGGTTTTCTTTGTGGCTCACTTCACGTCCGGCATGGAAATCATCAAACACTTTTTCGACCTTCTGCTTCATCTTGACAAGACCCTGGTAGATGTGGTACACAACTATGGCACCTGGACTTACATGGTGCTGTTCCTGATTATTTTTACCGAAACGGGCATTATCGTATTCCCCTTCCTGCCCGGCGATTCGCTGCTGTTTGCGGCCGGAGCCCTGGCCGCCCGCCCCGAAACCGGCCTGAACGTGTGGATAATCATTCCGCTGCTGATTGCGGCCGCGTTCATTGGCGACAATGTGAACTACACCGTGGGCGACTACCTGGGGCCCCGGGTGTTCCGCGAAGACTTCCGGTTTTTGAACCGCAAGTACCTCGACCAGACGCAGGCCTTCTACGCCAAGCATGGCGGCAAAACCATTATCATGGCGCGCTTCGTGCCCATTGTTCGCACGTTTGCGCCCTTCGTGGCGGGCATCGGCACCATGACGTACCGCTACTTCGCGTCGTACAGCATTATGGGGGCGGTGCTGTGGGTGGTGGTGCTCACGCTGGCCGGCTACCTGTTCGGCAACATTGAGGTGGTGCAAAAGAACTTCGAGCTGGTTATTCTGGGCATCATTGCGCTGTCGGTGCTGCCGCCGCTGTGGTCGTTTGTGAAAGGGAAGATGGCCGGCCCGGCCGATGCTCCGGCCCGGTAGCGGGCGAATGGCCGCGCGCCGCGCAGCTACACCGGGCTGCCAGTAGCAAGCCGTTTCGGATTTTTGTATCCGGGACGGCTTTTTGCGCTACTTTAGACTGCTTTTCAATTGCTATTTCGATTCTATGCGTCAGTTCGGGCTCATTGGCCGCACCCTCAACTACTCGTTCTCACAGACGTACTTCAACCAGAAGTTTTACTCGCAGAGCCTGGCCGACCATGCGTACGAGCTGTTTGAGCTGGCCACCGTGGACGAGCTGCCCGCCCTGCTGGCTGCCCACCCCGACCTGGCGGGCCTGAATGTGACCATTCCCTACAAGGAGAGCGTGGTGCCCTACCTCGATGAGCTGGCTACCTCGGCCCGCCGTGTGGGCGCGGTAAACGTGATAGAGTGGCTGCCCGACGGCCGCCTGCGCGGCCACAACACCGACCTGGTGGGCTTTCGGGAATCGTTGCGCCGGTTTTTCCCGGCTACGCCCGAGGCCCGGGCGCTGGTGCTGGGCGCGGGCGGCGCCGCCAAAGCCGTGAGCGTGGCCCTGAACGACCTGGGCATTGCCTACTGGCCTGTCACGCGCAACCCGCTGGGGCACGGCCTCACCTACGACGACCTGACGCCACAGGTGCTGGCCGCGCATCAGCTCATCATTAACACCACGCCGCTGGGCACTTTTCCGCTGGTGGAGGAATGCCCGCGCCTGCCCTACGAGGCCCTGACCGAACAGCACTACCTGTATGACCTGGTGTATAATCCGGCTGAAACGGTATTTATGGCCAAAGGCCGGGCGGCCGGCGCACAGGTAAAAAACGGTTTCGAGATGCTGTGCCTGCAAGCCGAAGCCGCCTGGGATATCTGGAATAATCCGGGAATAGAGAATGAGGAACGATGAAAAATCAACTTCCTTGATAATCTCTCTTGCAACCTTTTGGAATGGGCGTGCATCTCCCATGAGCCAGCCCGCCACAGGCCGGCTACTTTCTGACTGACACGCCTTTCTATGCAAGCGAAAATGGACTCCTCTACCCTTCTTCCCCTGGCCGGCACGGGTTACCGGGCGCGGGCATGAGCAGCGCCCTTACCTGGTTCGCGTTTGGGGCCGATGACGTGCTGCCCGACCAGTCCGCGGCGGCTCCGCGCCTCACGGCCAGCCGCAGCACAGCCGTGACCAGCCCGCCCACCGAAGCCGAGCTGATTGACGGCTGCCTACGCGGCCGCCAGCTGGCCCAGAAACTACTCTACGACAAATATGCCGGCAAGATGATGGCCGTGTGCCTGCGCTACGCCCAAACCACCTTCGAGGCCGAGGACGTGTTGCAGGAAGGATTTCTGACGGTGTTTCGCACGCTGGCCAGCTTCCGGCGCGAGTGCCCGCTGGAATTCTGGATTCGCCGTATCATGATAAACGCGGCCCTGCGCCAGCACCGCCGCAACGCCTCGCTGGTGGCAGTGAGCGACGGCGACTATCCCGAAACGCTGTCCAGCGAAGAGTTTACCCTCAGTAATTTCAACTTCCAGGAATTGCTGGAAATGGTGCAGGAGCTAGCTCCGCGCTACCGCATGGTTTTCAACCTTTATGCTATCGAAGGCTATACCCATAAAGAAATCGGCGAATTATTGAGCATTACCGAGGGCACCAGCAAATCCCAATATTCCCGGGCCCGCGTCATCCTACAAACTAAACTGGAGCGCCTCAGTGCCCCAACCCGCCATGTCCGCTAATCCTATCGAAAATAACCCTACGCCTAAAACCACCGGCAGCCTGGAGGAATTATTCCGCCACCACCTGGGCGAGGAGGCCGCCGCGCCCCCGCGCCCCATGCTCTGGGACCAGATTGATAATTCGCTGTTGATTCGACAGAACGAAACCTACCGCCGTCGCCTTGCGGCTACGCGCTGGGTGGCGGCGGCCAGCCTGCTGCTGGCCACGCTGGCCGGCACCGGCTGGTGGGCCGGCCGCACCAGCGTGCTGGGTACCTCCGAAGAAATGGCGACGAACAGCCGGACGGCAACCGCCCCCCCCGTGGGCCGCGCCACCACGGTAGCCACGTTGGGCCTGAAAGATGTCGCAGGCCCGACCGGCGCTTCCAATAGTAACACGCCAGTGGCCAGCCAGCCCAGCAGTGCTACACTGGCAGCTAGCCCGGGCTACGCCAATGGGACGGGCGTAGCCGCTACCAACAGCAAGTACACCGGCTTCGGGCCGGCTTCAACGGTTCGCTACTCGGCGGGCCAGACTGGTCTGGCGGCGGGTGACGGCACGGCGGCGGCAACTATT
Organism: Hymenobacter siberiensis; assembly: GCF_018967865.2. Lineage (NCBI taxonomy): Bacteria > Pseudomonadati > Bacteroidota > Cytophagia > Cytophagales > Hymenobacteraceae > Hymenobacter > Hymenobacter siberiensis. The sequence continues at coordinate 4,522,856 of NZ_JAHLZY020000001.1, forward strand.
GCAGCCGTATCGGCGAGCGAAACGGCGGCTTCGGCCACCAACCCGGCTACTGACCAGCCGAGCGCCGGGGAGCAGTCGGCGAACCAGCTGGCCGACCGGATGCTGGCAGCGGCTGACGTAGCGGGCACTGCTGCGGCCGGCACGTCGGCCGTCCTGGGCGGCGGCGCGGCCGGCGCAATGGGCAGCGGCGTGGCGGCCACCATATCGGTGGCGGCTACCGCTGCATCGGCCGCAACGGTAGCGCCCGAGGAAATGAGCCTGCTGGCGGTCCGTCAGACATCGTTGGGCCTGGCCAATGCGACTACCCTGCCGAACGGGCTGGCCACTGTGGCGATGGACGACCTACCGGCGGCAGCCGCGCAACGCTGGACCTATGGGGCGAGCTACACCGCCGGCGTGTTCAATCCTAATGTTAATTTCTCGCGGGCCGGCATCGAGCCGGCGTTCGACTATGACCGGGGCCCTGCTTTTGGTACCGACTCCCCTACCCTGACCGAAATAGCCGCCACCGAATACCGCAACAACCTGCGGCCGGGCCTGAGCCAGCGCATTGCGCTGCTGGCCACGCGCCACCTGCGCGGCCACTGGTCGCTGAGCACCGGGGCCGAATTCACCCAAGCCACGGCGCAGTCGGCATCGTCGGCATCTTTCGTGGGCGAGCAGTTGTTTGACCTGGGCCAGGCCGGTACCAGCCGCCCGCTGCACACCACCGATTTCCGCTACAGCATGGGCAGCATTCCGCTGGAAGTGCGCTACAGCAATCCCATGAAACACGGCTGGAGCCTCTACGGCCGCCTGGGCGGCGTGGTAACGGCTCTGCTGGGCGTGCGCAGTGACGTGGAAGGCGACCCGGAAGCTACCCGCACGTATTCCATTGCCTCCACGGGCGGGCCTTATCGCCGCGTGACGGGCAGCCTGCGCGGCGCGGCGGGCACCCAGTTCCGTACCAGCACGGGCAAGTGGGCCTTCACGATGGGCCCGGTGGCTGAAATTGGCCTGCTGGCCATGAATGCCCATCCGGTGCAGAATTATTTCGCTCAGAGCCACCCATATAGCTTCGGGCTGGAGGCGGGCGTGGAGTTTGGGCGGTAGGGCAGTTTGCTTGCTTTATGATATAAGCACAACTTAAGAACGTCATGCCGAGCGCAGCCGAGGCACCTCGCTTGTGGTAGTAATCCTTTTCAACGATTGGTTTACTGCTGCACGCGAGATGCCTCGGCTGCGCTCGGCATGACGTTCTTTTTTCTCCGGTTCTTCCCTACCCTTTTCCCATTCCCGCGAAACCCATTCCCCGGCATTCGGGTTAAGGTAGGCTGACCATTTCGGCCTACCTTTCGCGTTGCATGGAGTACCAACTGACCTCTGAATTTAAGCCTACCGGCGACCAGCCCACCGCCATTGCCAAGCTCGTGGAGGGCGTGAACAACGGCGAGCACGCCCAAGTGCTGCTAGGTGCCACCGGCACCGGCAAAACCTTCACCATGGCCAACGTCATTGCCCAGACGGGCAAGCCGGCGCTGGTGCTGTGCCACAACAAAACCCTGGCGGCACAGCTCTACGGCGAGTTCAAGGCGTTTTTTCCGAACAATGCCGTCGAGTACTACATCAGCTACTACGACTACTACCAGCCGGAAGCCTATATCGCCAGCACCGATGTGTTCATCGAGAAAGACCTGGCCATCAACCAGGAAATCGAGAAGCTGCGGCTGCACACCACCTCCACCCTGCTCAGCGGGCGGCGCGATGTGATTGTGATTGCCTCGGTGTCGTGCATCTACGGCATCGGCAACCCCGAGGAATTCGCCAAAAACGTTATTTTCCTCAAGCCGGGCATGCACTACACGCGCAATAACCTGCTCTATCAGTTCGTGCAGATTCTGTACTCGCGCACCGAGGTGGAATTCACGCGGGGCTCGTTTCGGGTGAAGGGCGACACCGTGGATGTGTTTCCGGCTTATGCCGACTACGCCATCCGCATCTACTTTTTCGGCGATGAGATTGAGTCAGTGCACAAGATTGACCCCGTGAGCGGCAAGAAGCTGAGCGACGAGGCCAGCGGCGTGGCCCTGTACCCGGCCAACCTGTTTGTGACCGGCAAGGACACGCTGAACGCGGCCATCAAGCAGATTCAGGATGACATGGTGCAGCAGCACGCCTACTTCGAAAAGGAAGGGCGCGACTCGGAAGCCAAGCGCATTATGGAGCGCACGGAATTTGATTTGGAGATGATTCGGGAGCTGGGCTACTGCTCGGGCATCGAGAACTACTCGCGCTACTTTGATGGGCGCACGCCGGGCTCGCGGCCGTTCTGCCTGCTCGACTATTTCCCCAAAGACTACCTGCTGGTCGTGGACGAAAGCCACGCCACCATGCCCCAGATTCGGGCCATGTGGGGCGGCGACCGCAGCCGCAAAACGGCCCTTATTGAGTACGGCTTCCGCCTGCCCTCGGCGCTGGACAACCGCCCGCTGACGTTCAACGAGTTCGAGAGCATGTACCAGCAAGCCGTGTTTGTATCGGCCACGCCCTCCGACTACGAGTTGACCCAAGCCGATGGCGTGGTAGTGGAGCAGATTATCCGCCCCACCGGCCTGCTCGACCCCGAAATCGACATCCGGCCCAGCGTGAACCAGATTGACGACCTGCTGGACGAAGTAGACAACCGCGTGAAAATGGGCGACCGCGTGCTCGTAACCACCCTCACCAAGCGCATGGCCGAGGAACTGAGCAAGTACATGGACCGCCTCGGCATCAAGGTCGAATACGTGCACTCCGACGTGAAAACGCTGGACCGCGTGGAGATTCTGCGCAAGCTGCGGCTGGGCGAAATCGACGTGCTGATTGGCGTAAACCTGCTGCGCGAAGGCCTCGACTTGCCGGAAGTGAGTCTCGTGGCCATTCTGGATGCCGATAAGGAAGGCTTCCTGCGCGACCAGCGCAGCCTGATTCAGACCATGGGCCGGGCCGCCCGAAACGACCGGGGCAAGGTGATTATGTACGCCGACCGCATGACCGGCTCCATGCAGCGGGCCATTGACGAGACGAATCGCCGCCGCGCCACCCAAGCGGCTTACAACGAGGAGCACGGCATCACGCCGCGCACCGTACGAAAGAGCCACGCCGAAATCATGGGCCAGACCTCGCTTTCGGACTACCGCGTGCTCGACACCATCACCTACGCCAATGCGGACGGCGGGGCCGCCCTGGCCATGGCCGCCGAGCCCGTGATAGCCATGATGACGCGCCCCGAGCTGGAGAAACTCATCAAGAACACCGAAAAACAGATGGAAGCCGCCGCCAAAGACCTGGACTTCCTCACGGCCGCCAAGCTGCGCGACGAGCTGGCCGCGCTGAAAACCATGCTGAAGGGCAAGCGGGAATAACGGGCGGGCCGCAATTCGCCAATGGTGGTTAATATGTTGCGACGTATTTTTAATCCATAAATCCTCATTCACTCATCACCACCCGGCCGGGCATTCGCTTTGGCAAGCCCTGCGTGATGGGTACGCGCATTGCTGTGCAGGACATTCTGGGTTGGTTGGCTTCGGGCATGAGCAACGCCGAGATTGTAGAAGATTTTCCAGAGCTAACAGAGGAACACATTCGGGCTGCGTTGGCTTTCGCGGCCAATCTGGAACAGCGCACCCGGCAGCTGGCCGCTTAAATGAAGTGGCTGCTGGATGCAAACCTATCGTACTGGCTGGTGAAGCAATTGGCTGATTTGCCAATTACGGTGATTCACGTAAGTCGCACTGGCTTGCCCGTACCAGCTGACGACCTCGGAATATGGGACTGGGCCCGCATAAACGGGCATATCGTCATTACCAACGACGAAGACTTTTACCGCTTTGCCGGAGTACTGGGCTTCCCGCCTAAGGTTGTGATGCTGCGCACCGGCAACCAATCAACCCATTTCATGGCGGCGCTCCTGGCACATCACTTAGACAATATTAGCCAACCCTACTCTTCCCTGGAAAACGATGTGCTGGAATTGTTTTAGCCAATTTCGGCCGCTACGGCTGGCGGTAGAGCACGCCGCCTTTCATCACCAGCCGGATTTGGCGCAACGCAGCCACGTCCTGCGTGGGGTCGCCGGCCACGGCCACCAGGTCGGCCAGCAGGCCGGGGCGGATGGTGCCCCGGTCGGCGAGGTGGAAAATTTGGGCGTTGCCGCTGGTGGCCTGGCGCAGCACCTGCAGCGGCGTGAGGCCGTAGTCGCGCACTAGCAACTCGGCTTCGCGGGCGTTGTCGCCGTGCGGGAACACGCCCACGTCGCCGCCCTGGGCCAACGTCACGCCGGCTTTGATGGCGGCGGCCATGCTCTGGTGCTTTTGTTGGATGCGGAGTGGGGTCGGGTCGGTGCCTTTGTGCCAGCCTCGGTATTGGGCTACGGCATCGGAGGCGGCCACGGTGGGGCACAGGGCCACACCCTTCTTTTTCATCAGGGCGAAAATTTCGGGGGTACCGCCGTCGCCGTGCTCAATGGTTTCGACGCCAGCCAGGATAGCGCGGCGCATGCCCTCGGGGGTGCTGGCGTGGGCCACCACGCCCCGGCCGGTAGAGCGCGCCGTTTGCACAATCAGCGTCAGCTCTTCCTGCGAAAACGTGGGCTGGGCCGAGCCGTCGGGGCCCCAGCGGTAGTCGGCGTATACCTTGATGATATCGGCCCCCTTGCCAATCTGCTCGCGCACGGCCCGGATAATGCCATCCACGCCATCGGCCTCCTGGGCACCCTGGGGCACGTTTTCATCCACCGACAGCTTGGGGCCATAGCTACCCGTGGCCACCAGCGCCCGCGTGACCACCAGCAGGCGCGGCCCCGGAATAATACCCTGGTTGATGGCTTGCTTGATACCGACATCGGCAAAACCCGCGCCTTCGGTGCCGAGGTCGCGGATGGTGGTGAAGCCGGCCAGCAGTGTGCGCTGGGCGTGCACCGTGGCCCGCGCCACGCGCAACGCCTGCGATTCGAGCAGCACCTGGTCATCCCATTGGGTTTCGTTGTAGGGGTGCAGCAGCAGGTGCGAATGGCCTTCAATCAGGCCGGGCAGTAGCGTGAGACCCGGTAGCTCCAGGGTGCGGGCACTGGGCGGCGGCACTACCTGGGCGGCAGGGCCGACCGCCGTAATTTTATCGTTTTCGACCAGCACAACCCAGCCAGGGTGCATTTCCTGGCCGTCGAACACGGCAGCGGGGCGCAGCAGCGTGGCGACGGCGGCGCTCACAGGTGGCCCGGCCTGGGCCTGGGTTGGGGCGGGCGGGCTACCCAGGGCCAGCAGCCCACCCAACACCAGGCAGCGCAGACGGCAAGAGCGGCGAATGGAGCCCGATTGGGCAGCAATAAGTTGGGAATATCTCATAAACAGCAGCGGCTGCCCCAACGGTAAGCGGGCGGCCAAGCGAAGCTACTCTACCCGCGCGGTTTACACCGCTGGCCACGCCGCATTTGCGTGAGGCCCTACTCAGCGGCCATCTAAAAAGGCGATATAAGACAAGGGCAATGTTGAGCGTCCGGACCGGGGCAGCCCGCTTAAAACCCTATTCCACTGGCCTGTCATCGACTAACAGAATACGTGCGGTGCTGCGGCCCCACGCCGGTAATTTTCACCGCTTGCCAGCCGGTGGGCAGCGTGGCTTTGCGCTGCACAATGCCGCCCGGCGTAATATCCAGCTCACCGAAGCCCATATAAGGCCATTGCACCAAATGCACAGTTAGTGTTGCTATAGTTGAGCCAATATTCACAACGTATTGACCAATAACATGCTTTGAACAAGGCAAGTTGTGAGGAGGGTGTTGTAACTATTTGAACAGCCAGTAAATCATTTCACCGAATCCTAGCGCTGGAAAGGGCCTTCCGATTCAGCAATCGACACATGTTTTTTTAAGCTCAACCAGAAAACGCTAACTGTGCATTTGGTGCAATGACCCTAATCCAGATAGGATTGATACAGGCGAACAATGTCTTGGGTGCTAAGGCTAGCGTAATAAGAGGCATACTTCAAGGCCTGCCAAGTGACGTCCCGGCCAGAATCATCAAGCTTGTTCTCGATTACGACGAGGTTAAATTCTTTGTCGAGGGCTAGCAGGTCGAGACGTTCATAGGTGCCATCAAAGCCGTCGAACTCCTTTTGGATAATGAGCAAAGGCTCTCCCAACGATATCGGGTTAGCGACCAGCCACTCCTGTAGGTCGGCTCGTTCGGAGATGCCTTGGCTGCTGAAGGTTACAGGCTCGATAACAGCCATTTTCTTCTGCGTTCGGTCAACTAGATACATGGTAGAAATGCGTACCGGTGAAAGTAGATAGTATGAAGGGATACTAGGATGAGCTAAAGGTAGGAGCAAATTCAAGTAGGCCAAGCGCCCCGGTCTCACTCTCACAAACCTATACAAGGTGGTGGAGCAGCCACGCGCCGGCCACCCCTCCACCCCCCCCCAATAGCAAGCCATCAACTAACCGGGCCTGCCCCCGCGCTGCCCTTTTACGCCGACTGATTGCTCAACGCTCCGCCGGGAAATAGTAAGCCGTGCACAAAAAGCCCCGCGCCCTCGATTGAGGAACGCGGGGCTTATTATATAATTAAGCGCCTTTAGTTGAGTCTAAGGGTTGTGTACGGAATGTAGATATCAGTAAAGCTGTTCTCCTCTTTATTCTGCGTACGCCATGATGTTACATTCTTTTTTTTATCTCGATAAACACCTTCTGAGTCCGCCGAAAACCCCGTCATCATCGGAAGTATAATATGATTCAGATTTTCTTGCGGCAAATCGCCATAATAACGACTAACTACTATCCTTTCAAGACCATTTTTATCATTAAAGTATAAGTTAATCGTTGTATAATGTATCTTCAGATTTTCATACGCAATGATATGCGTTGAATTCTTGAACTTGTCTACAACCTTCTTGAAGTTTTTGGTTAATAGTAGTGCTGATGCGGGAAAAATGCTTATATGCTGTCGATAGCAATCCAAAGAAAGTGCCTGGAGCGAGGTTAGAGTTCTGTTCGTTTTTTGACCGGCTCGCGACAATCTAAGCAATTTTTCCGCATCATGTTTAGTATTTGATTGGTAATCGTCCCTTCTTTTTTGCCCCAGTAGTTATTAAAGTTTGTATCATGAAAATCATTATAACCCGTATCTGGACGCACAAAACCTAAGTAGTCCGCATCTTGCGAGAAACAAACATTATTAAACAACAGGAACATCAAAACTAGTATCAGCTTTTTCATGACAAATGGAGTAAATTTTATGCAAGTAAGTAATCTCTTATAACATACCATGTAGTCCTTCCCTTCCTCTCTAGGTGGAGAAATGCTTGTATAAAAAGCCCCGCGCCCTCGATAAGAGGAAAGCGGGGCTTTTTGCATAACAACTTACACCAAATACGGAGCCAGCCCCATGCTTGCGCGGGGCTTGTGTAATTCCCCGTGTAATTGAAAACCGAAACAGCCACCTAGCGATGAAGCTAAATGGCTGTTAATCAATGAGCGAGAAACGAGGCTCGAACTCGCGACCCTCAGCTTGGGAAGCTGATGCTCTACCAACTGAGCTACTCTCGCAGTAATATCTTGGTGGCACGAAATTACGCCAAAGAACCGGATTAGCAACGACCAAAAATCAAACGGCCAACCCCCGCTTTGCGGGCCGCGTATGCACTGTTAATTATGGCAACCCCTCCCCTCCCTCCTGCTACCCAACGTCTGGTTGGCCTGTTCCTTATCGTTAGTGGCGGGCTGATGGGCCTGGGTTTATTGCTAAAAGTAGCCGTGGGAGCCTATTCCTGGAATGCGGGCAGCCCCGAAAGCCCCTCGGCATTGCTACTGACAGTGAACCTGGTAGCCCTGCTGGCCAGCGGGTTCCTGATGCGCTGGGGCCTGCGGATGCGGCGCGGCACCAGCACGCACCGGGACCCCAACGCCGACGAAATACTCTAAATCTGCGGCGGCAACGCGACCTTTGCGCCATGTCATCTCCTCTGCGCATCTCGCTGGCCAAGGCCAATACCGCCACCGCCGCCCAACTGGCCGATTTGGGCCGCCAAACTTTTCAGGACACCTTCGCTGCTACCAATACCCCGGCGGATATGGCGGCGTACTTGGGCGAAAACTTCGGGGCCGATATTCAGCTGGCCGAATTGCAGGACCGCGAAAACACCTTTTTGCTGGCCCACATGCAGAACGAGCTGGTGGGCTACGCCAAGCTGCGCGATAATTCGGCCCTGGGCCTGCCCGAAGGCCAGGACGCCGCCGGCCGCCTCGAAATCGAGCGCCTGTACGTGCGCGACGACTGGCAGGGAACCGGCTTGGGCGCGGCCCTGATGCGCGGCATTCTGGCCCTGGCTGAACAACTGCACTGCTCGGCCGTGGTACTGGGCGTGTGGGAGAAAAACGACAAGGCCCGGGCTTTCTACCAGCGGTTTGGCTTCCGTGAAGTGGGCCAGCACGAGTTCCGACTGGGCCAGGACGTGCAGACCGACCTGATTTTGCGCAAGGGCATGGCCGGCCGCTAAAGGCGTCTATTTTTGCGAATGCCTATGCCAGCCCCCACGCACCCGACGAGCCGCCGTTTCCTTCGCCACAGCGGAGCATTGCTGGCCCTGTGCGTGGGTGCGCTTCTGGCGGCCTGCCAGCCCCAAAACGAGCAAGCGGCGGCAGCCGCCACGCCGCCGGTAGGGCACTACGAGGGCAGCCTCGGCGCGGCCGGGCAGGCCGGGGCACGGGCCACGCTCGACATTCGCCACCCCAGCCCCGGCCACTACGAAGCCGAGTTTACGGCTCCGGGCACGCTCAGCTTCGTGGCCGACACCATTGTTTTCAGCAATAACCAGCTGCGCCTCAGCCGGCCCGCCCGGCCCGGCCAAACTCTGGCCCTGACGCTGGACGGCGATTTCTGGCGCGGTACGCTCATGCTGGACTCCACGAAAGCCACTGCCCTACTGGTGAAGCGCGGCGTGCCCACGCCCACCGCCTACCGCACCGAAGAAGTGCCACAGGCCACTGGCTCGGCCTGGCTGTTTGCCCCCGCCGACACCGACACGCCCGGCGCAGCGCTGGTGCTGCTGCCCGATGCGGAAACGGCTCCCACGGCCGCTATCTGGGCTGATGCCCTGGCCCGCGAAGGCATCATCGTGCTGCTGCTCCCGCCCGCCGACTCGGCCACGGCCGCCGAGGAAACGCCACGCCTGCAAGCGGCCCTGCGCCTGCTACACAGCACCGGTGGGGCCGACACCACCAACATCGGAATGTGGGCCGCCGGAAGCCGGGCCGCCACGCTGGCCTCGCTGCTCACCGGCCCGGGCGCGCCCCGGGCCGCCTTCTTCATCGCCCAGAATACCGTGGTGGATGCCAATGCCCGCGCCGCGTTTCGGGAGCTGCGCAGCCGCAAAATGCCGCTGCTGACCCTGTATGGCGGGGCCGGGGCCCTTGCCCGGTCGGCCGCCATGCGCAACGCGCTGGGCGGGCGGCGCGGCACGGCCGTGCGGGTGTACCGCACCGCCGGCCCCGATTTATTGGTACCGGGCAGCTTGGGACCGGTGTTTGGGCCGGGGCTGCCGAGCGAGGTGGTGGAGTGGCTGCGCGGACGGTAGCGCGGTTTACATGTTGGTGTACCGGGCTGGACAGTAGCACGCACGCTGTAGTTCGCGTCCCCGCGCCGTTTAAGTGGCTAAGCGTATGCTCCGGTCGGACCGCCTAGGACGGTCCGACCGGAGCATACGGGCACACGCGGAAAACTGGGCTACAGCAACAGCAGGCCCTTTTCGCGCAGCAGCGCCCAGGCCGGGCTTTGCAGAAACGCTTCGAATGAGCCTTCTGATTTCGGAAAGCTGGCGACAGCATCGCGCAGCAGCACTTTGGTGTCAAAATCCTGACTGAGCTGGGTGAGGAGCTGGTGTAGCCAGCGGCCGGCGGCTTCGGTGGTTTTCACCTCGAAATCCTCGGCCTGCTCGTAGCAGGTGAGCACGGCGCGGGGGGCTTTTTTGCCGGGCTCGATGCGAATTTCGGGGGCGTTGCCGAGCCAGAACAGGCGCTGGTTTTGCCGGGCGAAGTCGGGTTTATCGGGGGCTTGCAGGGCCTGCTGAATGAGGTGGCGCGGGGTCGTCGTTTTCGGGGTTTTGAAATCGAACCAGCGAGCCAGGGGCTCATCCAGGGCCACGCCATGCAGGTAGTTGTAGAGCGACTTGGCCAGGCCGGGGCCGAAGGCTTCGTGGTCGGTACCCAGCGGGTCGTCGTGCCACAAGTCGTTCCAGGCAAAGCCGGCGGGCTCGGGGCCGATGGCCGCCACCTGGTACTTCGCCGGATTTTTACCCACGGGCGAGTGCGCAGTCATCGAAAAGCGGTGCCAGTAGCCGCTTTGCACCACGCCGGCCGCGAACAGCTGGCGCACTACTTCGAGGCTATCCACGGTTTCCTGCGCGGTTTCGGTGGGGAAGCCGTACATCAGGTAGGCGTGCACCATGATGCCGGCCTGAGTGAAGCCGTCCGTGACGCGGGCCACCTGGGCGATGGTCACGCCCTTTTCCATCAAGACCAACAACCTATCCGAGGCCACTTCCAGCCCGCCCGAGATGGCGATGCAGCCCGAGGCGGCCAGCAGCCGGCAGAGGTCGGGCGAGAATGTTTTTTCGAACCGGATGTTGCCCCACCAGGTGATGGGCACCCGGCGCTTGAGCAGCTCCACGGCCAGGTCGCGCAGGGCCAGCGGCGGTGCGGCCTCGTCCACGAAGTGAAAGCCGGTCTGGCCGGTTTGGTTGATGATTTGCTCGATGCGGTCCACCAGCAGGGTGCTGGGCGCGGTTTCGTAGCGCGAAATGTAGTCCAGCGTTACATCGCAGAACGAGCAGCGCTTCCAGTAGCAGCCGTGGGCCACGGTGAGCTTGTTCCAGCGGCCGTCGCTCCAGAGGCGGTGCATGGGGTTCAGCACTTCCAGCACCGAGAGGTACTCGGTGAGGGGCAAATCCGAATAGTCGGGCGTGCCCACCTCGGCATGCGGCACGTCGGGGAAGGGGTGGTTGATGTACTGGATTTCGCCAGTTTCGTCGCGCAGGAAGGTGCGCTGGAGTTTTGAACGGTCCGGTTGAACGTCATGCAGAGCGAAGCGAAGCATCTCGCTCGCATCGTTGGACGACAGGATTAGTGACGGCACGCGAGATGCTTCGCTTCGCTCGGCATGACGTTCTTTTTGTTGCTGCTGGCCCGCCAGATATTCCAGCAGCCGCAGCCAGGGGCCTTCGCCATCATCCAACGTCAGGTAATCAATGTAGTCGAAAAAGCGCGGCTCTTTGATTTCGCGCAGCTCGGTATTGGGGTAGCCACCGCCCATCACGGTCACGGTGGCGGGGCTGATTTGCTTGATGTGCTTGGCCAGCCGCAACGCGCCGTAGAGGTTGCCAGGGAAGGGCACGGTGAAGCCCACCATATCGGGCTGCACCCGGGCCAGCAGCGGCTCCAGCTCCTCCAGCAGCATGGTGTCGAGCAGGTTGGGGGCGGCGGTCAGCTCCTGGTGCAGGGGCTCGAAGCTGGTGGCGGAGAGGGCCAGCTTCTCGGCGTAGCGCGAGAAGCCGAAGTGCGGCCCCACGGTTTCCTTGATGAGGTCGGCGAGGTCTTCGAGGTAAAGCGTGGCCAGGTGGCGGGCCTGGTCCGTGAGGCCCATGGTGCCGAAGGCAGTTTCGAGGTCGGCCACGTTATCGAAGCGGCTGGCCTCGGGCAGGAAACGGCCATGGCAGATGCGCGGGGCCAGCGTGAGGTCTTTATTCTGAAGAAAACGGATGACTGGGGCGATGGTGGCCAGGTAGCGGTTTTGCAGGCGCAGCATGCGCGTGGCATTGTCGCTCAGGTCGAAACCACCGGCTTCGATTGCCTGAAAAATCCGCCGCAAGCCGGCCTCCGAAAACAGGCGCAGCACCAGTTGCAGGCCCATGTCGGCCTGCGTCACAGCGTAGCCGCGCCCCCCCAGAAAGCCCTTGATGTAGGCCGTGGCCGGGTACGGAGTGTTGAGCTGCGTGAGCGGCGGCGTGAGAAGCAGGATGCGGGGCGAAGCAGTAGGCACAGTGGAGACTAACCCGGTCGCGGGGCCCGGGGTTCAAATTGAGGAACAAAGGTCGGGGAGATGTGGCATACGCTTTGGCTTGTGCACGGCGGAGCGAGTAAACGCGTTGAACAGTGAGGCGCATTGTACTCGCTCCGCTCGTGCACAAGCCAAAGCGTATGCTACAAAAAAGCGCCGCCCTGGACCAGGGCGGCGCTTTTTTATCAAGCCAACGGCCTACGCCAGCGCATCCAGCGACAGGCGCTCGGGCAGCATGAGGCGGCGGAACTCGCTTACGGAGTAGCCCGTCACCTGCCGGAACTGGTTGCTCAGGTGCTGGCCGGAGCTGTAGCGCATCTGGTCGGCTATCTGGTTCAGGGTCAGCTCGCCGTAGCTGAGCATTTCTTTCACGCGCTCAATTTTGAGGCGGATGAGGTATTTCTCGATGGTGAGGTGCGCGGTGCGCGAAAACACCTTGCTCAGGTGCGAGTAGGTGGCCGCAAACCGGTCGGTCAGAAAAGCCGATGTGGTGAGCGGCGAGCGCGCCGTGCGCAGGTGCTCCAGGTATTCGGCCAGGGTGCCTTTGATTTGTTCAGTAAGCTGCTCAGCCCGGCCGCGCAGCAGCTCGAAGCCGGCGGCCTGCAGCAGCGGGGCCAGGTCTTCGGGGTCGGCGGGCGTGTTCTCGTCGAGCTCAGCGACGCCCAGCGTTACGGCTTTGGGGCTGTAACCAGCGCGCTCCAACAGGTTGTGCACGGCTTCTACGCACCGGGGGCACACCATATTTTTGATATGCAGTAGGTTGGTTTTCAAGGGCTTTAACGTGTTTCGGGCCGCCGCGAGGCAGCCGGTGGAGAAATAGAACGCGCTGCTGATGCGCCCGGAGCAGCTCGACGGGGCCGTGGGGCCGGCGTCGAAATTTCGGCCCATCCGCGTCCGAACCAATGCGCGGTGGCCCAACTCACGAAGGGTACCACCACCAGGAACGTAACGGCCAGCAGCCAGACCAATACGAGAAACGCAAAAAAAAGTCGACTAAAGAAATGGTCGCTTATGCCAAACAAATAAACTACCAGCATTAGTGCCAACAGCAGACTAACGCCGGCCAGCACGCCCACCCGCCGCCAGGGCCAGGCGGCAACGTGGTTCTGAAGGCGACGGCGCAGTGGCAAAGGCATAGATTAGGAATTGGGGAGGTGCAAAATAGGGGAATTTTTGGTTGAACCCCACACTTAGCCCAACAGTGCCAGCAATTCCTGCTGCATGGCCTGGCCATTATCGGCCTCATACCACGCATTCATGCCTTTTACTACCTGATTGACGTGCAAAGATTTATCACTGTGCAGCTGGTGACTCAGCACTTGCGCAGCAGCCGGGCGCGGGCCCCAGGTGCTGAGTTCGGTGCCGGTGGCTGCGTCGTAGCGAATGAGTTTGGGGATGCTGTTTTTGCCGTCGGTCTGGTGGGTGGCCATCAGCTCGGGGTGTTCGGAACGGAGCACGACGTGCAGCGTGACGCGGCCCTGGCTTTCGTCGGCCAGGTGGGCCAGAATGGGCAGGGCGTGGGCGGTGTCGCCGCACCAGGCTTCGCCCAGTACCAGCCAGCGCTCGGGGTGGGGCAGCTGGCGCAGCTTCTCAAGCAGGGCCGGAAGCAGGGGCCGGGCCTGGCCGTTGTCGAGGTGCGTCTGGTTCTGGTCGGTGTAGCGGATGAGGCCCGGCGTCTGCTCGGGGCCGGTGGTGCGGTGCTCGGCGACCAGCGTAGCCATCAGGGTGCGAAACTCGGGGTAAGTATAGACCGGGGCCGGCAGGGAGTCAGAAATCGGATTGGACATCGGGCAAATGGAAAAAAATAAATCGGGAGCGCGCAGTTTGGGGCAACCTTCGGCTGGCCCGCTCCGCTACAACCGTACCCGCGCCCAGTGGTTCGGGTTGCGGGCGGGCGGGTTATTTTTCTACCTTGCGCCATCATACGTTATTTATCCTTCACCTTCGCTTTTTTATGTCGTTGAAAACTTTCCTCCGCCCCCTCGCCGTGGCCTGCGCCCTCACCGCCACTTTTAGCGCCTGCAGCTCGGGCACCAAAGAGGGTGACACCAACGTGGAGCGCGGTTACAATAAAAAAGGCCCCGCCGCCGGCACCGACGGCGTAGCCGGCGGCGACTCGGCCACGGCTGGCCTGCGCCGCGACACCACCAACCGCCCCACCGGCAAAGAGCTCTACAAAGCCGCCGGCGACGCCAAAGACCGCAACCACGACGGCATCGCCGACTAGTTTCATTCGGCCGGCTTCAAATCCAGGACGCGCAAAAAAGGCCCATTCCTTTCGGAACGGGCCTTTTTCAGTATTTGCAGAAAGAAAGGAGAAGAAACGGGAAAGCTGGCGGCTGAGCGCCTTAGCTTAGAAGAACACGAAGCCGTTGGGGCCGGCGCCCACCACGGTTTCGTCGATTTTGGTGCCGTTGGGCTGGTAGCGCGTCATTTTATCGACCGAGAAGGTGCCCGTGCCGGTATAAACGGTGCCATCGACCGGGTCGATGCCCAGGCCGTAAAACAGCCCGTCGATGAACGGCGTCCCCGTGAGCGACGGCAAAGCGGCATCGGCAATGCCCAGACGCACCACGGCCCCCAGGTAGGAGTAGCCATCGGCGGCGCGGAAATAGAGCTGGTCGCCGGCCGGGTTAGTATGAATGTCGTTGGGCGCGTAGCGGTTGCTGGCAAATGTACGCGAGGTGGCCCCCACCGCAGGATTGGCCGGGTCGAGGCCGACGAGCTTGCCCGGCGTAGTGGCCGCGTAGTCGACGGTGTAGTTGGCGTTGTAGGCTATGAACCCGCCGCAGAGCACCCACAGGCGGTTGTTTTTATCGAGCGCGAAGCTATTGGGGGCATCGCCTACGGTCAGGGTATTGGTGACGCGGTTGGTGGTGGGGTCGATGACGGTGACAGTGTTGTCGCCCGAGTTGGCCACGAATACCTTACCGCCGGCCACAGTCAGGCGCTCCGGCGTGGCGCCGGTGGCAATGCTATCGACCACGCTATTGGTAATCAAATCCACGATTTTGATGCCGGGCCGCACCGTGCTGTAGTTGCCCCACTGCGTCACGTAAGCGCGGCTGGTGCTGATGGGCAGGAAGTAGCGCGGATTTCTCAACCCGGTAATAACGCCCACCGACTTGAAATCGGGCAGCGACACCACTTCCACTTTATTGGCCCCGTTCACCACGATGTAGCCGCGCTTGTCGCGCACGGCCATGCTCTGCACCACGTTGCCCAGGCGGCGGCCCGCACCGTTCACGCTCGCGAACAAGTCGGGGGTTACGGCCTTGGTGCTTTTGTTAAACAACGTGACCGTACCCGTGCCAGTGGAGGAATAAGCGCCTTCGTTGAGCACAAACACGTTGTTATTGTCGGACGATGGGGCCACGGTCACCTCCTTGTCGGGGCTACAGCCGGCCAGGCTCACCAAAGCCAGTGCCGAAACAATCAGATAGTTAGAAAAACGCATGAGAAAACAAAAAGGAGAAAAATGAGTGATGAAATTTGAAAATCAGCGCCAGCTCAGGCGTAGGCTCACGCTCAGTGCGCGGGGCGGGGCCGGCCGGCCTTCGTAGCTCTCATAGGCGTGGTTGAGAAGGTTATTACCTTGCAGCAGCAGCAGCGCTTCGGCGCCGTGCAGGCGCAGCGCATAGCCCACGCTGCCGCCCAGCAGGCCATAGCCGGGCAGGAAGGCCCGGGCAGTGGCATCGATGTAGCGGTAGCTAGTGGTGCTGGTGGCGGCGGCCACACGCCAGGCGTGCCAGGCGTAGTCCAGGCTCAGGGTGCCGGTGTGGGTGGGCACGTAGGGCAGCGGCTGGCCCACGGGCACGGGGTCGTCGGGGGTGGCACGGCGGGTGCGGGCCTGGGTGAAGGCGTAGGCCGCCCACGCCCTCAGGTGGTGCGCCCCGCGCCGGAGCGTGAGCGCCGTGCTGGCCTCCAGGCCCTGCGTGAGCACCTGACGCAGGTTGCGTGGCCGCCAGTAGCCTTCGGGGCCGGGCGTCCACTGCACCCAGTCGTCCACTAGTTGGCGGTAGCCGGTAAGCTCGGTTTGCAGCGTGGTGCGGGGCGCAAGTTGGGTGCGATGCAGCAGGCCGGCTTCGTAGCCCAGCCCGATTTCGGGGCGCAGGCTGGGGTTGCCGCCGGGGTTAAAAAACCGTTCGTTAAGCGTGGGGGCGCGGTAGCTGCGGGCCGCGCTGGCCTTGAAGGTGAGCTGGTGAAATGGTGATGTGGTGAGTGAGTCGGGGGCCGGGCCATTCGCCCAAAGGTCCCATTCCAGGCCGACGGTGGGCGTGAGGGGGTTGCCCTGGGGCAGGGCGGCCTGGCGCAGGTTGGCCGTGAGGCGCAGGCGGGGCTGCGGGTCGTAGCGAAACAGCGCGAACGCGGCGGCGCGGTTTTCGGTGGTCAGCGGGCTGGCGTATTCGCGGAAAGTGGTGCTGAAGTGCTGCACCTCGGCCCCCACGCGCAGGGAGCCGCGCGCGCCCACGGCGGCCGTGTATTCGGCCTGGCCCTGGGTGGTGCGCACCCGCGAGTCGCTCGTGATACCGTCGTCGTGGTAGTTCAGCACGTCCTCAAACGCGGCGGCGCGCACCAGCCACTGCGCCCGCGCCGAGGCCTGGTGGCGGTAGCTGAGCACCAGGCGGCGGCTTTGGTCGAGCTGCCGGGCGTGGCGGTTGGGGCCGATGACACCCGGCTGCACTTCCCGGTCGGTATCGGTAAACCACGCGCTGGCGGTGAGCTGGCCGGCCAAGCCCAGGCGCAGGGCTACTTCAGGGGCCAGGCTCCACTGGTGGCGCAGGGCGGCCCCGGCCAGCGTGCGCTGCACCGGCCCGCCAAATTCCTGGGTGATGTAGGGGTAGTTGTTGAGGGCCTGGCGGTAGCTGGCGGCCACGCGCACGGCCACGGCCGCGCTGGCGGTGCTCACCTCGGCGCTACCGCCGCGCAGGCCAAAGCTGCCGGCATCGGCCTGCACGCTGCCCCGCAGGCCGGGCTGCCAGTCGGGTGCGGTGTTCAGGAGCACGGCCCCGCCGATGGCCCCGCTGCCGTAGAGGGCAGCGGCCGGGCCGGGCTGCACGGCCAGGCGGGTATTGGCCCCCACGGGCAGCAGGGCAAAATCGTTCTGACCCAAGGTGGGCAGCATGATGTTCAGGCCATTCCAGAGCACGGCCGTTTGCTGGGCCGAGGTGCCCCGAATGCTGATGGAGGCCAGCTGACCCGGCCCGTAGCTTTTGATATACAGCGGAGTACGGTCCTGCAGCAGCTCGGCCACGGTACCATCGCGATACTGGCTTAGGGTGGCCGAATCGGCGGCGTAGTGGCGGCTGCCGGCAGCAAACTGCTCAGGGCCCACGGCGCGCACGTTCACCTCGGCCAGCCGGTGCAGCCGCCGGCTGAGCCAGACCGAATCGGGCGGCGCGGGGCGCGGCTGTTGGGCGCGGGCCACACCGGTTCCGGCCAGTAATCCGCAAACTACCGCCAACCGGCTGAGTGAAAAACAACGCATCCGAATCAAATTTTCGATTAAGAAAATTCGATTCAAAATCTACCGGAAGCTCTCTTCAATTGAAGAAAACCAACGCCAGACCGAGGCCGAAAAACAGAGGTAAGGTGGCTGCCCGGGGGCGGCCGCTGCTTTCTTTCTCCATTCGTCCTCCGCGAATGCTGAACCTGTGAATGTCCGGGCAGGTCTCCTGGCTTGCTTCGCCGAGCGGGCCGCCTTCCCATCCAACCAATTGACAATCAAAAGGTAAACAGTGGCATGTATGGCCCGCCCCGATGTGAAGCGTACAGTTGCGGGGACAGCTCCGGCATTGAACCGGATTCCCTTTTCAGCCGCGCCCCGCGATTGGGGTCTGGCACCTTGACGGGGCAAAGGTAGCGCGTAGCGTGGACTCGGCGAGTCCGCGTCCCGGTGGGGCGGCCCTCACGACGCGCGGACTAGCAGAGTCCGCGCGGCAACCGGTCTGACCGCCTAGGGCGGTCAGACCGGAACAACGATTTTGGGCTGACTTTCCAAACAGCTTCCACGCTACAATCTCAGCGCCGGAAGCTCATGCCGATGAAATATTCGCGGTCCACAGAATTGGTGATGGGCAGGTGGGTACCGAAATCGAGCTGCACGTTGTCGCTCACGTCGAGCTGCACCCCGGTGTTGATGGAGCTTAACCAGTAGGACTGGCGCACATCGCGGTAGCCCACCAGCTCTACAAAGGCCTGCACAAATTTGGTAAACTGATAGTCAGTGGTGAACGTGGGCGTGAGCTGCAGGTAGCGCGAGTGGGTTTCGCGGTCCCAGTACACCTGCGTGGCCACCTGGCCGCCAATGCTCCAGGGCTTGGTGAGCTGGTACACCACGGGCAGGACCGCGCCGTATTCCACGGCCCCGTCGCCGCGCGGGCCGCCGGTGGGCAGGGTGACGTAGCCAATCAGACCCAGGGCCCAGCGGCTGTTGTCGTCGCCCACCAGCGTGTGCTTCAGCCGGAGGTTTAGGTCGCCGAGGCCCCTGGCTACGGTTCTCTGGCCGGGGTCGGCATCGTCGTAGTTGCGGGTGTCGGTGTAGGAATCGAGGCCGACTTGCAGGTCGGTGCGGTTGGTGAGGCCGATTTTGGCGAGGGCGTGGTTGATGTACCAGTCGTGCCCGTAGGCCGTGCCCTCACGGCGCGTGAGCAGGCGCAGGGCATCGGTCTCGTACTGAAAATGGCCCGCATCGACCGAATACGGGCTTTCGGTGATGCCGGGGCGGTCGGGCACCATGGGGCGCATATACTTGCGCGGCGTGGGCCGAAACAGGCTGAACTGGTTTTTATCGACCTTAATTGTGTCGTTTTTAATCCCTTCCTGGGCCAGTGCCGCAGCTACGGGCACCAGCAGAAGCAGGCAAAAGATACAGCGACGAAGCAGGGTACTGATTATTGGCATGGCCGCCTATACGCAAAGCTCCTCCGGACGGGCGATTTGCTCCTGAAATGGCCCTACGACCTACGTCCGGCGTACCCGGCAGCCGCGCAAGGCGCTCCCCGCCCCAAAGCGCTATTCCGCAAAGGTCTGCCAGAGCAAAAACACGTTCAGGCAAATGATGATGCCAGTGACCGCCCAGGCAATGCCCTGCACCACCGGCCGGTTGGCAAACACGCCCATTTTGGCCCGGCTGCCCGTGAACAGCACCAGCGGCACCACCGCGAAGCTGAGCTGAAACGACAGAATGACCTGGCTGAGCACCAGCAGCTGCCCGGTGCCTTTTTCGCCATACACAATGGCCACCACAAGGGCCGGCACCACCGCAATGAGGCGGGTGATGAGCCGGCGTAACCAGGGCTTCAGCTTCAAATCGAGGAAACCTTCCATCACAATCTGGCCGGCCAGCGTGCCGGTCAGAGTCGAGTTCTGGCCCGAGGCCAGCAGCGCAATGGCGAATACCGCGCTGGCCGCGCCCGCACCCAGCACCGGCGTGAGCAGCTTGTGGGCGTCGGCAATGTCGGCCACGTCGTTGTGGCCCTTGCCGTGGAAGGCGGCGGCGGCCGTAACCAGGATGGCCGCGTTCACAAAAAAGGCCAGAAACAGGGCCAGCGTCGAGTCGATGGTGGCAAACTTGATGGCCGAGCGTTTGCCGGGCTCATCCTGCGGGAAGGCCCGCGTTTGCACGATACTGGAGTGCAGGTAGAGGTTGTGCGGCATCACGGTAGCGCCCAGAATACCAATGGCCACGTAGAGCATCTGCGGGTTGGTTACTACTTCGAGGCGCGGCACCAAGCCTTTGCTCAGGGCCAGCCAGTCGGGGTGCGAGGCGATGATTTCGTAGAGAAAGCACCCGAAAATCAACACGATAAGCCCAGCCACCAGGCTTTCGATAATGCGAAAGCCCTTGTTCTGGAAGAACAGCACCACCAGCACATCCAGGGTGGTGAGGACTACGCCCCAGGCAATGGGCAGGCCAAACAGTAGGTTGAGCGCAATGGCCGAACCGATGACTTCGGCCAAATCGCAGGCCGCGATGGCTATTTCGCACAGTACCCACAGCATCAGGCTGATGGGGCGCGAGTAATGGTCGCGGCAGGCCTGGGCCAGGTCGCGCCCGGTCACAATGCCCAGCTTGGCCGCCAGGTGCTGAAGCAGCATGGCGAACAGGTTGGAAATCAATACCACCGACAGCAGCGTATAGCCGTAGCGGGCCCCACCGGCCAGGTCGGTGGCCCAGTTGCCGGGGTCCATGTAGCCCACGGCTACCAGCAGGCCCGGCCCCCAAAAGGCCATCAGCTTGCGCCAGAACGAGGCATTGGCCGGTGGCACTTTGATGCTGGCATACACCTCGCTCAGCGAATTGGCCCGGCGGGGGTGGCGCCAGCCGGCATCCGGGTTGGTTGGCTGGGTATCAGTTAATGTAGAAGGAGGCACGTTAATCAATCGGTAAGGGCAAGGGCCTCTTTTTAGATTAGCCTAAAAATAATTTTCGACTGCCTTAAATACAACATTGCGGTAAAAAAGTTGCCATCAGGCGGCAATTTTTCGCGGCAGTGGCAACGTTTGCTAACTACGTAATGCGGCGGCTACCGAATCGTTTAGGTTTTGCCCGGCAGCCGCGGTGGTGGGTGTCCGCATAGAAGCCCGCGCCGGGCACGCCGCCCCGCTTGCGGCCGGTGCCCGACCTTTGTACCGAAAATCCCGCTGCATGACGTCCTCCCAAACCAAGTACCGCCTCGGCTTGCTGTCCCTCGTGGTTAGCATCGGGCTCGTGGCCATCAAGTTCTACGCTTACCACCTCACCCGCTCGCAGGCGGTGCTCACCGATGCGCTGGAGAGCATTATCAACGTGGCCACCAGTGGCTTTGCCCTCTATAGCCTCTACCTGTCCAGCCTGCCCAAGGATGAAAACCATCCCTACGGCCACGGCAAAATTGAGAACCTGTCGCTGGGATTTGAAGGGGGGCTGATTTTCATGGCTGGTGCCTTTATTCTTTACAGCGCCAGCGGGCACTTCCTGCACCCCCACCCCGTGGCCCGGCCCGACTGGGGCGTGGCGCTGCTGGCCAGCACCGCCGTGGTGAACCTGGCCGTGGGCCTGCTGCTGGTCCGCAACGGCAAGCGCCTGAAATCGGTGGCACTGGTGGGCGACGGGCAGCACCTCTACATTGATGCGCTCACGTCCATCGTCTCGTCGGGGGCGCTGGTGCTGGTGGCGGCCACGGGCATCGTGCGGTTCGACTCGGGCGCGGCACTGCTGCTGGGCGGCTTCATTCTGGTGAATGGCGGGCGGATGCTGCGCCACGCCGTATCGGGCCTGATGGACGAGACCGATACCGCCGTGGTGGCCGAGGTAATTGCCGAGCTCCAGGTCCAGCGCCGGGCTTCGTGGATTGACGTGCACAACCTGCGCGTGCAGCGCTACGGCGCCAACCTGCACATCGACTGCCACATGCAGATGCCCTACTACTTCACCCTGGAGCAAGTGCACACTGAGCTGCACGACATTGAGGAGCTCATCCAGGCGCGGTTCGCGGTGGAAGTCGAAATGTTCGTGCACGCCGACCCTTGCACCTTTGCCGCCTGCTCGCTGTGCCTGATGCCCGCCTGCCCGGTACGGCAATTCCCCCTGCGGCACGAAGTGACCTGGACCGTGCAGAACGCCGTGAAGAACGAGCGGCACCACCTCGGGCAGTCTGCCTGAACAAGCGGTGTAGAAGTAAGCAAACCAGCCTTAGCCACGACAAAAAAGGGTGCCGCGACAATCGCGGCACCCTTTTTTAGTGCATCTGGTGAGAAGGCAGGTTTAGCGCACTACCTCAATCCAGCCTTTGGTCTGCGCACCGTTGGAAGCCGTGAGCAGGTAGTAGTAGACCCCGGCGGGCTGGTTATCGCCCCCCCAGTTATTGGCGTAGCTGGCCTGCTCGTACACCTTGCGGCCCCAGCGGTTGAAAATCTCAATCTTGCTAGTGGTAGTACTAACGGTTGAAACCTTGAAGTAGTCGTTCTGGCCATCGCCGTTGGGCGTGATTACGTTGGGCACCTGCAAATCAGGCACCAGCACGATACGCTCCTTCACCGAAGGCGTACAGGTGGTGGTAACCCCGCCGTTGACGATGGACACCACCGTGGTGAGACGGATGCGGTAGTACCCGGCGATGCCCAGCTGCAGCGGGCCCGGCGTGGCCGAAGTTGTGCCGAAAGCAGTTTCCGTGCCCGTTACCCGGTTGTTGGCAATGTCGCGCACCCGCTCGTAGGTCCACTTGTAGGTGGTGGCGGCGCCCTGCGGCAGGCCGGTGATGGTCGAGGCGTCCTTGAAGGTGAAGATTACCGGCGGGCGGTTGGTGCGCTGGCCGTTGAGGCCTACCGAGTCGGCGGTGGTGAAGTTGGCTACCACGCCGGGCAGCACACGCACCAGCACCGAGGCCGTATCCGTACAGCTCGTGGGGGCGCTGCCCGAGGCCGTTACATAGTAGCGGGTGGTTACCGTGGGATTTACCGTAGGGTTCGCCTTCGTCAAATCGGCGGTAGCCAGGCCGTTGGCCGCCCGGAAGGCGTAGGTGTACGTGCCAACGGGGCTGCCGGTTGTAGTTGCCGACGCCTGGAGCGTGGCCGTTCCGCCGGGGCAGATGTAGGCATTGTTGGTAACCACGCGGGCTACCGGCGGGGCCACCACCCGCACCAGAATGGAGGTAGTATCGCCGCAGGCCCCCTGTGCAAAGCCCAGCGTAGGCGCAATGCTCAGGAAATAGCGCGTGGTGACGGTGGGCTTCACCGCGATATTCTGCACGTTGGTGACGACGGGCAGGCCGGTGCCGCCGGCCGAAGCCGTCCACTGGTAAGTGTACACCTGCGCCTGCGTCGTGTTGGTGGCCAGGCGGCGCACCGAGTCAGGCCGGATTACGCGGCCTTGCAGCGAAAGCGAGTTGCCCCGGCAGATTACCGCCGAGCCCAGGAGCGTGGAGCCGCCCACGGCCGCCACAGCCGAGGCGAAGTTGCCCCGCAGGACCTTAATGACGATTACCCGGTTCTGCAGGCCCTTTACCGGGCACGCATTGTCTTCCACCCGCACGTTGATGCGGATGGTGCGGCCCACCTGCGAAGGCGAGGGCTGGAAGAAGAAGACGCCGCGGGGGTTCTCGGTGCCGTTACCGGACAGGGTGAACGTGCCCACATCGCCCGCAGCCAGGTAGCTGGGGTCGGTGTTGATGTTCGTGGGCAGGGTTACCGTCAGGAGCTGGTGCGCGCTGGGGGTGCGCAGGTTGTCGGGGTCGGTGAAGTTTACCAGCACGCGCGAGTAGTTGCACGAATACACATTGATTTGGGTGGTATCGGCCGTGTTGATGGTGCCGGTGTTGGAGTTGGGCGTCTGGTTGGTGGCCTGCACCGGGTTGGGCGTGGTGTTGGCACCGCAGTTGATAACGATGAGCACGGCCTCGCGGCGCACGCGGCCCACAATGCGGCGCACGCCGTTGACGCGGCGGTACTCGGTCACTTCCACTACTACCTGATATTTGTTGCGGCCATCGGCGGCCGACGTGGCCGGGCTGTACACGTTCGGCGTGAACGTAACCGTGCGGGCCGACTGGTTGAGGCCGAAATACGGCACGCCCTGCTTGATGGGGCAAATCCCGGTAGTATCGGTAGCTACCGGAATGGGCAGCCGGGGCGTAAACAGCGTGCCGCCCGTGAGGCCGGGAATTTCCAGAATGCACAGCGGGCTGCGGGTGATGATGAATACGCCGCCGGCGTTGGCACCCGGGTAAGAGGTATAGACCACGGGAGTGCCGCAGGAAGCCAGCGGAGCGGCCAGGGCATACACCAGCGAGTCGCCATCGGGCTCAATGGCCGAGAAGCCGAAGGTGGTGCGCTGGTTCACGCACACGTACTGAATCGGAATATCCTGCGGGTCGAACTGGGGCGAGGTATTGGCCACCGTAGTGGTGCCGCTGCTGCGGTTGTCGAGGTAAGCCTCGGCATACAGGTCGGGCGAGCCCACGATGTTGGCGATGGTGGGGCGCGAGCCCTGGCTCGTGCTCATCGTCCACTGGCCGGGGGGCAGCGTCACGGTGGCTTCGTAGTTGGTGAAGTCGTAGAGCGGATAGAGCGACGACGGGTTGGCGCAGGAATTGGGCGTGCTGGGGCACAGTGGCGTGGCGGCCAATGGAACGCCCTGCTGCACGAGCGGAGCTGATACCGTTGCCGTTGCGTTGCAGCCACCGTTGCGGCACGAGAGTGTGAAGGGCGAAGCCGTAATACCGGAACAGTCGCGGTAGAGGCGGAATTTCACCCGGTACTGGTTGTTGCCCAGCGAGGTGTAGGTCATGTCGCAACCCAGCAAGTGGGAAGCCCGCGCCGACGGCAGCCCGCCCAGCAGGCTACACGCAAAGAGCAGGAGGATAAAAGATTGTAAAGTTTTTCTCATGGGTGAAAAAAGAGGGGGTGAGGGGGGTGTATTGGGTGTAAAAAAATACAAAACGGGTGGGTACTGACTAATCAGCGAACCAAGATACAGGCAGAAAGAGCGAGTTCAAAAAAAGCCATAAAACTATCACCACATATAGCAAATTAAGGGCCACAAACGATATTTTTTCAGCCAAAAATGAACTTATTTTCAGCTTTCCATTCTGCCAGCCCCACGCCGGGTAAGCTCAACGCTAACGGGACTTACGCAAATCGCTATTTGCTAAGCCACAGCAGAACTATCCATAAGTAGAAAGTTTCTGAAGTGTAGCAGTTACTCCCCCGCTTGTCAGGTTGAACGCATATAAATGGAGTCATGGGCCTCCATTGGAGTTGTTTAGAAAGTCACAAAAGGTCCCCGAACGGTCATGCTTCGCTGCGCGCTGCATGACCGTTCGGGGACTTTCTAAACAACTCCTTTATATGCGTTCAACCTGCCCGCTTGTGGGTAGTAGCGGCGAGCCAGTGCGCCGGGCAAGGGTGCTCAGTAATAAGTACGAAGCCAACTGACCGGGTGCACGCACGGGCACGAAGTCCCACCTTGCTACGATGACAGTTGAAAATCAGAAATAATACATATCATCCTTATTTAAGGAACATATTTATAATAAATAACCATATTATTTGAATATTAACACCCCTGAAAAGATAATTTTTCTGATAGCTCGGCTAGTAGTTATTAGAAAGAAGCTGGCAGCAGCAATTTGCCTTCGCGGTAAGTAAATGGTTAAAAGCAGGTAAGGTAGCCAAGCATTCGAGCTTTGTTTCTACATTACGACACCAAACCGGCAGGAGCGGCTGCTGGCAGTTGCGGCATTTCCCCACCTTTTCTCCATTTTTCTCCTCTTCACCCTACTCTCCTACTTATGACGACACTTCTACGTTCTTTCACGAGGCGGCACTGGCCGCAGGCGGGGGTACTGCTGCTCGCGGCACTGCTCTTTGGTAGCGGGCCGGCCCAGGCCCAGACGACGGCCTACTGCGCAACGGGCCTGGGCGGCTCCTGCGGCGGCAACGATATTACTGACGTGGGCTTGTCGGGCACTACGCTTAACGCGACGGGGCTTAGCTGCGCCGCTACCGGCGGTCAGGCTTACACCAGCTACCCGGCCACCGGCACCAACACGGGCGCTATCTCGGGGGGCGTGCCCTACACGCTAAGCGTGACCCTGACCGGCAGCAGCATTGTATCGGTGTGGATTGACTACAACCACAATTTCGTGTACGAAGCCAGCGAATGGACCCAGATAGCCACGGCCTCGCCCACGGGCACGCCGGTGAGCGCTACGCTGCTGGTGCCCACTACGGCCGTGCAGGGCACTACGGGCATGCGTATTCGCAGCCGGGGCGCGGGCAATGCCAACGGCGCGGCCGATGCCTGCACCTCGTTTGGCAGCGGCGAAACCAAGGACTTTACGCTCACCATTGGAGCGCCGGCGGCGTGCCCGAGCGTGAGCAACCTCGCGGTTTCGGGCATCACGGCCACGGGCGCTTCGGTGGCTTTCACGCCATCCTCGTCGGCCACCACCTACACCGTGACGGTGACGCCGGCCGGCGGCACGGCCACCACTCAGACCATCACGGCGTCACCCTTGGCGCTGACGGGCCTGACAGCCAGCACGAGCTACACCGTGAGCATTGTGGGCAATTGCGGCACGGGCTCGACTTCGGCCGCCAACGCCATTACTTTCTTCACGGGCTGCGCCAGCGCGCCTTATGCCCTCGTGAACAACACGACGGCCTACACCCAGGACTTTGAAGCCACCTGGCTGAACGTGTGCGCCACCCGCGATGCGCCCGATGCCAACTGGCGCAGCCTGCCCCTGACGGGCAACAACGCTTGGCGCCGCGACGACGACGGCACCAGTGCCGCCTGGAGCGGCAACTCGGGGGTGTTCACGCCCGCCGGCAGCCCGCTGGGCACGGGCACCAGCCTGCACTCGGCCCGCTTCCACTCCTATAATGCTACCAGCGGCACCCGGGGCACCCTGGACCTGGCCGTGAACATGGCCGGCACGGTGGGCACGCCTACGCTGAACTTCGATTACATCAACACCTCGGGCACGGATTCGCTGAAGGTATTTGTGAGTACCAATGGCGGCACCACGTTCAACCCCGTGCTGCTGGGCCTGACCACGGCCGCTGCCTGGACCCGCCAGACGGTGAACCTGCCCGCTACCGGCCTCACGGCCACCACCATTATCCGGCTGCGCGCCACCAGCGACTTTGGCATTACCGACATTGGGGTGGACAATGTGCGCGTGAGCTACATTTCCTGCCCCGCCGTGACGGCTGCTACGGCAACCGGCATCACGGCCACGGGCGCCACGGTGAGCTTTACGCCGGCCTCTGGCCCAACTACTTACACGGTAACGGTGACGCCGGCCGGCGGCACGGCCACGACCCAGACCATCACGGCGTCGCCCCTGACGCTGACGGGCCTAACGCCCAGCACGGCTTATACCGTGAGCATTGTGGGCAACTGCGGGGCCGGCTCGACTTCGCAGCCCACGGTGGTTACGTTCTCGACAAGCTGCCTGGCGGCCCCTTATGTTACGGTGAACAACACCACGCCCTACACCCAGGACTTTGAAGCCACCTGGCTGAGCCAGTGCGGCACGCGCGAGATTCCCGGCGTGAACTGGCGCACGACGCCCCTGACGGGCAATACCTCGTGGCGCCGCGACGACGATGGCACCAGCGCCGCCTGGAGCGGTACCTCAGGGACCTACACACCCGCCGGCAGCCCGCTGGGCACGGGCACCAGCCTGCACTCGGCCCGTTTCCACTCCTACGATGCCACGAGCGGTACCCGGGGCACGTTGGACCTGTACGTGAACATGGCCGGCACAGTGGGCACGCCCACGCTGGAGTTTGACTACATCAACACCTCGGGCACGGATTCGCTGAAGGTATTTGTGAGCACCAACGGCGGCACCACGTTCAGCGCCGCCTTACTGGGCCTGAATACGACCACTACCTGGGCGCATCAGCTGGTATCGCTGCCGGCCAGCCTCACGGCTACCACCATCGTGCGCCTGCGCGGCACGGGTGACTTTGGCTTCTCCGACATTGGGGTGGATAACGTGCGGGTGAGCTACATCGCCTGCGCGGCCGTGACCAACCTCACGGCTTCGGGCGTGACGGCCACCGGCGCAGTGCTGAATTTCACGCCGCCCGCCGGCCCCACCACCTACACGGTGACCGTGACCCCGGCCGGCGGCACGGCTACCACCATCACCCCGGCTCCTTCAACAAACCCAATAACGCTGACGGGCCTGACGGCCAACACGGCCTACACCGTGAGCATTGTGAGCAACTGCAGCGGCAGCACGACTTCCATGGCCACCACCACCAGCTTCACCACGAGCTGCGCGGCGGCCCCGTATGTGCTCATCAACAACACGACGCCCTACAACCAGGACTTCGAAGCGGCCTGGACCAGCCAGTGCGGCACCAACGATATTCCGGCCGTGAACTGGCGCAACACGCCCCTGACGGGCAACAACTCGTGGCGCCGCGACGACGACGGGGCCAGCGCCGCCTGGACCGGCCCGGCCTCGGGCGCCTACACGCCCGCCGGCAGCCCGCTGGGCACGGGCACCAGCCTGCACTCGGCCCGCTTCCACTCCTACAATGTCTCGGGCCGCGCCCGGGGCAGCCTGGATTTATTTGCCAACATGGCGGGCACCGCAGGCACGCCCGCGCTCAGTTTCGACTACATCAACACCTCGGGTACCGACTCGCTGAACGTGTTTGTGAGCACCAACGGCGGCACCACGTTCAGCGCGGCGCTGGCCCGAATCGGCCAGGCCGGTACCTGGACCCGCCAGACGGTGAATCTGCCCGGCACGGGCCTCACGGCCACCACCATTATCCGGCTGCGCGCCGTGGGCGACTTCGGAACCACCGATATCGGCCTGGATAACGTGAACATCACCTACCTGGCCTGCCCCACCGTTACAGGCCTATCTGCCAGCGGATTAACGCCCACAGCGGCCACCGTGAACTTCACGCCCGGCACCGCCGCCACCACCTACACGGTGACGGTGACTCCTACCGGCGGCACCACCACGACCCAGACGGCCACGACTTCGCCGGTGAGCCTGACCGGCCTCACGCCTGGCACGAGCTACACGATTACCATTGTGAGCAACTGCGGCGCGGGCCAGACCTCGCCGGCCGCCACGCTCACCTTCACCACTCCGCCGGTAGCCCCGCTGAATGATGAATGCGCCGGGGCGCTCAACGTGCCCATTCAGTTTGGCACCTGCATCACCCAGACTACTGCCGACAACACCGCCGCCACCACCTCGGCGGGAGCCCCCACCCCAAGCTGCTCCACTACCCTGAACCGGGACGTGTGGTTTAAAGTGACGGTGCCCGTGAACGGGTCGGTAACGGTGAAAACCGTGGCCCCTACCGCCGGCAGCAACATCACCGATACGGTTATCAGCCTGTACGCCGGTACCTGCGGCAACCTGACGGAGATTGGCTGCAACGACGATACCAACGGCCTGTACTCGCAGGTGGCCCTCACGGGCCGCACGCCGGGCGAGGTGCTCTACATCCGCGCCTGGGCATATAGCAGCACCAACGCCGGTCAGATTGCGGTGTGCGCCACGGCGCCGTCGAACTGCGCGGCCCCCAGCGGCCCCTCGGCTACTAACGTGACCAACACTACGGCTACGCTCAGCTGGGTGGCCCCCACCGGCGGCCTGCCCGCCGGCAATACCTACGAGCTGGAATACGGCGTGCAGGGCTTCACGCAGGGCACCGGCACCAGCGTAACCGGCCTCACGGCCGCTACCTACGCGCTGACCAGCCTGCAGGCGGCTACCGACTACTGCTTCTACGTGCGCCAGAACTGCGGCACGGTGAATGGCAGCAGCACTTTCGTGGGGCCGACGTGCTTTACCACGCCGCTCACCGCGCCGGCCAACGATGAGCCCTGCGGTGCGGTTGCCCTGGGCACTACCACCGTTACCGGCTCGAACGTGGGCTCGACCACCAGCATCCAGAACGGCATCATCACACCGGCCTGCTCGCCGGCGGCCCTGCCCAAGGATGTATGGTTCTCCTTTGTGGCAACGACGACGACCCGCATCCTGACCATCACGGGTACGGCCGCTGGCATGGTGCGCGTGTACACCAGCCCCGACTGTGCCGCCGGGCCGTTCACCAGCGTGAAATGCCAGGCCGCTGCCAACAACAACCTCAATGTGGGTCCCGTGAACCTGACGGGCCTCACGGTGGGCACGCGCTACTACGTGGCCGTGAGCGGTTACGGCAGCGCCGACGTAACGGGCTCCTTCAGCATTCTGAGCCTGCCCACCGCCACCCGCGCCCAGGCCGATACCGACGCGCTGCTGGTGTACCCCAACCCCAGCAACACCGGCCAGCTCACCCTACGCCTGAGTGGACTAAGCGGAACCGGCCAGGCAACCCTACTCAATGCCCTGGGCCAGGTAGTGGCGACCAAAGCCTTGAGCGGCACCGCCGAGCAAACGCTGAGCACCCACGGCCTGGCCACGGGCCTCTACACGCTCCGCGTGACGGTGGCCGGCCAGGTCCTGACCCGCAAAGTGGTGCTGGAATAACCTTCCGCACTACCCCGCAACGAAAAGGGCCGGCAATTTGCCGGCCCTTTTTTTGGTTGAATTCAGGTAGTCATGCAGCCGTGAGCGTATCTGGGTCGAGCCCGCCGGTCTGACCGCCCTAGGCGGTCCGACCGGTCGAAGCACCCCCGGTTTCGTTCTCACGACAACCGGTCGAACCCACGGTTTCGTTCTCACGACAACCGGTCGGACCGCCTAGAGCGGTCAGACCGGAGTAGCCGAGCATTTCTGCACAAGTATTTAGCAAAGGTTACACAACACATTGTTTTTCAAAGATTTATTCCACCACCAGCTTGCGGGTGCTGCGGCCAGCCGCGCCGTCGGCCTGCACCAGGTAGGTGCCGGGGCGCAGGCTGCCGAGGTCCAGCGTGGCGGTGGTGCCGGTGGGGCGCACGGAATACACGGGGCGGCCCAGCAGGTCGCTGAGCGTGAGCAGGCCACCCGGCGCGGGCAGCCGCACAGTGGCCTGCCGGTGGGCGGGGTTGGGAAACAGGTCGAAGGCGAAGGTGGTAGCCGGGCGCGTGGCCGTAGGCACGTAGGCGCGATTTTCGAGGGTCAGAATGCGGTCATCGGTGGCGGCAGGGGTGCCCCGGCCGTCGCGGTTGCTGGTGCCGATGTACACCTTACCGGCCGGCGACACGCAAATGGCCCGCAGCCGGCCAAAGCCGGTGAGGAAATCGGTGCGGCTGGGAATGGTGAGGCCGGCCGCATCCAGCGTCAGCTGGGTGAGCTTGTGGTCTTTGAGCACGGCCAGCAGCAGGCTGCCCCGCCAGCCGGAAATGGCCGGATGGTCGTAGTAGGTGAGGCCGGCCGGGGCAATGGTGGGCGTCCAGACGGTGAGGGGCTCGCGCACGTTGTTGGCGGTGCAGAAGGTGGCTTCGGCGGGCAGGTCGCAGAGGCCCTCCACGTTGGGCCAGCCGTAGTTGCGGCCGGCTTCTATCTTGTTGATTTCATCGTCATTGTTGGGGCCGTGTTCCGAGCTGTAGATGCGGCCATCGGGCAGCTGCACCAGGCCCTGCGGGTTGCGGTGCCCGAGCGTGTAGATGGCGCTGCCGGCCGTGGGGTTGTTAGCCGGAATGGTACCGTCGAAATTCAGCCGCAGAATCTTGCCATTGAGCGAGGTGCGGTTCTGCGCCTCCGAGGCCACCAGCGCATCGCCGGTGGTCATGAGCAGGGTACGGTCGGGCAGCAGCAGCAGGCGCGAGCCGCTGTGGTTGGTGGTGGCCACGATGTTGCCGAGCAGCACCACGGGGTTGCTCAGCGCGCCATTGGCGTAGGAATAGCGCACCAGCTTTTCCTTCAGGGTGCCCTGGTCGGTGTAGTTGTACACCACAAATACGCCGTAGGTACCGGCCGGCTGCCCTGTGGGCGTAGCATCGATGGCCATGCCCAGCAGGCCGCTCTCGTTGCTTTCGGTCACGTCGGCAATGGTGAGCAGCGGCAGCACCTGCCCGGTGGCCGGGTTCACGCGGCTGATGCGGCCGCTGCGCTCCGTCACCCAGATGAAATTATCGGGCCCCCACACCAGCTCCCAGATAGTGGCTAGGTTGGAGGCCAGGGTCGAGGCCGTGACTGTAGTGGTGCCTACCGCGAAAGTGGTGAGGGCCGGGGCCTGGGCACAGGCGGCGAGCGGCAGCCCCAGGGTGCCCAGGGCCAGCAACGCATTACGTAGAAGTTTCATGGCAATAGGCAGGAGGGGATGAACGGATAAATCGGTTGTTTATCAAAAGATAACGAAACCCGGCCGTAACCGGATGCCGCCGGCCCGGCCCGCAGCCGGATTTTGTAGCTTGCAGCACCATTTACCGACTTCCAGCATGGCCGAATTTTTCACCGCCACCCACCCCACCGGCTACACCCTCAGCACCGACCCCGCCCGGCTCGACCTCGCTGCCATTCACCGCTGGCTGAGCGAAGAATCGTACTGGGCCAAGCACATTCCGCGCGCCACCGTGGAGCGCGCCGTGGCCAACTCGCTCAATTTCGGCCTCTACGCCCCCGATGGCCGTCAGGCCGGTTTCTGCCGCGTGGTGACGGACAGGGCCACGTTTGCCTGGCTCTGCGACGTATTTGTGCTGCCCGAGTTCCGGGGCCACGGCCTCGCCAAGTGGCTGGTGGAGCAGATGCTGGCCCACCCCGAACTGCAAAACCTGCGCCGCCACCTGCTCGCTACCTTCGACGCCCACACCCTCTACCAGCGCTTCGGCTACGAGCCGCTGGACCGGCCGGACAGATGGCTCGAAATCAAGCACCCTAACCCGTACCCGGCACCGTAGCCCGCTATTTCGCCGGGCTGGTCCACTTGCTATCTTCCAACCGGAAGCGCCACGGCAGCCCAGCCGCTTCGGCCCCGGCATAGGCCAAGCCTACCCGAGCACTGGCCAATATATCGGCTTCGGCCACCGCTTCGCCGTGGTCTTCAAACCAGATAATGTCCCCGGTAACCGGCTGGCCGGTGAGGGCAGGCATGATGCCCAGCGCCTGGCTCAGCACGCCCGGCCCGGCGGTGAGGGCGCGCACGGGCTTGGCCAGCCCCCGGCGGCGCAGCATTTCCTCCACGCCAATGAGCGGCTCGATGGCGCGAATGAGCACCGCGTCGGGGTGCTGGGCATCGTGCGTGGCAATGTTGAACAGCGCGTGGCGGTTATAAACGGTGTAGATGTAGGCGTGACCGCCGGGCACGTGCAGGCCCTGCGCCTGGTGGCGCTTGCGCTGCAAGTGCAGCGTGAGGGACTGGTCGCCCTCGTGCCGGTAGGCCTCAGTTTCGACGATGCGGCCGGCCGTCAGCACCCCATCAATGTGGGTGTAGAGGTGCTTGCCCAGCAGGTCGCGGGCAATGGCCATCACATCGGGGCGCTGGAAGAAGGCGGTGGGGAGTTTTTGGGGCATAATGGAGAGTAGTGGCGCGTACCCGGGTGTAGTGCGAAGCGGCGCTTCGCATTACGGCCTCACCGCAAGCGGTACAGCAGCCCGAGGCTGAACAACCAGGGCCGGGGCTGCCACGGCAGGGCAGCGGTGGGCTGGTCGTTGGTGCGCAGGCTTACGTCGGGGTGGGGCAAATCGATGGCGGCGGCGCTTCGGGTCAGGAAAAAACCGCTTTCCTCGGCCAGCTGCAGACGGGTGCGGGTGCGCAGCGGCAGCAGGTAGCTGGCATCGGCCACCAGTTCCAGCTTGTGGCTGAGCTCCAGGCCCAAACCCAGGCTGGGCTGCAGGGCCTCGGTCACGACTTGCAGCTGGGCGCTGAGCTCATCGGCCCTGAGGTGGGTGCCGGCCACGCGCAGGCCCGCATCGGGGTTGACGAAGGTGCCCAGGTCGCGGCCGGCGGTCTGGCGGGTGTAGGCCAGGCCGGCGCGGCCGTAGAGCGGGCGGTGCCGGGGCCTGAAGTTGCGCTGGTAGCTCAGCCCGGCCGCCCAGCCATCGGCGCGGAACTGCCCGTACAGGCGCTGCGTGGCCAGGCGCACGGCCAGCTCATGGGTTAACTCAAACTGATATTCAAACTGCGAATAAACAGAAAACGACTGCGCTTTCACCGAATTATCAGCCTGAAAACCAAACCCGTACCCATCCGGCGCATACGCCACCGCCAGGCCCGCCGCCGCTACCGACAGCGGCCATGCCCCCACCATGCCCCCGTAGCGGAAGCGGCTCAGAAACTTCCCAAACAGCGTCTGCGGCGCGTCTTTAGCCGAAGTTGAATCGCCGGCGGCCACCGGCCGGAACAGCGAGTCGGCCCGGTGCTGGCGCTGCTGGTCGAGCAGGGCTTGCCGCAGGGTTTCGGGAGGTAGCAGCGTGGTGTGGCCCCGCCAGAAGGCCGAGTCGTAAGCCACGGCATTGCGCAGAAATACGTCGTGGTACTGCGCGCGCTCCAGGTAGCCGGGCCGGACCGTTTGGGCCGTATCGATGGCCGTGGCCAGGAATTCGCCGAAGTAATTGAGCGGTGGGCCGATGGGCAGGCGGGCCCGGGTTTGCCACCACACGGTTTTGAGATGCCAGCGGCCGGCGTAGGGCTGGTAGGACACGCGCAGGGCACGCGAGTCGGCCAGGTTGGTGGAGTGCCGGAGGCCGGCGGACGTGTAGCGCCACTCGGCCCCCAGAAAGGCGTAGGAATCCTGGTCGATGTACATCCGGCCCGCAAAATCGGCGCGGCGGTTGCCCGCTTTGGGCGCGAAGGTGACCACGTACACCGGCCGGTCCTGGTAGCTGCTGCCGGGCGCGAGGCGGTAGTCGTAGTCCCGAAAGTGGGCGGGGTCGATAAACTGCGCCCGCCGGTGCACGAAATCCGCCAGGTGCGCAATAAACGGCCCGCCAGCCCAGTCAATTCGCACCAGCTTATCCGAGCGCAAATCGACCCGGCGCGACTGCCGAATCTGCACTTCGCCCGTACTGGTGCGTTGCGGATACGGCGCTTTGTACACCGTCAGCAGCCCTTCCACCAGGTAGCGCGGCCGCCCCAGGCTGTCATTATCCGACTCCCGGTAGAAGCCCGTGAGCTGCGTGGGCCGCACCGGGTAGTTGCGCGGAATACGCGCTACGGCCTCCCGCACAATGCCCAATACCGAGCCGGTGACCTGCACCTCGCCTAGCGTGGCCGGGCTGATTTTCAGCTCGATAATCAGCTCCGGCCCCGGCAGCGGCGGTAGCATTTGGTGGCAGCTTTTGTAGCCCAGCAGGGCCACCGTCAACTTTTCCCCGGCGTAGGCCGGCGGGATGCTCAGCGCAAAGCGGCCGGCGTCGTTGGTATTGGTTCCGATGCGGTTATCAGCCACGCCCACCTGGGCGTTGGGGACGGGCTGGTGGGTTTCGGCATCGAGCACCCTGCCACGCAGCACCATTTGCGCCTGCACCGAACCGGCCAGCAGCACCAGCCACAGCAATAGAAAATGTCGCTTCAAAACGGGCATGGGCTGAATGCGGTAGAGACGCGTCTTTGCGTCTCGTCACTGAACGGTTTTGCCCGCGCTTTTCGCGTGCGTCGTTCAACGACAAGACGCAAAGGTGCGTCTCTGCAACGTTTCTACCGCTACTTCGCCGGCACCTGTTGGCTCAGCAGGTACTCGGCAATCTGCACGGCGTTGGTGGCGGCCCCTTTGCGAAGGTTGTCGGCTACCACCCACATATTGAGGGTTTTGGGTTGGGTTTCGTCGCGGCGCAGACGGCCCACCAGCACGGCGTCTTTGCCGTGGCTGTCTTTGGGCATGGGGTAAGAGTTGGTGGCAGGGTCGTCCACCAGCTCTACGCCGGCGGTGTTGGCGAGAATTTCGCGCACCTCGGCCATGTCAAACTCCTCGGCAAACTCCACGTTGAGGGATTCCGAATGCCCGCCCATCACCGGGATGCGCACGCAGGTGGCCGTGACGCGGATGCTGTCGTCGCCCATGATTTTCTTGGTTTCGTCTACCATTTTCAGCTCCTCCTTGGTGTAGCCGCTGGGCTCGAACACGTCGATGTGGGGCAGCACGTTCAGGTCGATGGGGTGCGGGTAGGCGGGGTTGCTGGCGGTTTGGCCGGCGCGCTCTTCGAGGAGCTGGTCCACGGCTTTTTTACCGGTGCCGGTCACGCTCTGGTAGGTGCTCACCACGATGCGACGCACCTTGTATTTCCGGTGCAAGTCATTCAACGCCACCACCATCTGAATGGTTGAGCAGTTGGGATTGGCAATGATTTTATCCTCCGGCGTGAGGGTGTCGGCATTCAGCTCGGGCACCACCAGCTTCTTGGTGGGGTCCATGCGCCAGGCCGAGGAGTTATCGATAACGGTAGTGCCCACGGCGGCAAAGCGCGGCGCATGCTCCTTGCTAACGGAGCCGCCGGCCGAGAAAATGGCAATGTCGGGCCGGGCCGCAATGGCGTCGTCCATGCTCACCACGGAGTATTTTTTGCCCTGAAACTCGATAAACTGGCCCACCGATTTGGCCGAAGCCACGGGCAGCAGCTCGGTGAGGGGAAACTGGCGCTCGGCCAATACTTTCAACAGCTCGGTGCCCACCAGGCCGGTGGCACCCACAACAGCAATTTTCATGGAAAAAGCAGAAAAATAAAAAGGCGCGCCAATGAGCGCACAACTACAAATGTCGCCAGAAATCAATTACTTTAGACGCCGCATCTGCATTTTGCCGGCCTCATCATCTTCTGCACTCCATTGCTGAAACACCTTTACTTCTTGCTCCTACTGCTGCCCGCTTTCGCCCACGCGCAGCTGGCCGATAATTTCAGCGACGGCAACTTCACCGCCAACCCCACCTGGACCGGCGACGCGGCCAGCTTCCAGGTAAATGCGCAGGTGCTGCAAAGCAACGGCCCGGCCGTCACCACCACGCAGATTGCCCTCAGCACCCCTTGCCAGGCCACTATCGGCACGGTTTGGGAGTTCTGGGCTAATCTGCGGGTAGTCACCACTTCGGGCAATTATGCCGATGTGTGGCTTATCACCTCGCAGGCCGACCTCAGGGCGACCAGCAACTCCGGCTACTTTGTGCGCCTTGGCGGCACCGGCGGCAAAGTCAGTCTCTTCCGCAAAGACTCCACCCGCACGGCCGTACCGGTCATCGACGGTGCGCTCAACAGCCTGTCTACGACCAACAACCTGGTGCGCGTTCGCGTAACCCGTACCACGGCCAACCAGTGGACCCTGGAGCGCGACCTCATCGGCGGACGCACCTTCGTGGCCGAGGCGGCTCAGCCCTTCGATGCCACCTATCAGCGCAGCGTAGCCGTGGGCGTATTCCTGAATTATTCCTCCACCAACAACCGCAATTTTTACTTCGATGACTTTGTGGTGACCGATGCCACGCCCCCGCTCCTCGCCCGCGCCGTGCCCGCCGATGCCCGGCAGGTAGACGTGGTTTTCAACGAAGCCGTGGCCGCCGCCAGCGCCGGCCTGCCCGCCAACTACCGCCTGCAAAGCGGCGCGGTGCCGGTTTCGGCGCAGCTCTCGGCTACCAACCCGGCCGTGGTGCGCCTGGCCTTCGCCGCCGATTTTGCGGCTCAGGACGTGCTGGAGGCCCGCAACGTGGCCGACCTGTACGGCAACGTTGCGGGCGGGCCGCTCACAGCCGCCTTCACGTCGCTGCCCGCCGCTCCGGCCTTCGGCGACCTGATTATCAGCGAGATTTTTGCCGATGAAACGCCCCAGATAGGCCTGCCGCTCTCCGAATACCTGGAAATTTACAACCGCAGCACCACCAAAACCCTGAGCCTGCGCGGCGTGCGCCTGGGCAAAACCAGCAGCACCACCTTCGCCGCCTTCGCCGATACGGCCAAGCTCCTGCCCGGCCAGTATGCCATTGTGTGCGGCAGCACCCGCATCAGCCAGTTCACGCAGTACGGCAAAGTGTATGGGCCCACCAATTTCCCTTCGCTCAACAATGGCGGCGACCAGCTCATCCTGCGTGGGCGCGACGGCCGCACGCTATTTGAGGTGGCATATTCCGACACCTGGTACCGCGACGCGGTGAAAAAGGACGGCGGCTGGAGCCTGGAAATGATTGACACCAACAACTTCTGCGCGGGGGCCGGCAACTGGACGGCCAGCACCAACGCCAGCGGCGGCACCCCCGGCCGCGCCAACTCGGTACGCGCCGCCAATGCCGATGCCCTGGCCCCCACCCTGCTCCGCGCCATCGCCCTGAACGCGAACACCGTGCGGGCCTATTTCTCCGAAAAGCTCGATAGCGCCACCGCCGCCACCGTGGGCCGCTACGCGCTGGCCACGCCGGGCCCGGCCATCACACGGGCCGCGCCCGTGGGGCCCGATTTCCGGCAGGTCGACCTCACGTTGGCCACCGCGCTGCTCCCCAGCCGCCCCAGCGTCCTCACCGTGCAAACGGCCACCGACTGCGTCGGCAATGCCAGCGGCGTGTTGCAGCCCGCCACCTTCGCCCTGCCCGAAACGGCCGTGAGCGGTGAGGTGGTAATAAACGAGCTATTGTTCAACCCTCGCGTGAGCGCGGTGCGGTTTGTGGAAATCATCAACCGCAGCAACAAATTTATCGATTTGCAGGGCTGGCAAATCGGGAGCGTGAAACCGGATGGTACCGCCAGTACCACCGTGCTCAGCACCGGGCCGCTGGTGCTGGCACCGGGACAGCTGCTGGCGTTCAGTAGCAGCCTGGCCATCATCATCACGCAGTACCCCACCAGCAGCGACGCGGCCAATCTGGTTCAGACGGCCAGCCTGCCCACCTTTGCTGATGTGGGCACGGCATTTTTGGCCGACGGCAAAGGTTTCGAAATCGACCGGTTTGTGTATAGCAAAGCGCTGCATCTGAGCCTACTGGCCACCCAGGATGGCGTGTCGCTGGAGCGCATTCGCACCAATGGGCCTACGCTGGGCAGCAACTTCCATTCGGCGGCCAGCGCGGCGGGCTATGCCACGCCCGGCCGGCACAACTCGCAGGCCCAGGACGAAGCCGGCGGCGACCAGGAGCTAACCATAACGCCCGAAGTCTTCACCCCCGACGACGACGGCCAGCAGGATTTTGCCACCCTCAACTACCACCTCGACGCCCCCGGCTACGCCGCCAGCGTAACGGTGTACGACGCCCTGGGCCGCCTCACCCGCCACCTCACCCGCAACGAAACCCTGCCCACCAACGGCTTCATTCAGTGGGACGGCACCGACGAGAAAGGCCACAAGGCGGCCGTGGGGTACTATATTCTCTTGGTCGAGCTCTTCCGCCCCACCAGTGGCGAGAAGCGCGAATACAAGAAAACGGTGGTGCTGGGCGCACGGTTTTAAGCCGGATGCCTAAGTAGTCAGTCATCAACAATCGGTAGTCAGACAGGAATCAATAGACTGGTTTTTAGATAGATGGAGTCTGATTACTGACTACTTATTACTGACTACCTGCTTGGAAGCCTCTAAACAGCAGCCTACCACTTCCGAAATTCCAGCTGCTTGTTCACGTAGTCAATCGTGGTGCGGTACTGGCTGAGCAGCGGGTAGCCCAGCAAGCCCTGCAAGGGCGTTTTATCGGGGTTTTGGTTGAACTGAGAGATGTCGGAGAATACGGTTTGCTGGTTGCGGAAGGGCAGCGGGCCGGCTAGGCGCACATCGGCCAGCTGGCCGCTGGTCACGGTGCGCAGCGCGCCATCGCCGCCGTGCAGGGTGCTTTTTTCCGGCTTGCGCAGTTTTTTGGCAAACGCCGCCTCGAACTGCTGGTCGAGCAGGTTGTTCTGCGCCCCGCAGTCGATTCCCATCTGAAAGGTCTGGCCGTTGGCCGTCATGGCCACCACGGGCAGGTGGCCCCGTAGCGTGAAGGGCACGCGCATGAGCGGCGCGGGCAGGGCATCGGGGGTGGCGGGCTTGCGCAGCAGCACCTTTTGGGCGCGGTAGTCCAGGGTCAGGGCGTACGGATTCAGCAGGTTGAAGCCGATAATGCCCAGCAGCTCCACGCCGGTCTGCTGTTCGAGGCCGGTCAGGTCGAGCGTGGCTACGTCTTTGTTTTCGAAGTGGATACCACTCCAGTCAAACGTTTTGGTGAGGTGGTACGACATACCGCTCACGGCCCCGTTCACGCCCTTGGCCCCGTTCACAGCAAGCGTGGTTTCGGTAGCGGCCGGCGGAAACGTCTTTTTATTCAGCATAAGGGCCGGCGCCCCCGAATCGAGAAAAAACCAGCCCCGGCGGCCATCGGCCTCGGCTTCCACCAGCAGCAGGTCGTGGCTGATGCGCACGGGTACGTCGAGGCTGGGCGGCGTGGTCAGGTCTTCGGGCTTGAAGGCAGTATCAATCTTTTTCAGACTGGCCTGGGCCAGGTTCAGCTCGGCAAACGTGCCGGCGGGCGTCAGCAGGAAATCGTATTCCTTATCGGCCCCCTTGCGGGTAATGGCGCACATGTAGCGCGTGTTGGCCCCTTCGGCGGTCTGGCGCACCACCCGGAAACCTTCGACAGGCCCAAACTGCGGGATGAGCTGGGCCAGCACCCGCGCCGTGTAGGCCGGCGGCAGGCTGCCGAGGCGGGTTTCGGGCGTGAGGTAGGGCTGCAGGGGCTCCACCGATTTGGCATTGATGGCGGCCACCAGCTGGTCGAGGGGCGCCACGCCAGTAGCCACCTGGGCCAGCGCGGCAGCCAGAAAGCATAGATAGAAGCAGCCGGTCAGGAAAAGTTTTTTCATCGGGAATACCTGTTTTGGGCAACACCGTTGGGACGCAATAGCTGCCAGTAGCGCGTGCCAATGACCAGCCTACCGCCGCCGGAGTTGCGCCGGCAAGTGCCGGGCCGGCTTAAACCCCGTGCCCGGCCCGGCGTCTTACCGGTATGAACAGCACCCAGCAATTGCAGCATCTCTACTGGCGCGCCGGCTTCGGCCCGCGCCCGCAGGACGTGGCCGCCGGCCTCAGTCCGCGCAAAGCCCTGCGCCAGCTGCTTCTCGATTCGGAGCACTACGAGCCCCTCGCCGGCCCCACCCTGAGCTACACCAACCCGCAGGGCATGGTGATGACCGACCCGGCCTCGACCAAAAACAACCCCGTGCCTAACGGCATGGTAATCAAGCCTGACCTGCCCGCGCCCCCCGGTGCGCCGGCAGCGCCCGTGGCCCTCATGCGGCCCCGCGCGGCCTTCAAGGGCGGCACCATTGCGGCCGGCGTGCCCCGCCTGCGCCGCGCCGACCTCACGCCCGCCCAGCGCAAGATGCAGAACGAAGGCATTCGCGATGCTTTTAATAACATGAGCACGGCCTGGATGGAGCGCATGGCCAGCTCGCCGGCGCAGCTGCGCGAGAAAATGACGCTGTTCTGGCACGGGCATTTTGCCTGCCGCGTGCGCCAGCCCGATGCCGCGCTCAGCCTGCACAACACCACCCGGCAGTACGCCCTGGGCAAATTCCCCGACCTGCTGCTGGCCGTGAGCCGGGAGCCGGCCATGCTCCAGTTCCTCAACAACCAGCAAAACCGCAAGGAGCATCCCAACGAAAACTTCGCCCGCGAGGTGATGGAGCTGTTCACCCTCGGGCACGGCAACTACACCGAAACCGACGTGAAAGAGGCCGCCCGCGCCTTTACCGGCTGGGGCTACGACAGGCAGGGCAACTTCCGGTTTCAGCAGCGGGAGCACGATACCGGCCCCAAAACCTTCCTGGGCAAAACCGGCAACCTGACCGGCGAGGACGTGCTAACGCACATTCTGGCCCAGCCCGCCGCCGCTACGTTCCTGACCACCAAGCTCTACCGTTTCTTCGTGAACGACGTGCCCAACCCGGCGCACATCGAGCCGCTGGCCGTGGCCTTCCGCAAAAGCGGCTACGACATTGCCGACCTTATGGAGCGCCTGTTTTCGGCCGACTGGTTCTACGAACCGGCCAATATGGGCACCCACATCAAGAGCCCGGTGGAGCTGCTGGCCGGCATTCGCCGCACCCTGAACGTGAAGGTGGACAACGCGCAGCCGCTGCTGGGCTACCAGCGCGCCCTGGGCCAAAACCTGTTTCAGCCGCCCAACGTGGCCGGCTGGCCCGGCGGCCGCAACTGGATTGATTCGTCGTCGCTGCTGCTGCGCCTGCAGCTGCCGGCCATCCTGTTCAAAAACGCCGAGTTTGCCGTGGCCCTGAAGCAGGACGAAAACGATATCGCCCCGAACCAGACCAAGGCCGAGCGCACCGTGCGGCCCGGCGCGGGTGCCCACCTGCCCCTGGGTCCGCTCCAGCTGCTGCTGGGGGCTACGCCTACTGCCCAGCAGCCCGAGAAGCTCAGCGGCTTCCTGCTCCAGGCCAGCATTCGGCCCGAAAACCTGCAATTGGTGCAACAGGCCGCCCAGCAAAAAGAGCCGACCGAGGCACTGCGCGCCACCTTAATGAACCTGCTGAGCCTGCCCGAATACCAGCTGGCGTAAGGTGAAACTCCCCTCCTTTTTTAAGGAGGGGGTGTTCGAGCCGCAGGCTCGGACGGGGGTGGTAAAGTCGTTGAACGATGGGCGAACAGTTCGGCCGCGAGTCGTTCAACGACTTCAACCACCCCAGTTTCAGCTTCGCTGAAACGTCCCCTCCTTTTTTAAGGAGGGGAGTTTGATGTTCTCTCAACCCTTACCAATAGAGCTATGGCTTCCACCCGCCGCGAATTCCTCCGCACATCCGCTTTAGCCAGCACCTTGCTGCTGATACCCAAGTTTCTGCACGCGCTGGACCGGGGGCCAGGCCTTGCCGGCCTGCGCGATGCCACCGGGGCGCGCCGCCTCATCGTGGTGCAGCTCGGCGGGGGCAATGATGGGCTGAATACCGTCATCCCCTACCGCAACGAACTGTATTACAAGGCCCGGCCCACGCTGGGCATCAAAGAAGCCGAGGGGATTCTGGCGCTGGATAAAGACCTGGGCCTGCACCCGGCCCTGAAAGGCCTGAAAGGCCTGTACGACCAGGGCCAGCTGGCCGTGCTGAACTCGGTGGGCTACCCCAACCCCGACCGCTCGCACTTCCGCTCGATGGACATCTGGCAATCGGGCTCGGGCTCCGACCAGGTGGTGAGCACCGGCTGGCTGGGCCGCTACCTCGACTCCAACTGCCCCGACTGCCAGCGGCCCTACAACGCCCTCGAAATCGACGACACGCTGAGCCTCGCCCTCAAAGGCGGCCAGCGCAAGGGCCTGGCCCTGAAAAACCCGGATAAATTCCACCAAATCAGTCAGAACCGCTTGCTGGCCAAGGTGAGCAAGGAAACCGCGCCCGCCCACCAGGAGCAGGTTGATTACCTGTATAAGACGCTGGCCGAAACGGCGTCCTCAGCCGATTACCTGTACGACAAGTCCAAAATCTACAAATCGGCCGTGACGTACCCGAACTCCGACTTCGGCAAAAACCTGAAAACCACCGCCGAGCTCATCAACTCCGGCGTCGAATCGCGGGTGTACTACCTGGCCCTGAACGGTTTTGATACCCATGTTCGCCAGCACGAGCAGCAGCAGCGCCTCTTCACCGACCTCGGCAACGGCCTCGCTGCCCTAGCCGACGACCTGCGCCAGCACGACCAGTGGAACAACACGTTGGTACTGGTATTCAGTGAGTTTGGCCGGCGCGTGGGCCAGAACGCCAGCAACGGCACCGACCACGGCACCGCCAACAACGTGTTCCTCGCCGGCGGTGCCCTCCAGAAAAAAGGCGTGATAAACAATGCTCCCGACCTCCTGAACCTTGACCAGGGCGACCTGCGCCACCAGGTCGATTTCCGCAGCATCTACGCCAGCATCCTCAAAGACTGGCTCGGCGCCGATGACACCGCCATTCTGGGAGCGGGTTTTGAGCGGATGAGCGGGCTGGTGTAGAACGAAAAAAGAACGTCATGCTGAGCGCAGCCGAAGCATGACGTTCTACCATAGTCTAACCTACAGTGGCATGTTAAACCCAAAGGCCCAGATGGCTTGCAGCGACCCGAAAACGTGGGTGGCACGGCCCTGCCGGGCATCGCCGAGGTAGGTGTTGGTGTAGTCGGCGAAGGCACCCTGCAAGTCGGTTTGCAGGAAGAAGTAGCGGAAAATATCCGCCTTCAGGCCCAGGCTACTGCCCACCACCAGGCCGTGGTAGTGAAACGGCCCCTCCTGGTGGTTGCCCAGCACGGTGGAGATGGTGTAGGAAATCATGGGGCCAGCCCCCACCTTGCCCACGGCGCTGAGCTTGAGGTAGCGCTGCTGCCACAGCACCTTGTGTTTCACCAGGTTCACCATGAGGTAATTATTACCGTTGGTGTGCTGGAGGTGCACAAAATCGGGCGTTACCAGCGTATCCTTGTCAATGTAGCGCCCCCGAATCTGGCCCGTGACGTGGATAATCTGGTTGTCATCGACCACGTATTTGAGGTGGTTCCAGCTCACTTCGATGCCCAGGTTGTGCTTGTCGTGAAACAGATAGCCCAGCGTCATGTCATACTGCGGGATGGTCCAGGAATTGAACCGCCAGAAGTCCTTAAAATCGGGCTTGTCGCTGGCGTGCGCGTTCACGAACGTGAAGTCGTAATTGTCGGTTTTCGTGTTTTTGAAGCGGATATCGCTGCGCGTGT
This sequence comes from Hymenobacter siberiensis, assembly GCF_018967865.2. Lineage (NCBI taxonomy): Bacteria > Pseudomonadati > Bacteroidota > Cytophagia > Cytophagales > Hymenobacteraceae > Hymenobacter > Hymenobacter siberiensis. The sequence continues at coordinate 4,566,928 of NZ_JAHLZY020000001.1, forward strand.
ACCAGTCGCGGTTGTAGCCCCAGCTGAAATACAGGCTGCCATGAGGCTTTAGCTCGGGCGGGATGGGCGCAACAATAGGCGCTGACTCAGTAGTAATTGGGTCGGCCACAGGGGCCAGCGGCTGAGCAATAAGAGGCCCGCCCAGGCCCATCAATAGACCCGACAATAAGAATAATAATCTCATTGAAAATGAATAAATAAATTCCGCGATAAAGCTCCACTATAAAAGGGCGCGAAGTTAAGGTGCAAGTCTACCAATTGTTTAGCTTGAGGATGAGGCCCTGTGCCCGACACGTCCGGCCTCAGGGCCCGCTGGCAAGTTTTAAAGGCATCCTGACACGTTGCACCGTAGCTTAGCGCGCAGAATCTACTCGCGTTTACTCCCGTGAAAAAAATATTTATCTGTGCGGCAGCAGCCTTGCTGCTGGCCCCGGCTGCCTCCGTACTGGCGCAGGCCCCAACCCCACCCGCGGCCTATGCCGGCCCGCGCTTTCCCGGTGGCCCCGACTCGCTGCGCGCCCTGATGGGCCGCAGCATGCGGCAGGCCGGCGCTACGCCAGCGGGCCGCATGCTGGTACAGTTCGAGCTGAAGGCCGATGGCCAGCCGACCAACTACACCATGGTACGCCCGCCCGAGCCGCTGAGCAAGCCGCTGGTAGAAGCCACCGCCACGGCGCTAAACTACCTGGAAGCCCACATGCCCGCCTGGCAGCCGGCCCCACCCGACCCCGAAGCGTCACCCAAAAACCAGCCGGCCCGCATCAGCCTCGTGCTGGATTTCACCACGCCCCTGGCCGCGCAGCCGTATGCCTATGCCGACCAAAACCCGGTGTTCGGTACCCTGGCCCAAGCCTTGCCCACTCGCCGCAACTCTTACTTCGACAAAATTTTGAATGACCCGGCGCGGCGCGCCCGGTTCGAGTCGTCGGGCAGCGGCCTTGTTGCGTGCACCCAAATGGCGGTGAAGTACCCACCCGAAGCCCTGCGTGCCCACCAGCAAGGCACCGTGTACGCCGCGTTTGAGGTGAGCGAAACCGGCGCGCTTGAGCACACCGAAATCCTGGGTTCAGCCGGCAATGCCCTTGATGCCACAGTGCGGCAGGCCATCGGGCAATTGCCGGCCGCCACCACGCCGGCGCAGCTGAATGGCCGGCCGGTCAGGATGAGCTACGTATTGCCCATCACCTTCAAAATTCAATAAAACCTACCGCCCAAACACCGCCGCCGCCAGCGCCAGCACCGCCCGGCGCGTGGCCTCGGGCTGCTCCAGGTACGAGAGGTGCCCGCTGCCTTCCAGAAACAGCGCCGCGCCAACCGGCGGCAGGGCTGCCTGCCGAACAGCATCGTCGAAATGCACAGCCACGTCGTGCTTGCCGGCCACCAGCAGCACTGGAAAGGGGGCTTTGGCCAGCACCTGAGTGCGCTCGGGGCGGACGGCCATGCCGCGCAATGCGCCGGTGATGGTGGTTTCAGGAGTGGCCTTGCCAATTTCCTCGAGCAGGCCGCGGGCGTCGGTCAGCTTGTCGCGGTTGGAGGGCGCGAAAAGCGGGCGCACGAACGATTCCATGAACTTGCCCACCCCGTGGCGCTCCACGAAGCTGATGTTCTTCTCGCGGTTCTGGCGCTTCTCATCGGTATCGGCCAGGGCCGTGGAGTTGATGAGGGCCAGGCCGGCCACGCGCTGGGGCCAGCGCTCGGCCAGGGCCAGGGCCACGTAGCCGCCCATGCTGTGGCACACCAGCAAGACCGGGTCGGGGCAGCCTTTCTGGTTAAGGTAGTCGATGACATAGCGGGCCTGGGCTTCCATCGAAAAATCAGGCACGGGGGCCAGATTGGTGCCGTGGCCGGGCAAGTTGGGGGCCAGCAGGCGGTAGCCGTCGGGGAAGGCGCGGGTGAAGTCGGTCCACACCTCCCGGCTTTCGGCAAAGCCATGGAGGAAAACAATGGTGGGCGGGGTGGAGGCGGGAGTCATACGGGCAAAAGTAACGTTCCGGCCTTTTCGCCTCTACAATTTATTTTGCACCCTGTTCTGCCTGCCGCACCGACGACTCCCGCACGAACAGCTGCGGCTGCAACACCACCTGCCGCTGCGAAAACGCCGTGCCGTCGGCCGCTACCAAATCGGTGAAGAGGCGAAAAGCCGCCTGGCCCATTTCCTCGCAGCGCTGGTCCACGGAGGTGAGGTTAGGCTCGGCCACCATGGTCAGGTCCTCGTTGCTGAAGCCGGCCAGGGCCACATCCTGCGGCACGCGCAGGCCCCGGCTTTTCAGCACCTGGAGGGCGCCGAGAATGGCCGAGTCGCCGGCCGCAAACACGGCATCCGGGGGGGTGGGCAGGGCCAGGAGCGTCTGCATGCACGCCCGGCCGCCTTCCAGCGTCATGTCGCAGTCGATAATCAGGCTTTCATCTGCGGCAAGGCCGTGGCTTTGCAGGGCGTTGAGGTAGCCTTGGCGGCGGTTGCGGTAAATATTGATGTGCTGCGGGCCGGCCAGGTGCGCTACGCGGCGGCAGCCCTGCTCCAGCAGGTGGCGGGTGGCCTGGAGGGCGCCATCCTGGTCGTTGAGCACCACGGCATTCACGTTTTCTCCCTCCAGCAGGCGGTCGAAGAACACCAGCGGCACCCCGCGCCTGAGCACTTTATCAAAATGCCGCAAATCGAGCGTGGTGCGCGAAACCGACACCAGAATACCCGCCACCTGCGCGCTGAGCAGCGTTTCGAGGTTCTTGCGCTCCTGGGCCACGTCTTCACTCGACTGGCAGATAATAACGCTATAGCCGGCCTTGCTGGCCACCGTTTCGATGCCGTGCACCACCGAGGCAAAGAAGCGCCCCTCGATGTGGGGCACAATCACGCCGAGCAGCGTACTGGTGCCCTTGCGCAGCGACGAGGCCATGCGGTTGGGCTGGTAGTTCAGCTTTTTGGCCAGCTTAAGCACGGCCTGCTTGGTGGCCGGCCCAATACTATGATGGTCACTCAGCGCCCGCGAAATCGTGGTCATCGACACGCCCAGCTCCCGGGCCAAATCGGCCATGGAAACCGAGCTGTGGCCTGCGTCAGATGGTTTGGCAGAAGGGCGGCGTCCAGCCATTTTAATGATGCGATAAATAGCAATGCAGTGCGTAAAGCTAGCAGAAGTGCCGCAACGATTGCCTGACGGCCTGGTGCAAACCCGTCCGCCCGCCGTATAAGGACGTAACTTTTTATCGTCAATCCCCCAATTACACCGGCCGAAACGGTACAACAACGCCCGTCTTTCCGGACCTTTGGCCCCTCTGAACCAATTGCGACTCTATGAACCCTCTCGTTGACATCCGCCAGTTCGACCAAAGCCTGTGGCTGGACTTTATCAGCCGCCCCATCATCATCGACGGCAAGCTCCAGCACCGCATCAGCGACGAAGCCCTGCGCGGCGTGACCTCCAACCCGGCCATCTTCGCCAAGGCCATCGGTGATACCGCCGACTACGATTCGGCCATCAAGGCGCTGGCTTTGCAGGGCAAAACCACCGACGAAATCTACACCAACCTGGCCGTGTCCGACGTGCAGGCGGCCACCGACCTGTTCCGCCCCCTCTACGACGGCCCCGACCACGGCTCCGACGGCTACGTGAGCCTCGAAGTATCGCCCGAACTGGTGAACGACACCGAAGGCACCATCGCCGAGGCCCTGGCCCTGTGGAAAGCCGTGGACCGCCCCAACGTGATGATAAAAGTGCCGGCCACGCTGGAGGGCCTGCCCGCCATCCGCCGCCTCATTTCGGAAGGCGTGAACGTGAACGTGACCCTGATTTTCGGCCTGGAGCGCTACCGGCTGGTGGCTGAAGCCTTCATCGCCGGCCTCGAAGACCGCGCCAAAGCCGGCAAGCCGCTGGCCCGCATCGACTCGGTGGCCAGCTTCTTTCTGAGCCGCATCGACGTGCTGATTGACCCCATGCTGGAGAAAATCGCGGCTGAAGGCGGCGAGAAAGGCAAGCTGGCCGAAAGCCTCGTGGGCGAAGTGGCCCTGGCCAGCGCCAAACAAGCTTACCAGATTTACAAGGAGATTTTCTCGGGCCCGCGCTGGGAGGACCTGGCCGCCAAGGGTGCCCCCACGCAGCGCCTGCTGTGGGCCAGCACCGGCAACAAAAACCCCAAATACGACAACCTGCGCTACGTGGACGGCCTCATCGGCCCGCACACCGTGAACACCGTGCCAGTGGAAACGCTGGACCTTTTCGGCAAAGAAGGCAAAGTAGCCGTGACCATCGAAGACAACCTCGACCAGGCCCGCCAGACGCTAAGCAGCCTGCCGGAACTCGGCCTCGACCTCGAAGCGCTGACCCAGCACCTCGAAGAAGACGGCGCGACCAAATTCAAGGAGCCCTTCGCCAAGCTCATGCAGTCCATCGAAAAGAAGCGCGCCCTAGCCGTGGAAGACCAGGTAGACGACTCCAAAATGGAGCTGGGGAAATACCAGGCTGACATCGATGCCCAGATTGCCAAATTCAAGGCCAATGATTTCGTAACCGGCTTCTGGGACAAAAAGGCCGACCTGTGGACGGCCGACGAAGCCGGCCAGCACAGCATCCGCAGCTACATGGGCTGGCTGCGCGTGGCCGAAACCATGGTGGGCCGCGTGACCGAAATTGAGCAGTTCGTGCATTCGGTGCAGGCCGCCGGCTTCAAGCACGTCGTGGTGATGGGCATGGGCGGCAGCACCATGGCCCCCATCGTATTCAAGTCGGCTTTTGAAAAAGGCGAAAATGGCCTGCCGATGTCGGTACTCGACACCACCGACCCCGGCGCGGTGCGCGCCATCGAAGCCTCGATTCCGGTGGCCGATACCCTGTTTATCGTGGCCAGCAAGTCCGGCACTACAGCCGAGCCGCTGGCCTTCGGCGACTATTTCTACGCCAAAGTGAAGGAGTTGAAAGGCGACAAGGCCGGCGAAAACTTCGTGGCCATCACCGACCCGGGCTCCAAGTTTGTGACCGATGCCACGGCCGCCAACTACCGCCACATCTTCCTCAACTTCCCAGAAGTGGGCGGCCGTTTCTCGGCCCTCACCTACTTCGGCCTGGTGCCGGCGGCCCTCTACGGCCTGCCGATTGGTGAGATTCTGGAGCGCGCCATTTTAATGATGCGCGCCTGCGGAGCCTACGGTGCTACCGACAAAAACCCCGGCCTGGAATTCGGCACTACCCTGGGCGTGCTGGCCCAGCAGGGCCGCGACAAGCTCACCATCGTAGTGCCCGATGCCCTGCACGACCTCGGTCTGTGGCTGGAGCAGCTCATCGCCGAAAGCACCGGCAAGGAAGGCAAGGGCATCCTGCCCGTGGCCGGTGAGCCCCTGGGCGAGCCCGCCATCTACGGCCAGGACCGCGTGTTTGTATACGTGGGCTACAAGGGCCAGCGCGACGAGGCCAACACCGCCAAGCTGGAGGCTCTGGCTGCTGCCGGCCACCCCGTCATCACGCTCTTGATGAAGGACGCTTTCGACCTCGGCCAGGAGTTCTACCGCTGGGAAGTGGCCACGGCCGTGGCCAGTGCCGTGTTCCAAATCAACCCCTTCGACCAGCCCAACGTGCAGGCCGCCAAAACGGCCACCGACAAGCTGATGAAGGCCGTGGAAGCCACCGGCCAGCTGCCTGAAGGCGACAAGCCCGCCGCCAGCGAAAACGGCGTAGACTACTACACCGCCGCCCACGGCGAAGGTGCCGCCGGCGTGCTGAAAGCCTTCTTCGCGCAAGCCAAGCCCGGCGATTTCATGTGCCTGCAGGCCTACCTGACCGAAACGCCCGCCGTGAGCGCCAGCCTGCTGGAGCTGCGCCAGCGTGTGCAGAATGCTTTGCACATTGCCACTACCTCGGGCTACGGCCCGCGCTTCCTGCACAGCACCGGCCAGTACCACAAGGGCGGCCCCAACACCGGCCTGTTCATCCAGTTCACCGATGACAACCCGCAGGACCTAGCCCTGCCCGGCCGCTCCTACACCTTCGGCACCTTCAAGAATGCCCAGGCCCTCGGCGACCTGCAGGCCCTGCTCGACAACGGCCGCCGCACCCTGCGCGTGAACCTGGGCTCCGATGCCGAGGCCGGCCTGAAGACCATGCTGGCCGCGCTGGAGTTGAAGTAACCCCCGTGTAGCTTCGGCTACCACCTGCCACGCGGCGGTTCCCGGCAACGGGGGCCGCCGCGTGTTACTTTTGGGCCCGTCCCTTTGTTGAAAATCCCATGAACGAGCAGCTAGTTGTCAAGAATTTCGGCCCCATCAAAGACGCCACCGTGGACTTCAAGCGCGTGACCGTTTTCATCGGGCCCACGGGCGGCGGCAAGAGCACGCTGGCAAAGCTGGCGGCGATATTCCGGAATGGAGCACTCAATACATTTGGCCTAAAAAAACGCAAAAAATTCTTCGATGATTTTTCACTTGAGAAATCATTCAATGATGCCACCAGATTTACTTGGCGATATGATGACAAACAGTTTACACTATTGTCAGATTTAAACTTTGACAATGGCAAGTCTACTAAACCATCTGGCAATATTTCTCCTACTACTGAGAGCCAAAGCTCAACTAAAATCACTCTATCACAAGAGAATATACGAAACTCTGTTGAAGAATTACTGAAGAATCTTTACGGGCCAAGTGATGCTAGCAATGACCTCGACTCGATTCAAAATGCTTTGAATAATAGCATTTCAAAGCTTTTAACAGAAGGTGTAATTACCACGACTTATTTCACAAGCAACCGAGTTTTCATCCCTTCTGTTGAGTATTCGTGGGCTGGTCTATTGAGAGATGATATTGGTTTGCCTAAAGACATTCTTGATTTCGCTAATGCCTTTTCTGTTTCTCGTAAAGACGTTCATGAATTAGATATTCCTTTTCTCAACGTCAAATACCTTCACAGCGACGGTAAGGATTTTATCAAAATCCCCGAAAGCGAAACCCTTTTCCGGCTCTACGAAACCGCCAGCGGCATCCAATCCGTCACGCCGCTGCTGGTGCTGCTGGAGCATCTGAGCCGCAACACTGAGCAGGCGCAGAGCTTCATTATTGAAGAGCCCGAGTTGAACCTGTACCCCACGGCCCAGCGCGATTTGGTGTACACACTGCTGGAGAAATGCACGCAGGGCGAGAACGACCTCACTATTACCACGCACAGCCCTTACGTGCTATCAGCGTTGAATCTCGCGCTTTATGCCAATAAAGTAGCCACGCTATTCCCGTACCAACACAAAAAAGTAGCGAAGCTGATTCCTGAAAAATATTGGCTGAAAGCGGAGGAGTTCAGCGCTTATTTCGTGGCAAAGGGCGGCGCTACAAGCATTTTCGACTCTAAAACAGGCCTGTTGAGTGAGAGTCAGTTGGACGAAGTATCCGGCGAGTTTGCCGACGTGTTTGACCGCCTGACGGACCTGCGGGTACCGGAGAAAAAAGCAGTTGCCAAAGTTAAACCGGTCAAGAAATGAAGAACCGGATAGCGCGGGCTTATCCACATGGCTCGCAGTGCATTGTGCATCATACCCGAACGGTTCGCCGCATCTTCGACTGCCCTAACCAAAAAGTGGCGTTGTACCGTACCGGAACCCGCGATAAGGACCTGGATTTTGAAATCACAAATCCAACCGGCCGCGACTTTCATACCATCGCGGTTGATGGCTGCTTGTACCCAACCTCGAAGTCGCCCAAACGGTGTGATTATGCCGTATTCTGGAACGAGAGCATTGCGTTTATCGAGTTCAAGCTCGGCCAGCCAGTGGGCAGAACAACCAAAGTTGCCGAACGCATTCAGCAGGCTTTGAAGCAACTGATTCCAACTATCCGACGCTTTGAGCAACACGGCATATTTCTGGACGAAACCCAAATAGAAGCTATTGCTTTCGTGAGCCGCCGCCTTGCCCGCCCACTCAACACGATTTCTATGCAGGCCGCCAAGGATAAATTGAAAACGACTTTCCCCACGCTGAAGGTGAAGTTTAAAGTCACCAAGTCAAGGACTATATAGTTACACGAAGAAGCCCCCGCAGCACTAGCTACGGGGGCTTCTCCTTGTCTCAAAAACTCAGCTACTGCAGCACAGTCGCCAGTGAGTCAGCAGTCACTTTAGCTCCCAGCTCACGCACGGCCTGGGCAATGCCGGCGGCATCGAAGCCGCACTCCTTATAGAGTTCATCCTGGGTGCCGTGCTCCACCACGCGGTCGGGGATGCCGAGGCGGACGACGGGCAGCTGGAAGCCGTGGTCGGCCAGGAATTCGAGTACGGCCGAGCCGAAGCCGCCGGGCAGGCAGCCGTCCTCCACGGTCACGATGGCGCGGTAGCGGCGGGCCACGTCGCGCAGCATTTCCTCATCCAATGGCTTGCAGAAGCGCATGTCGTAGTGACCCACCGAGAAGCCTTCGGCGGCCAGCGCCTCGGTGGCTTTCACGGCGTAGTTGCCGATGTGGCCGATGCTGAGGATGGCCACGCCGCCCTCTTCGCCTTCGCGCACCACGCGGCCCGTGCCGATGGCCACGCGCTGCAGCGGCGTGCGCCACGCGGGCATCACACCCTCGCCGCGCGGGTAGCGGATGCTGAAGGGGCCGGCGTTTTCGGGTAGGGTGGCGGTGTACATCAGGTTGCGCAGCTCCTGCTCGTTCATCGGGGCCGAAACCACGATGTTGGGGATGCAGCGCATGAAGGCCAGGTCGTAGCAGCCGTGGTGGGTGGGGCCGTCGGCCCCGGCAAAGCCGGCGCGGTCGAGGCAGAACACGACGTGCAGGTTTTGTAGGGCCACGTCGTGCACCACCTGGTCGTAGCCCCGCTGCATGAACGAGGAGTAGATGTTGCAGAACGGAATCAGCCCCTGCGTAGCCAGACCGGCCGAAAACGTGACGGCGTGCTGCTCGGCAATGCCCACGTCGAAGGCGCGGGTGGGCATGGCGGCCATCATAATGTTCAGCGACGAGCCCGAGGGCATGGCCGGTGTCACGCCCATGATTTTGTCGTTGGCCTCGGCCAGTTCCACCAGCGTGTGGCCAAACACGTCCTGGTACTTGGGCGGCTGGGGTGCAGTGGGCACCTTTTTGTAAATCTCGCCCGTGATTTTATCGAACAGGCCTGGGGCGTGCCATAGCGTCTGGTCTTTTTCGGCCAGCGCGTAGCCCTTTCCCTTCACCGTCACGCAGTGCAGGAGTTTGGGGCCGGGAATGGATTTCAGGTCGTTGAGGATGGTGACGAGGTGCTGCACGTCGTGGCCATCGACGGGGCCGAAATAGCGGAATTTCAGCGCCTCAAACAGGTTGCTCTGCTTCATGAGGGTCGCCTTCATAGCGGCCTCTACTTTGCGGGCAATCTGCTGGGGGTTGGGGCCGAATTTGGAGAGCTTGCCCAGCACGTTCCAGAGCTCGTCGCGCACCTTGTTATAGGTGCGGGAGGTGGTGATGTCGGTAAGGTACTCCTTGAGCGCGCCCACGTTGGGGTCGATGCTCATGCAGTTGTCGTTCAGCACGACAATCATGTTATTGTTGAGCACGCCGGCCTGGTTCATGGCCTCGAAGCTCATACCCGCCGTCATGGCCCCGTCGCCGATTACGGCGATGTGCTGGCGGTCGAACTCACCCTTGTAGTCCGAGGCCACGGCCATGCCCAGCGCCGCCCCGATGCTGGTGCTGCTGTGCCCCACGCCGAAGGCATCATACGGGCTTTCGCTGCGCTTAGGGAAGCCCGACATGCCCTTATAGCGGCGGTTAGTCGGGAAATTTTCGCGGCGACCGGTGAGAATTTTGTGGCCGTAGGCCTGGTGGCCTACATCCCAAATCAGCTGGTCGTGCGGCGTATTGAAGACGTAGTGCAGCGCCACGGTCAACTCAACCACGCCCAGCGAGGCCCCAAAATGGCCGCCGTAAATACTAACGGAATCGATTATAAAGTTGCGCAGCTCGGTGCTGAGCTGGACTAACTGCTCGGGGGCGAGCTTTTTGAGGTCGTCGGGCGAGTCAATCGCCGCTAGCAGCGGGCCGGGTTCAACTATCATCGGGGCAGGCGTGGTGGAATGGGTGACGGAGAGTTAACCGCCTGACCCGCTAAAAGATTATCGGGCTGGCATAAAGGTACGACGCGGCGCGAAGTGCGGTTGTTGGGCGCGATGGAATTGGGGGTTTGGTCGGGGTTTGAGGTTTAGTAATCTAGTTTCCGGCGGGAAACATACTGGCAGCAAAGACCTTTACGTAATGCGCAAGCGCTGAATAGCGATACAGCGACCAATCAGCTCGCCTCACAAACAACAAAAGTACCGGCAGGATGCAACCTCCGGCCCCAATTACGGCACTTTGGCCGTTATGAATTGTATGAAACGAACCTTACCGGCTACTGCCTTATTACTCTCCGGCTTACTGGCAATCAGTCATTTGTCGTTCGCGCAGCAAGGCCCGCCCACGGGTGCCCGCCCGGCTTCGGCGGCTCCGGCCCGCGCGGCAGCGGGCCGCATCAGCGGCACCGTGACCGATGCCACCACCGGCAAGCCCATTTCCTACGCCACGGTGGCGGTGCTGGACGCGGCCGGCGCACCCGTGAACGGCGGCGTGGCCGGCGACGACGGTAAATTTGTGCTGGCCGGCATTCCGGCCGGCACTTACACGGTGCAAATCAGCTTCCTGGGCTACAAAAATGAAGACCGCCCCGGCGTAGTAGTGCCCGCCGGCGGCGTGATTAGCCTGGGCACGGTGGCACTCGGCACCTCGGCCCAGAAGCTGGGCGAAGTAGTGGTAACGGGCCAGAAGGCCATTATCGAGGAGCGGGTGGACCGCACGGTGTACAACGCCGAAAACGACCAGACCGCCCGGGGCGGCGACGCCACCGACGTGCTCAAGCGTGTGCCGCTACTGAGCGTGGATTTGGATGGCAACGTGAGCCTGCGCGGCTCCAGCAACATCAGAGTCCTCATTAACAACAAGCCTTCGACTATAGCGGCCAACAGCATTGCCGATGCGCTGAAGCAGATTCCGGCCGACCAGATTAAGACGGTGGAGGTCATCACCTCGCCCTCGGCCAAGTACGACGCGGAGGGTTCGGGCGGCATCATCAATATCATTACCAAGCAGAACAACCTGCGCGGGGCCACGCTGGGCATCGACGCCAGCGTTGGCGTTCGTAGCAGCAACCTGAGTTTGAACGGCGGCCTGCGCACGGGCAAAATGGGCTTTTCGCTGGGCGGCTTCGGGCGGGCGCAGTACAACGTACCGGGCGAGTTCTCGAACACGCAAGTGACGCGCAGCCTTGCCGACGACAAGGCTACCACCACCCTGCAATCGGCCAATACCCGCCTGCAGCAGATTTTCGGGCGCTACACGCTGGGCTGGGACTACGACATCGACAAGTTCAACTCCCTGCAGGCCTCGGTGGCCTACGGCACCCGCAGCGGCCGCAACTACCAGGATGGCCTGCTGCGCACCAGCTACAAAGGAGCCTTCGCCACCGGCACGCCCTCCGGCACCGACCTGCGCGACACCTACTCGAAAGACCTGTCGGGCACCGTGGACGCCAGCCTGAACTATACCCACAACTTCGCCAAACCGCAGCACGAAATCAGCCTGCTCACGCTGTTCAGCCGCAACGACCGCACCAACAGCTACACCAACTCCATTCTGAACACGACGCTGCCCAACAGTCCGGCCAGCATCGTGAACGACAACCCCAGCTACAACGAGGAATACACCGTTCAGCTTGATTATCAGAACCCCATCAGCAAAACCCAGATTCTGGAAATGGGCGCGAAGAACATTCTGCGGCGCGTGAATTCGGACTATACCACTACGTCTTTCGGGGCCAGCGGCGAGGTGGTGCCGTCGGTGGGGCTGTCGACCAACAACATTTTCACCTACCGCCAGAACGTGACGGCCGGCTACGTGGCCTATACCCTGGGCCTGCCCAAGGGCTTCACCCTGAAGCCCGGCCTGCGCTACGAGTACACGGCCATCAGCGCCGATTTTGCGAATTCGGCCACGCCCGTTAGTATTCCCAACTACGACGTGCTGGTGCCCAGCGTGAACCTCTCGCGCAAGCTCTCGAACGGCAACGTGCTGAAGCTGGCGTACAACCGCCGCATTCAGCGCCCGTCGCTGCAGTTCCTGAACCCCAACGTGAACGCGCAGAACCCCAAGAATATCAGCTTTGGCAACCCCAAGCTGGCTCCCGAATACACCAACAACTACGAGCTGGGCTACAGCACCGCCTACAAGCGCCTGAACCTGAACTTCAGCACGTTCATGCGCAATACCACGGGCTCCATTGAGGCGCTGCGCACGGTGCGGGGTGCCGATACCGTGCAAACCAGCTACGCTAATATTGGCCAGCAGAACTCCTATGGCGGCAGCCTGTTCGCCAACATCAACAACGGCAAACTAAGCCTCAACGCGGGCATCGATGCCTATTATATCACCCTCACCAACAACGTGCCCGACCGCAATTTCAACGCCTACAACGAAGGCTTTGTGATGAGCGGCCGCGTGTTTGGCTCCTATAATTTCACGCCGGTGTGGGGCCTGCAGGCCTTCGTGTTCTATCGCGGCAACCAAGTGCAGCTGCAGGGCACCCAGAGTGGCTTCGGCGTATACAGCCTCAGCGTGAAGCGCGACTTTGCCGAGAAGCGCGGTAGCATCGGCTTCGGGGCCGAGAACTTCTTCACGCCCAGCATCACCATTCGCAACACCGTGGTGTCGCCCCTCATCGACCAGGCCAGCCGCAACGTGCTGCACAACATGAGTTTTAAGGTGAACGTGAGCTACCGCATTGGCAAGCTGACGGTGGCCCCGCCCACCCGCCGCGGCAAAACCATCAACAACGACGACCTGAAAAGCGGCGGCGAAGGCGGCGGTGACATAGGCGGCGGTGGCGCGCCCGGCGGCGGGGCATCCGGTGGTGGTGGCGCTCGCCCAACGGGTGGTGCCCCGTCCGGCGCGCCCGCCGGCACGGCCCGCCCCGGCGGCTACCCTGGCGCGGCTCCGGCCGGCGCTGGTGCCCGCCCCGGCGGCTACCCCGGCCAGCAGCGCGGCACCGCACCCGCCGACGGCACTTCCGGCAAGCCCGCTACCGACAGCACCAGCCGTCCCCAGCCCGGCCAGCGCCCCGGCGGCTACCCCGGCCTGCGCCCCACCACGGCCCAGCCCGCCGACTCAACCAATCGCCAAACCCCGGCCCCGGCCAACAACCCCATCAACGCGCCGGCCAATGCGCCCTCACCCGGCACCAGCACGCCCAACGGCACCGTACCGGCCGGCAGCCCCGGCGGCCGGCCCTAGCACAATGCTAAGAGGGTTAATACTGAAAAACGTCATGCTGTGCTTGTTGCAGCATGACGTTTTTCATATCTCCTTAATCCATTTTTAATCAGTCGTCGGCTGGCTACTCCCTACTTTTGCCCGGCTGCTTTATTTCCTTCGATGACCGATAAACCCCTCGCTCCCCTGCCCGAAGACGACGCGCATTTTTTGCAGCGCTTGCAGCCCTCGCGGCTCATTCTGCCCGTCGTGATTGGCCTGAGCGTGGTGGGGTTCATGTTCTGGCGCAGCTACAAGCCCGGCGATTTGGCCCCCCTGGCCCACGCCAGCTACTCGTGGCTGCTGGTTACGCTGCTGGTACTGCTGGGCCGCGATTTTGGCTACATCTACCGCATCCGGCACATCACCGAACGGGTGCTGAGCTACCGCCAGAGCCTCGATGTGATTATGATTTGGGAGTTTGCCTCCTGCGTGCTGCCCTCGGCGGTGGGCGGCACGGCGGTGGCTTCGTTCATTCTGAACAAGGAAGGCATTCCGCTGGGTAAGTCCATGGCCTACATCATGGTTACGGCCCTGATGGACAACCTGTACTACGTCATCATGGTGCCGCTGGTCGTTCTCATCGCCGGGGCCGGGCTCTACCCGCACGAGGCCATGCAGGGCGCCTTTATCGCCACGCTGCGCGTGGCGTTTGTCGTGAGCTACGTGGCCGTTACGGCCTACGCGGGCCTGATGCTGTACGCCATTTTCGTCAATCCGAAATCGGTGCGGCGGCTGCTGGTGCGGCTGTTCTCGTTCCGGCTGATGCGGCGCTGGCAGCGCTCGGCCTACAAGCACGGCCAGGGCATGATGGATGCGTCCATCCAGTTGCGCGGCAATCCGGCCATCTACTGGTGGCGGGCGGCGGGCAGCACCTTCTTCGTCTGGACGGCCCGCTACCTCGTCATCGGCTGCCTCATCGCCGCCTTCGTGCCGATGGACACGGACACGTTCCTGTTCATTTTCGCCCGCAACCTCACCTACAAAGTGCTGCTGCTGCTGGCCATCACGCCGGGCGGGGCGGGTATTGTGGAGGGCGCGTTTCCCACGTTTTTCGGCAAGTTTATCGGTACGGCCACGCTCACCAGCTTCATGGTGCTGCTGTATCGGGTGGTCACGTATTACCTGTATCTGGTGCTGGGCAGCGTGTTTTTGCCGCGCTGGGTGGGGCGGGTATTTGCGAAGCGGCCGGCACAGCAGTAACGCGAGCGTTGTAGCTCATATCGGAGTTGTTTAGAAAGTCGCAAAAGGTCCCCGAACGGTCATGCTTCGCTGCGCTCTGCATGACCGTTCGGGGACTTTCTAAACAGCTTCATCATAAAAAAAGCCCCGAACCAGTCTGGTTCGAGGCTTTTCGTTGGGTTGAATCCAGAGTAATCTACTCCTTTTCCAGCATCAGCGCGGCACCGTCGGCCGACTTCAGGGTGAGTTTCTTGTCGGTGAGGGTTTCCACAGCGAAGGTGTTGCTGGTGGTCGCGCCGTCGGGCGTCATGGTAATAGTTTTGCCGGCCTGGTCGAACGTGTATTTGCCCGACACGGCTCCGCTGGCACCGGTCATGTTGTAGGTGCCGTTGGCGAAAATGCGCAGTTCTTCCTGTTTTTGAGCATCGGTTTGCTTCACTTTGTCGCCGCTGGTGTCGGTTTCCTTGGCGGTTTTCCACACCTTGCTATCGGTGCCGTACAGCATGTTCACGCCTTCCACCTTGCCCTTGTCGTTGCTGCAGGAAGCGGCAAAGAGCGACACAAGCAGCAACAGGCTGGCGAAGTAACGGAGCGAAAAAAGAGACTGAAGTTTCATGTGCACAAAGGGTAATGGTGAAAGAATGAAGATGACGCGCAAGGTGCGGACTCGTCGACTTACGACGCAGACGCAAAAGAGTTTAGGGCGCAACCCCGCCTAAGCTTGCCCGTATAGCAACCCCGTCGGCCCGCCTGCAAGCGTTTCCGGCCTGCAAGCGTTTCCGGCAGAATCTATCTCTCCATTTAATCACCGAAACCATGGGACTCTTCGATTTCATCAGCGACAAAGGCGACCAGAAGCCCGTAGAGCCCGCAGCTAAGCCGGCGGCTGGCGGCACCGATTTTTTTGGCAATGCCAAACCGGATGCTACCGGCGATACGTACACCGTAGTAAGCGGCGACTCTCTTTCTAAAATTGCAAAGCACCACTACGGCGACGCCGCCAAGTGGCACCAGATATACGACGCCAACAAGGCGCTCATCGGCAACAACCCCGACCTGATTGAAATCGGTCAGGTGTTGACCCTACCTAGTCTCTAGGTACTTTTTTGCAGAAAAAAGGTGAGAAAAGCCACTCTGTTTCAGGGTGGCTTTTTTGCGTTTGAAGGAATCGAAAGAACGACTTCGAAACAAAGAAATTCGAAACAAAGAAAAAAGACCGTCATGCTTCGCTGCGCTCTGCATGACGGTCTGAAAAAACCGAAACCGAAAAATATTTTCGAGGCAATACTTGCTCATCCCAAAAATTCTCTCGTACATTTGCCGATACCAAACAGGTACTCCCCGCTAACGGTGGGCAGTTTTCAAGTTTTATACAGAAGTGGCGAGAGACTAGGCTCCGTGACCCACTGGCAACCTTCGCTCAACGAAAGGTGCCAATTCCTACCCACTAGCGGCCTCGGCCACGATGGGGCAGATGATTCGAGTGCCATGGAAAATTCTTCTCGTTCCGCTTTTTTCAACCCGAATGCTCCGGCTGCTTTGCGCACCGTGGTTTCGGGTTTTGCTATTTCGGCCCCTTGCGGCCACAATCAGGTCGCCAGCCTCGCCCGAATGCGAATGCGAATGTGTTGTTGTTGCCCGTGTTGTTGCTAAGCTGATTTCGGCTTAGCCCCCCCTCTCCTTTTCTTCTTCGTGGGAATGCCGTAGCGTCCGGGCGTGCCAATGGGCTACGCCGGCTGATTGGCTAAAACGGCCCTGCTTACCGCCGGCTCGCTGCGTACCGCACCAGGCAAATTGACCCTGGCGGCCAGGTCCTAACGAAGAAATCCCTTTTTTTCATTCCACTTCGTATGCCTACGCTCATCGCTCCTGCATCCATTCAGCCCGAACTGGCTGCTACTGCCCAACACCTGGCCAATGTGCTGCCCGCTACCGCCAGCCAAACCATTGATGCCGGCATTGCAGCCGTACACGCGGCTGGTCTGGTTCAGCACAGCCTCCGCACCGGCCAGGTTGCGCCCGATTTCACCCTCCCCGACGCCAATGGGCAGCCGGTTTCGCTCGCCAGCCTGCGGGCAATTGGGCCGGTGGTGCTGGTGTTTTACCGGGGCAACTGGTGCCCATATTGCAACGTGCAGCTGCGGGCCTACAACCAGGCGTTGGCCCACTTTACCGCGAATAACGCCACACTGGTGGCCATTTCGCCCCAAACGCTGGACCTGACCAGCCTCACGGCGGAGGAAAAAAACCTGCAATTCCCGGTGCTCAGCGATGCTGGCAATACGGTGGCCAAGCAATACGGACTGGCCTACCAAGTAGGCGATGCCGTGTACCACACCCTGCACGGCGTGGGCATCGACCTGGCCGTGTTCAACGGCGACGACAGTGGCGAATTGCCTCTGACGGGCACCTTTATTATTGCCCAGGACGGCAGCATTGCGTGGGCCGCCACCGAGGCCAACTTCAAGGAACGTCCCGACCCGACCGTGCTGCTCGATGCACTGGCCCGGCTATAGCCCTGATTAAAACCTGAAATATTCAACGCTTCACGCTTAAAACCTCAGTATTATGTCCGTTCAGCCCCAACACTTCGAAACCCTCCAGCTTCACGCCGGCCAGCAGCCCGACCCCACCACCGGTGCCCGCGCCGTACCCCTGTACCAAACCACCAGCTACGTTTTCAAAAACGCTGAGCATGGCGCGAACTTGTTTGCGCTGAAGGAGTTTGGCAACATTTACACCCGCCTGATGAACCCCACCACCGACGTGTTCGAGCAGCGCGTGGCGGCGCTGGAAGGCGGCATTGCCGCCCTGGCCACGGGCTCGGGGCAGGCGGCCCAGTTCATTGCCCTGAACAACATCCTGCAAGCCGGCGACAACTTTGTGAGCACGGCCTACCTCTACGGCGGCACCTACAACCAGTTTAAGGTGGCCTTCAAGCGCCTGGGCATTGAGGCCCGCTTCGCAGATGGCGACAACCCGGCTTCGTTTGAGGAGCACATCGACGAGAAGACCAAGGCCATTTACCTCGAAACCATCGGCAATCCCAGCTTCAGCGTTCCCGATTTTGACGCCATCGCGGCCATTGCCAAAAAGCATGACTTACCGCTGATTGTGGACAACACCTTTGGCGCGGGCGGCTACCTGTTCCGGCCCCTGGAGCACGGCGCGCACATTGTGGTGGAGTCGGCCACGAAGTGGATTGGCGGGCACGGCACCAGCGTGGGCGGCGTGATTGTGGACAGCGGCAAATACGACTTCGGCAACGGCAAGTTTCCGCAGTTTACCGAGCCCAGCGAAGGCTACCACGGCCTGATATTCAACGACGTATTTGGCAAAAACAGCCCGTTTGGCAACATCGCCTTCATCATCCGGGCGCGGGTAGAAGGGCTGCGTGATTTTGGCCCGGCCATCAGCCCATTCAACTCCTGGCAGCTGCTCATTGGCCTCGAAACCCTGAGCCTGCGCGTGGACCGCACGGTAGAAAACGCCCTGAAAGTAGCGACCTGGCTGGAGCAGCACCCGCAGGTAGAAAGTGTGAACTACCCCGGCCTGGCCAGCAGCCCCTACCACGCCATTGCCCAGAAATACCTGAAGCGTGGCTTCGGCGGCGTGCTCTCGTTCCGGGTGAAGGGCACCAAGGAAAACGCTATGCAATTCATCGACAGCCTCAAGCTCATCAGCCACCTGGCCAACGTGGGCGATGCCAAGACACTCATCATCCAGCCCTCGGCCACCACGCACCAGCAAATGAGCGAAGCCGAGCAGCTGGCCGCCGGCGTGACGCCGACCTCGCTGCGCCTGTCGGTGGGTATTGAGCATTTCGACGACATCAAGGCTGATTTGCAGGCGGCTTTCGATGCCATCGGCAACACGGCCAGCCTGCCGACGGAAGGTCAGGAAGTGGGCGAGCCCGAGCTGGAGCACGCCCAGCCGCTGGAAGTATAGTGGTTAGTGGTTAACGCTTAACTACTAAAAAAGAATTGGTGCATCGGCCCGGGCCTCTTCCGTGATGGGAGGAGAAATGGGAGTGAGAAACTATTGTTCCGGGCCGATTCGCTGGTTCTAAAGCTGTGCTATTTAATTGAATTATGCCAACCCAACTATTTGAACTCCCTGACCTTAAGCTGGAAAGCGGCGAAACCCTGACCGGGGCGCATGTATCCTACCAGACCTGGGGCCAACTCAACGAAGAACGCGACAATGTGGTGTGGGTGTGCCACGCCCTCACGGCCAATGCCGACGTGCTGGCTTGGTGGCCGGGCCTGGTAGGGCCGGGCTGCCACTACGACCCTTCGGAGTGGTTTATCTTGTGTGCCAACGTGTTGGGCTCATGCTACGGCACTACCGGCCCGCTCGATGCCGACCCGGCCACCGGCCGGGCGCGCTTCCAGCACTTCCCGCTGCTCAGCATCCGGGACCTGGTGGCGGCGCACGAGGCACTGCGGGAGGAGCTGGACCTGGCGGATATCAACACACTGATTGGCGGCTCTTTGGGTGGGCAGCAGGCGCTGGAATGGGCCGTGCTGCGCCCCGATTTGTTCGACCATCTGATTGTCATCGCTACCAACGCCCGGCATTCGGCCTGGGGAATTGCTTTTAACGAGGCCCAGCGGCTGGCCATTGAGGCCGACCCGACCTATGCCGCCGGCCAGCCCGGCGGGGGCGACGATGGCCTGCGCGCCGCCCGCGCCATGGCCCTGCTCAGCTACCGCAGCTACGAGGCCTACGCCGAAACCCAGACCGACCCCGACAACGACGCGCTGCTACGCCAGCACCGCGCCAGCGCCTATCAGCGCTACCAGGGCGACAAGCTGGTGTCGCGCTTCGACGCTTATAGCTACGTGTCGTTGAGCCGGAGCATGGACACCCATAACCTCGGCCGCCACCGGGGCGGGGTGCCGGCGGCGCTGGCCCGCATTGGGGCGCGCACGCTGGTACTGGGCATTACGTCGGATGTGCTGTTCCCGCTGAGCGAGCAGCGCGAGCTGGCGGCGCACATTCCGGGGGCCATGTATGCCGAGCTGGACTCGCGCTACGGCCACGACGGCTTTTTGCTGGAAACGGCGGCCATCACGCACTTTCTGGAGCTGTTTTACGCGCCTACGTTCGTGCATTAACTAATTCTAAAAACAATCAGAACGTCATGCTGAGCGCCGCCGAAGCATCTCGCGTGCAGCAGCAATTCTTTTCTTATGATTGGATTGCTACCACACGCGAGATGCCTCGGCGGCGCTCGGCATGACGCATTTTTTTCCCTTTGAGAATGGACGTTGAGAAACAACCCCTGCGCATTGGCCTGATTGGCTTTGGCTGCGTAGGACAGGGCTTTTATGACATCGTGCAGCGGCAGCCGGAACTGGGACTGACCATTGCCCGCATTGCCGTGAAAAACCCCGATAAGCCCCGTACGCTGTCCGCCGGGCACTTCAGCTTTCGAGCGGATGACTTGCTGGCCGACCCGACGCTGGACGTGCTGGTAGAAGTCATCGACGACCCGGCCGAGGCTTTCCGGCTGGTGAGCGCGGCCCTGCGCCAGGGCCGCCGCGTGGCCACGGCCAACAAGGCCATGCTGGCCCGGCACCTGCCCGAGCTGGTGCAGCTGGAGCTGGATTTCGGTGGCACGTTACTGTACGAAGCGGCCGTGTGCGGCAGCATTCCCATCATTCGCACGCTGGATGGCTACTTCAGCCACGAGCCGCTGCGGGCGGTGCAGGGCATCTTCAACGGCTCGTCGAACTACGTGCTGACGCGTATGAGCGAGGAAGGCACTGACTACGCAACAGCCCTGGCCGAGGCCCAGGCCAAAGGCTTCGCCGAAACCGACCCGTCGCTGGACATGGGCGCGTTTGACCCGCGCTCGAAGGCCGTGATTCTGGCGGCCCACGCCTATGGGGTTTTTCTGGAAGCTGAGGAGGTAGTGAATTTGGGCATCGAAGGAATCAGCGCGGCGGATATTGCTTTCGCGGCGGCGCAGGGGCAGAAAATCAAAGTAGTAGCGGCCGTGCAGCGCCTGCCGGATGGCCGCATCACGGCGCTGGTTACGCCGCAGCTGCTGGGGCCGGAGTCGCCGTTATTTACTGTCGAGCGCGAGTTTAATGGGGTGGTGATTGACGCCGAATACGCCGGCCCGCAGTTTCTGCGCGGGCGCGGCGCGGGCGGGCATCCCACCGGCTCGGCGGTGCTGGCCGATGTGCTGGCCCTGCGGCGCGGCTACCGCTACGGCTATGCCAAGCGGGCCGATGCCCCCGAAACGCAGCTGACCCACGCCTTGGAAATAGATACCTACCTGCGCCACGCCGACGTGGGTGTGCTGCGCGAGGTGCTGACCTGGCTGGAGCTGCCCGCCACCGCCCTACAAACTGACGCGAACGGACCTTATGCCACCGGCCCGGTAGCCCTCCAGCAGCTGTGGGCCTGGCGCCAGGAGCTGAGGACCAATGGTCTGTTCGTGGCGCGGCGGGGCGCAGTGCGGCCGCTGAGCGGGGCAGTGCAAACGGTGCAGGCCCGCACCGAGGCAACGGCCGGGGCATAATTCTCCCAAACACCAAATAGCCCCGAAACGTCAGGAATATTTCATATCTATTTGTTTATCAATAAATTGATAAACCCTGTTAGCCGCAAAGCGGTTTGAGTTAATCAGCGAAACTCGATGCGAACCGGCGCCTGGCCAGGGAATTTCAGCAGGTAGATGCCGGCCTTGAGGGTGCCCCGTAGCACGTCCAGCGTGGGGGTGGTGGGGCTGATGGTACGCACCACGCGCCCGGCGGCATCGAGCAGCTGAGCCTCGGCAATATTGGCCCAGGCGGCGGGCAGCAGGATGCGGATGGCGTCGGCGGCGGGGTTGGGATAGGCTTGGGCGGCGGGCGCGGGCGCGGGCGCGGCCGGGGCCTGGGCGGCCGTCACCACCAGGCCGGGCAGGGCCAGCACGGGCCGCAGAAAATCGCGGATGGTGCGGAAGGTCGTGTCGGCGTAGGCCGCATTAGTCTCGAAGGGAATGTGGCCCGCACCGCGCAAGGTGCGCAGCGTGTTACGAATGCCCAGGGCGGTGGCGCGGGGATTGAGCCGGCCGCTGCCATACACGTACTTGGGCGGCAGGAACGAGCCCACCCGGCCTTGCAGGTAGGGCACGGTGCCATCGGCGGTGCCGTGCACGCTGCACAGCGGCGCGTTGCCGGCCTCGATGTAATTGGGGCTTTCGGTGGCTCCGCTCAGGTTGAGCACGGCTTGGGGCAGGCTGCTGTAGCCTGGGTTGCCGCTCACGCCCTCCACGCCGCCCAGGGCGACAATACCCACGTAAGCAGGCACTTCGGGGGCTTTATCAAGGTAACCGACTTCGAGCGCGGCAAACGCCCCAGCCGACGAGCCGCCCACGATGATGTAGCCGGGATTGACGCGGTAGGCGTTGGCAGTAGCCGCGTCTTTGCGGAAGAAGCGCACAGCGGCGCGCAAATCCTGCATCCCCCGAATGGCCGATTTGGCAATGTTCACGGTATCGAAACCACCGCCGAGAACGATGCTGAAGTCCAGCAGCCGGTAGTCGATGCTGGCCGTGACGTAGCCCAGGCGGGCAAACTTTGTGCACACGTCTACCATGTAGGCATCGGTGCGCAGGCCCGTCACGAAGCCGCCCTGGTGGGCGAAGATGATAACCGGCCGCCGGGCCAGCGCATCGCCGGTGGGCTGGTAAATATCCATAAGCAGCGCCTGGTTGGTGCCTACCGAGTTTACGGCCGCGCCAAAGGCCACGCCCGAAGCCACGGTCACGTTGGGGAACAGCGGCCGGTAGTAGCGCCCGCCGGTGGTGTCGATAACGCCCTGGGCACTGGCCGCCTGGGCGGCCGTGAACAGCAGGGTGGCAAGGAAGAGAAAAAGTATTTTCATCACAAAAAGAGAAAATAGTAGCCGGATAATACAGCGGCGGCCGGTTTGGGCATCAACGCCGGCAGGCGAGCCGGCGTTGGGGTGGCCGGGTGGGGCCGCGCTGGTTCCGAAGATACAGCCTGCGTTATTTGTGGCTGCTTAATCCCGCTCCGTCATGTCCATTTCCATCCCTCCCGCCCTGCGCGCCGGTCAGCGCGTCGCCATTGTGAGTCCGGCTCGCAAAATCTCGGCCGCTGAGCTGGCCCCCGCCATTGCCACCCTCCGAAGCTGGGGACTGAAGGTGGTGCTGGGCGAAAGCATTGGCGGCAACCACCACCAGTTTGCCGGCGACGACGACCTGCGCCGCCGTGATTTTCAGCAGCAGCTCGACGACCCGGCCATCCGGGCCATTCTGTGCGCCCGGGGCGGCTACGGCACGGCCCGCATCGTGGACGGGCTGGACTTCGCCGGCTTTCGTGCCCACCCCAAGTGGGTGACGGGCTTCTCCGATATCACGGTGCTCAACTCCCACCTGCTGGCCCTGGGCTACGCCAGCATCCACGGCGTAATGCCGGTGCTGTTCCATCAGGCCGGCGGCGAGCTGGCACTGGAAACCCTGCGACGGGCGTTGTTCGGCGAAGCCTTTCAGCCCATCGAAGTGGCTCCGCATGCCCTCAACTGGCCCGGCACTGCTACCGGCGCGCTGGTGGGCGGCAACCTGAGCCTCCTGCAAACCATCACGGGCACGGCCTCGCAGGCCGGCTTTGCGGGCCGCATCCTGTTTCTGGAAGACCTCGACGAGTACCTCTACCACATCGACCGGATGCTGCTGCACCTGCACCGCAGCGGGCAGCTGGCCGGGTTGGCCGGGCTGGTAGTGGGCCACTTTTCGGCCATGCGCGACAATACCGTGCCCTTCGGCAGCACGGCCCTCGAAATCATCAATTCCTATGCCCGCCTCTACGACTTCCCGGTGGGCTACGGCTTCCCCGTGGGGCACGAGGCCAACAACCTGGCCCTGGTGGTGGGGCAGACGTTAACGCTGACCGTGAACGGCACGGGGGCCCGGCTCTCGGCTGATGCGTAGCGCAGGAGAACCTGCATTTCATTTCCACCCGGGCACAAAAAGGGGGCGGGCCGTCTGGCCCTCCCCCTTTTTTTACGCGCTACTTTTAGCTACCAGCAAAACGGCTTTAGTCCACGTACAAGGCCTGCAACATGGTCTGGCCCACGGCTTTCATCGTGTTGCGGTCGATGATGGCCATGTTGTCGGTGGTGGCGTGGTGGTAGGCGGGGAAGTAGTCGGTGGGCGAGTTGTAGTGGTAGATGTCGATGGTGGGAATGCCGGCCCGATTCGTGTAGACATGGTCGTCGGTGATGCCGCCGGTGTCCTCGTAGCGGAAGTAATCGGAATAGCCCAGCTGCGAGGCCACGCCCCAGATTTTGTCGAGGGCGGCGCGGGCGTTGGTGCGCGAGGTTTCCTCGCGGGTAAACTTGCCGTTCTTCGCCCCCACCATGTCCAGGAGCACGCCGTACTCGGCCTTGTAGCCGGCGGGCAGCAGATTTTTGGCCCAGTATTGCGAGCCCAGGCACCACGAATCGGTGCCGCTGCCAGCCAGTTGGTCCTTGAGGCCGGCCTGGGTGGTGTCGTCGTGACCCCAGTCCTCGGCATCAAAGAAAATGAAGTCGACGCCTACGTTGGGGGCCAGCGAGTCGGGCTGCTGGCTGAGCTGGCGGGCCATTTCGAGGGCCACGGCCACAGCGCTGGCCCCGTCAGAGGCGCCGTCCATGGAGGCGTTTTTCTTCACCTTATCGGCATCGGCAAAGGGCCGGGTGTCCCAGTGGCCGAAGATGGCCACGCGCCGAGCCGCCGTGGGCTGGTACTGCGCAATGATGTTGCGGGCGTGGATGTTGGTACCGTCAAAGGTCATGGCCTCGAAGGGTTGCTCCATCACCTTCAGGCCGTAGCTTTTCAGCTTGGCTACCAGCCAGTTGCCGGTGGCAATATGGGCCTTGGAGTTGGGCACGCGCGGCCCGAAGCTTACCTGCTTCGCCGTGAAGGCGTAGGCCGAGTCGGCGTTGAACACCGGAGCTTTGGGCAGCTTGACTTCGGCCGGGGCGCTACCCACGGTTTCGGCGGCCTTTTTATCGGGGCAGCCGGTGAGCAGGAAGAGGCCGGCCAGGGCGGCGAGGGGAAGGCGAAGGGAGCGAAAATTCATGTTTTAACTGTCATCCTGAGCGCAGCGAAGGACCTTATCGCGCCCGGGGTCGTGTAGGTTAGTAACTCAACCGGCGCAGGCGTGATAAGATGCTTCGCTGCACTCAGCCTGACAGATTTTATTCCTCGCTATACGCCCACTCCACACCGGCTTTGGTGTCTTTTATCACGATGCCCTGGTTTTTGAGGGCGGCCCGGATAACGTCCACTTTGTCGTAGGCTTTGTCGGCTTTGGCTTCGGAGTAGAAGCCGAGGGTGAGCTCCAGCAATTGCTCCACGTTGGCGCGGGGCTCGTCGCTCAGGCCCAGCACGTCCTGCACCATGGTGCGGTAGGTGGCGGCGGCCTGGGCGAAGGCCTCGGCGCCTACTTCGGCCAGCGCGGCGGGGTTGGCAGCCAGCGTATTGAAGCGCTTGAGCAGGTCGAACAGCGCAGCCATGGCGCGGGGCGTGTTCAGGTCGTCGTCGAGAAAATCGGCGGGCTTAGCGGCCAATGTAGTGAGCTGGTGAGCTGGTGAATTAGCGAGTTTATCATTCGCCTCATCACTCACTAATTCACTACTCACCATTTCACCACTAAGCTTATCCAGCAGGCGCAGGCCGTTCATCAGCTTGCGGTAGCCTTTACGGGCGGCTTGCAGGGCATCGTCGCTCACATCAACCGGCGAGCGGTAGTGGGCCTGCAGCAGGAAGAAGCGCACCACCATGGGCGAGTAGCCGAAGGCCAGCGGCCCAGTGGGCCCCTTGAACATATCGCCCAGCAACACGAAGTTGCCCACGCTCTTGCTCATCTTGGTGCCGTTCACGGTTATCATGTTGTTGTGCACCCAGAAGCGGGCCTCGTCGGAATGCGAGTGGCTGCCCTGGCTCTGCGCAATCTCGCATTCGTGGTGCGGGAACATGAGGTCGAGGCCGCCGCCGTGAATGTCACTCAGCTCGCCGAGGTACTTGCGGCTCATGGCCGAGCACTCCAGGTGCCAGCCGGGAAAGCCCTCGCCCCAGGGCGAGGGCCAGCGCATGATGTGCTCGGGCGAGGCCTTCTTCCAGAGGGCAAAATCGAGGGGGCTGCGCTTCTCACTCTGGCCTTCGAGGTTGGCGCGGGTGCCGGCTAGCTGGTCTTCAATGCTGCGGTTCGAGAGCTTGCCGTAGCGCTTGCCTTCCTCGTCGTACTTCGGCACGTCGAAATAAACGGAGCCATTGACTTCGTAGGCCAGGCCATTGGCGATGATTTCCTCAATCACCTGAATCTGCTCGATGATGTGGCCGCTGGCCTGGGGCTCGATATCGGGCGGCAGGCAGCCCAGGCCCAGCATGTGCTGGCGGTAGCGGTTGGTGAAGTGCTGGGCCACCTGCATGGGCTCGATGCGGGCGGCGCGGGCGGCCTTTTCCATCTTGTCCTCGCCGGTATCGGCGTCGCTTTCGAGGTGGCCTACGTCGGTGATATTGCGCACGTAGCGCACCTGGTACTGCAGGTGGCGCAGGTAGCGCGTGAGCACGTCGAACACCACCGGGCCACGGGCGTTGCCCAGGTGGGCTTCGCTGTATACGGTGGGGCCGCACAGGTACACGCCCACCTGGGGCGCGTGCACGGGCTGAAATTCTTCTTTCTTGCGGGTAAGCGTGTTATAAAGCTGAAGCGACATGGTGCAAAGGTAGCGGGAGGATAACTCCCCTCCTTACCAAGGAGGGGAGTTATCGTACTACTCCATTAACCGATAAAGCCCTTCGACCGGGAAATGGTCGCTCCACTTGATTTCCCGATGCACCTTACAGCCCAGCACCTGCCACTGCTTGCTGGCAAACTGCTGGTCGATGCGCAGGCCGGGCAGCTTGCCATTATACGTGGCCCCGATGCCGAAGCCCACGGTGGCCCAGGCGTTCTGCATATGGTCGGCCAGTTGGTCGTAGACGTAGGAATAGGGCAGGTCATTGGTGTCGCCGGCCAGCAGCACGGGGTAGGGCGAACGGGCCACGCGGGCTAGCACAGTATCGACCTGCGTGCCCCGGGCCACGGCCCCATTGCGGAAGCGGCGCAGCAGGTTGGGAGCTTTTTGGCGCAGGCCGGCGCGGCTGGTGGTGGCGGTGGTGATGTCGCTTTCGGCCATGCTCATGCTTTGCAGGTGCAGGTTGAACACGCGAATGGTATCGGGCCGGCCCGTGCCGGTGCGGCTGGCGGGGCGGGCCAGGTCGGCCCACATGGCGTGGTTTTGGGAGAGCTTGCCGAAGGCAATGGTGCCGCGCCGCACAATGGCAAAGCGCGAGAAAATAGCCAGCCCAAACTCTGCCCCAATGGCATTGGTGAGGCTGGGCGACACAAATGCGTGGCGGCCACTGCTGCGGCCCAGCCGCTCTTCGGTGTGGAACACCTTGGCCTCGGCGCTGTTGCCCAGCGGCTCGTTGTAGTATTCCTGCAGGCAGAGCACATCGGCGGGGCTGGTGGCCAGCCACCGCACAAAGCCCTTGGACGAGGCAAAATCCGGGTCGCGCAGCTGGGCATACACATTGAAAATGCGCACGTTGGCCGACAGTAGGCTTACTTCGTTTGAATGAGGAATGAAGAATGAGGAATGAGGAATTTTGTTCTTGCCCACCTCCGCCTTTTTCGTCCCCAATTCCTCATTCTTCATCCCTAATTCTTCATTAAGCGAAGCGCGATTAAGCGGCGCGTGCAGCGCCAGCCCGCGCTGCACATGCGGCCAGGTGAGGCCCAGCGCCACAATAGGCAGCACCGCCACGCGCCAGTTGCGCCGCAGCCAGTATAGCGCCAGCACAAACGTGCATACCAGCGCCACCGGCGTGGTGAGCGCCCCAAACACCACTGGCCAAAATACCCGCGCGGGCACCTGCTCGCAGGCAATGGCCAGCAGCAGCCAGGCCAGGGTCAGCAACGTGAATTTGAAAGCGAAAGAGCGGCGCACGGTACAAGCAACGGAGCCCGCAAAGATAACGGCCACCCCCCGCTTCGAGTAGGTGCGAAGCGGCGCTTCGCACTGCATGCCCACGACACACAAGACGCGCACGAATTTTGCGCGATTGCCATTCCGGCCATAGCCCGCGCCCAGCGCGGGCCGGGCGCTGCTTTTTTCCAATCTTTGCCTTTCCACTCCTTTCTGCCTCTGGCGTTTCTATGCCGATACCTCTCCGCTCGTTGGGCCGCTTTGTGCTGGCTTTAGTAGGTTGTGCTGCCCTATCGTGCCCGGCGCAGGCGGCACGGGGCGCGGCCACTGCCCCCACCGGCTCCAGCCTCGAATTTGTGCAGAACAAAGGCCAGTGGGATGGCCGCGTGCGCTACGAGGCTACCCTGCCGGCCGGCACGCTGTTCGTGCTGCCCACTGCCCTCACCTACGCCTTCCTGGACCCCGCCGCCCTGCACCACCACGATGGCGCGCCCCGCCCCAGCGGCGGCAAGGCCAAAGCCGACAGCATCGCGGCCCACTCCTACACCGTGCACTTCGAGCAGGCCAACGCCCGCGCCCGCCTCACGGCCGAAACACCCACGGCTGGTGAGCGCAACTACTTCATCGGCAACGACAGCCGGCGCTGGGCCAGCCACGTGGGCGCGTTTCGGCGGCTGCGCTACACCAACCTGTGGCCGGGAATCGACCTGACGCTGTATGAAAATATTGGTAAGCAGCTCGAATACGATGTGCTGCTGGCTCCCCGCGCCAACCCCACCCGCGTGGCCCTGCGCTACGACGGGGCCAGCGCCCTGCGCCTGGACGCGGCCGGCAACCTCGTTATTAAAACCACGGTGGGCACTACTACCGAGCTGGCCCCGCAGGCCTGGCAGCTCGATGCCGCCGGGCAGCGCCAGGCCGTGGCCTGCCGCTACGTGCTCACGGGCCGCACCCTCACCTTCGCCCTGGGCGCCTACGACCACGCCCGCGCCCTGACCATCGACCCCACGGTCCAGTTCTCCACCCTCACCGGCTCGACGGCCGATAACTGGGGCTTCACCGCGACTTATGACAACGCGGGCAATATGTATTCGGGCGGCATTGTGGCCAGCAATTTGGGCGGCACCTACCCGGCCACGCCCGGCGCGTTCTACACCGCCTTCAGCAGCGTGGAGGACATGGGCATTATCAAGTACAACACCAGCGTGAGCGGTGCGACGGCTCGGGTGTGGGCCACCTACCTGGGCGGCAACAGCAGCGAGTTTCCGCACAGCCTGGTGGTGAACGCGCAGAACGAGCTGGTGGTGCTGGGCAGCACCTCGTCAACCAACTATCCCACCACAACGGGGGCCTGGCAGCGCTTCTTTGGGGGCGGCTCATCCCTCGACCCTTTCACCGACGGCTTTCCGTACGACATGCCCAACGGCTCCGACCTCGTCGTGACCCGCTTCAGCGCCGATGGCAGCCGCCTGCTGGCCAGCACCTACCTCGGCGGCAGCGGCAACGACGGCGTATCGAGCGGCTTTGCGCTGGCCGCCAACTACGGCGACTGCTTCCGGGGCGATGTGCTGCTCGACGACGCCGGCAACGTGTACGTGGCCTCCTCCACCAGCTCGCGCAATTTCCCATTGGCGAACCAGAGTGGCGGGTTCAATGGTACCCTGGCTACGGGCACGGGCTCCGATGCGGTGGTCTGCAAATTATCGGCAAATCTGAACGTGATGCTCTGGGGCGGCTTTTTGGGCGGCACCGGTTCCGATGCTGCCTACTCGATGCAGCGCGATGCCCAGGGACGGGTGTACGTGTGCGGCGGCACCACCTCGCGCGATTTCCCGGTCACGGCCGGCACGTTCCGAGGCAGTTACCAGGGCGGCGCCACCGATGGCTTCGTGGCCCGCATCAGCGCCGATGGCCGCACCCTCGAACGCAGCAGCTACGTGGGCACCAGTGCCTACGACCAAGCCTTTTTATTACAGCTCGATGCCGATGGCGATGCCTACCTACTGGGCCAGACGCTGGGACAATACCCCACTACACTGGGCCTCTACGCCACGCCCAACGGCACGCAGTTTATTCAAAAGCTGAACAAAGACCTCACCAACAGCCTCTACAGCAAGGCGTTTGGCAGCGGGAGCAATACCAACGGCCCCAACCTGGTACCCACGGCTTTTCTGGTCGATGACTGCGAGCGGGTGTACGTCAGCGGCTGGGGCGGGCAGGTGAACGGCCGGAGCGGCGGCTACCTGGGCGGCAGCACCAACGGCCTGCCCACCACCGCCGGAGCCCTCCAGACCACCACCGACGGCTCCGATTTTTACCTGGCCGAATTCTCGGCCGGCATGGCGAAGCTGGAGTACGCCACCTTTTTCGGCCAGAACGGCGTGCCCGAGCACGTGGATGGTGGCACCTCGCGCTTCGATAAGCGCGGCGTGGTGTACCAGGCCGTATGCGCCAGCTGCGGCAGCACGCAGAGCTTCCCGCTGCCGCCGGGCGCGGGCACCTACACCGTGCGCAACGGCAGTTCGAACTGCAACAACGGCGCCTTCAAAATGAATTTTGAAGTACTGCAGGCCGACGCCGGCCCAAGCCGCTACCTATGCCTCGACAATGGCCCCGTGGCCCTGGCTGGCAGCCCGGCCGGGGGCGTGTGGGCCGGGCCGGGCGTGCAGGCGGCCGTGGGCGGCGGCTACCGCTTCGTGCCCACGGCCGTGGGGCCGGGGACTACGTCCTCAACTATACGGTGGCCACCGCCGGCATTTGCCTGAGCACCCGCCGCGTGCGCTACGTGGTGGCCCCGCCGGTGGTGCCCACCTTTGCGCCCGTGCCTACGCAGTGCATAGTGGGCGCGGCGGTGACCCTGGCGGCCACGCCGGCCGGCGGCACTTTCAGCGGACCCGGCGTGAGCAATAGCCGCTTCGACCCAGCCGCGGCCGGCACGGGCACCCACACGCTCACCTACAGCATTACCGATTCGCTGGGCTGCGGCACCCTTAGCCAGCAGGTGGTGGTGAACCGCCTGCCCGTCATCACGCCCGGCCGCGACACCACCCTGTGCGCCGACCTGCGGCAGCCCTTCCAGCTGCGCGGCTACGCGCCGGCCGGCGGCGTGTGGAGTGGCACGGGCGTCACGGCCGGCGGCTTTTTCACCCCGCCCAATACCGGCAACCGGGGCGGCGTATTTCCGCTCATCTACACCGTGACGCAGGGCCCCTGCCAGGCCACAGCCACCCGCACGGTGGTGCTGGCCCCCGTATCATCGCAGGATGTGGGCCTGAACCTGCCGGAGTGCGCCGCCGCGCCGCGCTACGCCGGCCTCGCGCCGTTCGACTGCCCGCTCTCGCCGGTGCTGCTGGCCCCGCATGCCACCTACCGCTGGGATTTTGGCGATGGCAGCGAGCCCAGCACCGCTGCTGAGCCCACCCACCGCTACACCCAGCCCGGCACGTATCGCGTTACCCTCACGGCCCGCTACGGTAACTGCGAGGTACTCACCGGCTTCTCGCCCGTAGAAGTGGGCGACGTGTTCATGCCCAACATCATCACCCCCAACGGCGACGCCACCAACCAGGCCTTCCAGCCCCGCTTCAGCTGCCGGCCGGCATCGCTGGAAGTGTACACCCGCTGGGGCCAGCGCGTGTACCAAACCAACAATTACCACAACAACTGGGACGCCGCTGGCCTGCCCGACGGCATCTACTACTACCAGCTGCGCGACGCCGACGACCGCCGCGCCAAAGGCTGGGTAGAAGTGCGCCGCTAGGACGTAGTGCGAAGCGGTGCTTCGCGTTCCCGCGCGCAGCCCCCCGATTTCGGCGGCACGGAGCTGCGAAGCACCGCTTCGCACTACGCCCCACCGGGCCGCACTTTGCGGCCGGCAATGTCAATTGCCTGGCCGGCTACCAGCACGTGCAGCTGCAAGCCATGCCCGCTGATAACCGCGCCATCGGGCAGGCCGGGCAGGTTGTTGTGAGTGGCCTGGGCCGCGTCGATAACCACCACAGCTTCCTCGCCGAATACCTGGGCGGGCTGGCCGGACCGGATGAGCAGACCGGTTTCCTCGCTCAGGCCGATGCCCAGCAGGGCCGGTTGGGCCAGCACGGCGTGCATGAGGCGTGCGTAGCGCCCGCGCTCGGCAAAGTGCTGGTCGAGCAGCACGCCGGGCAGCAGGTTCAGGCCGGGTTTCACCTCGATGCGGCCGCCCAGCAGGCTGCGCCAGCCGTGGCCGTTCACCAGCATATACTCGGCCACGGCGGAGGCCCCGGCGCTGGTGCCGGCCAGGATAAAGCCGGCTTCGGTCTGGTATTTCTGCTTGAGAATGGTTAGAAATTCGGTACCGAGCAGGAAATCGGTGAGGCGCTCCTGGTCGCCGCCGCTCATGAGAACGAGCGCGGCCCGGCGCAGGCGCGTGAGCGTGGCGGGGTCGTCGGCGGGGTGGTCTTCGTTTATTTGCAGGTGCCGGACGTGGGGGCAGCCCAGCTGATTCCAGGAGTGGGCGTAGGCGGCGGCGGTGCGGGCTGGCTGGCGGCGGGAAGCCGTGGTCAGCACCTCAATGGGCAGGTTGCGGTCGGGCAGCAGGCCGGCCAGCAGGGTCAGCAGGGGGTCATCGTCGCCGCCACCGAGCACGGCGAGCGTGCCCAGGGGCGCGGCAACGGGAGAAGCATCAGGCATAAATACGGGTTTGGGGCGGCAAGATGGGGCGGCGGCGGGGATTTGGGGGCGGCGGGCGGCAGGATTTCATCGTGCCCTCGAACGTCATGCCGAGCGCAGCGAAGCATCGCTACCGCGCAATGCCGCGCAATCGACAGAGTGACTGCGGGCAAGATGCGGCGCTCTGCCTGACGTTCTTTTCTCAACTTACGGCACCCATTTCCCATCCGGTTCGGCCTACTTTTGTGACGCTTATTCTCTCCATCAACCCCGCTTGCCTAGCGAAGCACCTCCCCTCCCCTCTTTTTCATGCAGCCGCATACCCTGGAAACCATCACGTCCCTGATTCAGGAGGGCGAATTTTTCAAGCTGAAACAGGTGCTCCGCGACTTTCAGCCGGCGGAGCTGGTGGCCCTTATCGAGGAGGAAGAGGAACGGGAACAGCTCATCATCTTCCGGCTGCTGCCCCTGAAGCTGGCCACCGAGGTGTTCGAATACCTCGACCTGGAGGAGCAGCGGCACTTCCTCGACAACCTGGCCCAGGATAAGATGGCCGACATTCTCAACGAGATGTCGCCGGATGACCGCACCACCCTGCTCGAATTCCTGCCCGCCAACTTCGTGGCCGAGCTCGTGCAGAGCCTGAGCGAGGAAGAGCGCAAGGTAACCCTGCAGCTGCTGGGCTACCCCGAATACTCGGTGGGCCGCCTGATGACGCCCGACTACATTGCCATTCGCGAGAACTGGACGGTGCAGCAGGTACTCGACTTCATCCGGCAGCACGGCGGGCAGTCCGAAACGCTGAGCATGCTCTACGTGACCGACGCGCAGGGCATCCTGATTGATGACATCCGCATCCGGGAGTTTCTGCTGGCCGCGCCCACGGCCCGGGTGCGCGACCTCATGGACCGCCGCTTCGTGCAGCTCACCGTGACGCAGGACCAAGAAGAGGCCATCGACGTGTTCCGGCGCAACGACCGCAACGCCCTGCCCGTGGTAAGCGACCAGGGCATCCTGCTCGGCATCGTCACCATTGACGACATCCTCAGCATTCGGGAGCAGGAAGACACCGAGGATATGCAGAAGCTCGGCGGCTCGGAAGCCCTCGATGAGCCCTACCTCACCATGCCGCTGCTGACGCTGGTGCAGAAGCGGGCCGGCTGGCTGGTGGTGCTGTTTCTGGGCGAGCTGCTCACGGCCTCGGCCATGCAGTTTTTTGAGGGCGAGCTGCAGAAGGCCATCGTGCTGGTGCAGTTTGTGCCGCTCATCATCAGCTCGGGCGGCAATTCGGGCTCGCAGGCCACGTCGCTCATCATCCGAGCCATGGCGCTGGGCGAGTTCACGCTGGGCGAATGGTGGCGGGTGCTGCGGCGCGAGCTCATTACCGGCTCGGCGCTGGGCCTGATTCTGGGCCTGGTGGGCTTTGGGCGCATTGCCATTTGGCAGAGCATCACGCCCATTTATGGCGAGCATTGGGCGCTGGTGGCCCTCACGGTGGGCATTGCGCTGGTGGGCATCGTGCTGTGGGGCTCGCTGGCGGGCTCCATGCTGCCGCTGCTGCTCAAGAAGCTGGGCCTGGACCCAGCCACGTCCTCCGCGCCCTTCGTGGCCACGCTGGTCGATGTGACGGGACTGATTATCTACTTCTCGGTGGCCCTGCTGCTGCTGCGCGGCACGCTGCTGTAAAAGGTGAAATGGTGAGCTGGCGAACTGGTGAGTTTGATGTTCGGCTTGCGTAAACTGCGCCGCAGAAACGACAAACTCACCAGTTCGCCAGCTCACCATTTCACCTTTTACTCCAGCCTGCGCCTATTAGCCTTTTTCTCGCCCTGAATCTTTTTACCCTCCAGGCGCTTGCGCACGGCTCCTTTGCTGGGCTTGGTGGCTTTGCGGGGCTTGGGCCGGCGCAGGCTTTTCAATAATAATTCGTGGAAGCGCGCCAGCACAATTTCCTTGTTGCGGAGCTGGCTGCGGTCGTCCTGCGCGGTTAGCAGCAGCAGGCCATCGGTGGTAA
The DNA here is from genome assembly GCF_018967865.2 of Hymenobacter siberiensis. Lineage (NCBI taxonomy): Bacteria > Pseudomonadati > Bacteroidota > Cytophagia > Cytophagales > Hymenobacteraceae > Hymenobacter > Hymenobacter siberiensis. Next base: position 4,601,025 of record NZ_JAHLZY020000001.1, read on the forward strand.
GCTGGCCGGCCAGCTTCTCCAGTATCAGCTGCTTCTGGAGGTCGGTGAGTACCTGCGAATCCATCAGGTGCCAGCGCAGCTCCACCCGCGATTCCACCTTGTTCACGTTCTGCCCGCCCGGCCCGCTGGCCCGGCTGGTCTGGAAGGTAATTTCGGGCAGAAAGGCGGTAGCGGGAGGGAGCATAATGAAGGGTTGAGTTTTGAGGGCTGAATGTTGAGTTGAATATGTCAGGTTATTCGAAACTCAACATTCAGCCCTCAAAACTCAACCCTTATTCAAGAGCATCGCGCCATACGAGTACCCGCCGCCGAATACGGTGATAATCACTTTATCGCCACCCTTCAGCGTGTCCCACACTTCGGCCAAGCCGATGGCTGCGCCGGCGCAGCCGGTGTTACCCAGGCGCTCGATGTTGTTCACGGTACGCTCCAGCTCGATGCCAAGCTGCTTGGCCACATTTTTCGAGATGCGCAGGTTGGCCTGGTGCGGGATGAGGTAGGTTAGGTCGGGGGTGGCGATGTGGTGCTTGTCGAGCAGCGTCTGGGTGACGCGGGCCATGTAGGTACAGGCCTGCTGAAACACATCGCGGCCGAAGGGCATCACGATGCCTTTTTCTACCGGTTTCAGGGTCACGGCCTCGTCGGCTTTGCCTACGGGAGCCGCGCCGCCGGTGATGACTTCAGCAATGTGCAGGTCCTCGGGGCTGATGCGCTCCTTGCTGATGAGCAGAGCCGCCGCGCCATCGCCCCAGAGGTGGCCGGCCATGGTGTCGGCCTCGTTGTTGTAGGCGGTGTTGTGCTCGGTTACTACCACCACGGCGCGGGTGGCTTTGCCCATGGCAAAGTAGCCTTCCACAATTTCAACGGCGTTGAGCAGCGACGAGCAGGCCGAAGAAATGCTCACCGTCGGGATTTCGTTGATGCCCAAATCGCGCTGCACGGCGTGCGCGGCCGTAAAAATAGTATCGTGCGGCGTGTAGGTGCCGGCCACGATAAGGTCGACACTAGCCTGGGCAAAGCTGGGAGCGGCAGCCAGCGCGGCGCGGGTGGCGGCAATGGCCATGGTGTTGGCATTCTCGCCGGGGGCCGCTTTGCGGCGCTCCTGGATGCCGGTGCGCTCAATTATCCACTCGCTGGCCAAGCCGTTGATTCGAGTGAAATGCGCATTGGTGACGACGGCCTCCGGGAGGTAGGCCGCCACATGATGAAGATACACGGGGTGGTATTGGGTGAAACGCAAAGCCGATTGGCGGCCCGGTAAAGGTACGGCCTGCATCCCCCGGCGGTCGGCGCAGGATGGTTATATGCCCGAATTTTACACCCGCAAGCCCGTATTAGTTAAGAGTGAGGAGCTGAAATCAGGGACGCTCCCATTTCAACTCCTCACTCCTCATTGACGCTATTCCTTCGTCACCCGGCCGCTGCCGTGCGTGTTGCTGCTAAGCTGGGCCCCGCCGGCCACGTACAAGCTGCCCGAACCAGAAATGGCCCCCTCGGCCGTGCGGCTGGCATACACATGGGCATCGCCCGAGCCGCTGATGCGGGCGCGGCTGATTTCGGTTTTCAGGTCATGGGCCCGCACTTTGCCCGAGCCGCTGATGCGGATTTCGTTGCTGGGGCAGGTGCCGCCCACCGTCACATCGCCCGAGCCGGACACGGCCGTTTCGAGGCGCCCGGCCCGCAGCTGCGGCACCAGCAAATCGCCGGAGCCACTCACGGCCAGTGTCATGGCATCGGCTTCCAGCGGGCCGTTTAGCTCCAGCTTGCCCGAGCCACCTACGCGCAGCGCCGTGAGGCTGGGCACGGTCACGTACACCGTCACGGCGCCGTGGTTCTTGTAGTTGAACATGCCCTTGCCCGCGTTTTGGCGGTAGCCCAGGCGCAACTGGCTGCCTTTCACTTCGGTCTCAAAATCGGCCAGGTCTTCCTTGCTGGCTTCCACCACCACGCTTTGGGGGCTGCCCTGCTTCACCACCACATGGGCCGAGCCGCCGAGGCTGATTTCGGTGAAAGCGCCCACTGTGCGGGTTTCGCGGTCGGCCAGGGGCCGGGGCGCGGTGAAGGACGAGAGCGTGCCCATGGCCAGGGCCAGCAGGCTGGCGCACATTGAGGTAATTCGAAAATTCTTCATGAGAAAAAAAGGGGAAAGGGTGAAAAGGTGAGTGAACCCGGTTACCAGCAGATGCTGCGAACGTTACAGCGGTTGCCCGAAGTTATTTCTTTCTGCCTTTTTTTCTATTCCGTTTTCCTAAAACTCTACGTGCAGGCGAATGGCCACTACGTGCACCGGCCCGCTGCGGTCGCGGTTATACCCAGGGTTTACAACAAATTGATAATCAGGGCTAATTGATGCGTGATAGATGGGCAGCGCGAAGCTATAGTACACCTCGCCAATCTGCTCCAGGCCGTAGTTGAGGGCGCCATTGTTGGGCACGTAGCCCGTGCCGGGGCCGTCGCCCACCATGAAGCCGTAGCCGCCGGCCGCCAGGTAGGCGCGGTGCTCGGGGCTGATGCCGTTCACGACGATGGCCGCGCCAACGCGGTCGTTGGGCCGCTGCCAGCGGTCGCCGGTGCTCACAATGCCGAGGCTGGCACTCTGGTCGATTTCGGTGAAGGCCCAGGTTTCGTTCTTGCCATCGTTGTAGCTCACGCGGGCAAACAGGCCCACGTTTTTGGCAATTTCCTGCTCCGCGTTCAGGCCGAAACCGATTTTGGTGTGGCCGTCGCGGCGCACCAGCGTCACGTCGGGCTGCTCGCCGGTGAGCTGGGCCAGCCGGACGGCCGTGTTGTAAGTAGCCATCGCGGCCACGTTGCGGAAGCCCAGCGCCCGAATGGTGCCCTGCCGGCCCCGGAGATGGTACACTTTGGTTAGCTCCACGGTTTCGGCGTGGGCCGTGCCGTAGTGGAAATTGAGCGTGGGGCCATTGGCCTCGGTGGGCATTATCGTGGTGGCAAAACGGGCCGCAAAGCCGGGCGTCACGTACTCAAAAACCCCGCCCACGGTATAGCCACGGGTGTTGGCGGCGTAGTCCCAGCCGCCGGCGCTCATCAGACTCCAATTCAGAAACTGGGTGCGCGGGTCGTGCGAGTAGCTGTTCTGGTCGAAGAAATCAGCCGTGCTGAACTTGCCGACGTTGATGGCAAAGTAGCGCCGGGGCGTGGGGCCGGCCACTTGGTTGAGGTCGTCGTCGTCCTTATCGGTTTCCGAGCCCAACGCAAACACCTGGCGCAGGTACAGCCGGGCCAGGTATAAATTGGGGGATGGGTTGCCGATGCGGAACGTTTCGCCGTTGGTGAAGCCCGCGATGCCGCGCGCACCGCTCAGGCCAGTACCGCCCGCCACTTCGGGGTTGAAGTACACCGCCGCGCCCTTCCACAGCCGCCGGCCAATAAACAGCGTGCTCGTGAACGACAGCTTCGCCGATTCGCGGTCGGCCAGGCTAAAGGCGCCCGCATACGGCGTAATCAGGTCGTTATGCCATTGGTTTACAAGTGTTTGCTGAAAGTGCAGGCTCCATTTGCGCGGGGCCCCGGGGTCGTTCGGATTAGGAAGGTGCGCGGGCTCCTGGGCCGAGGCGGCATTGGGCGGCGAGGCGGGAGTGGTAGAGCCGGGGGGCGTGACCTGAGCGAAGGCCGGCGCGGCCAGCAGCAGCGCCCCAGCGAGCGGAAGAAAGAGGTGTTTCAGAACCAAAGAACCTGAGAAGGCCGAATAAAATAGGGATAAAGGTGCCACATTTCAAATGTGGAAAGGATGAAGTTAACCGGCGCGCACGGTTACGGCGGCCCCACGCCCTACTTTTGCCCCATGCCGCTACTTCATTACCTCGACCAGGGCCAGGGCCGCCCGCTGGTTATCCTCCACGGCCTGTTTGGCACCCTCGACAACTGGCAGACCCTCGCCCGCCGCTGGTCTACCGAAACCGACCTGCGCGTTATCAGCGTGGATTTGCGCAACCACGGCCGCTCGTTTCACTCGCCTGAGCATACCTACGCCCTCATGGCGCAGGATGTGCTGGCGCTCTTCGACCACCTGCAACTCGGCCCCGACACCACCCTTATGGGCCACAGCATGGGCGGCAAAGTGGCCATGCGCTTCGCCCTCGACCATCCCGAGCGGCTGGCCAAGCTCATCGTGGTCGACATCGCCCCGCGCTTCTCCAACATGGAGCACCAGGACGACATCGTGGCCGGCCTGCAATCCGTCGATTTCACCACCTGCACCAACCGCCAGGAGGCCGATGCCGCGCTGGCCAAGTACGTGCCCAACTTCGGCACCCGGCAGTTTTTACTGAAAAACCTCTACCGCAAGGAAGACAATACCTTCGGCTGGCGCATCAACCTGGAAGTGTTGGCCGCGCAGCTCGCCGCCATCGGAGAGGAAACCATTGGCATCGCGCCATTTATGAAGCCCGCGCTGTTCATTCGGGGCGGCAAGTCGGACTACATCACCGCCGAGGATAAGCTGACGAATATTCCGGCGCTGTTCCCCAACTCGCAGGTGGCGACCGTGGTCGATGCCGGCCACTGGCTGCACGCCGAGAAGCCGGAAGAGGTATTCGAAATGGTGAAGACATTCGCGCTGAGCTGATTGCAGCTTGGACTCTGCGAGTCCGAGCAACGAGCGCAGCGAGCACCTCGCGCTGAAAATCATCCAACCATCAACCTCTCGCGAGATGCTCGCTGCGCTCGCGCTCGGACTCGCAGAGTCCAAGCTACTTTTTATGTCCGGAACCCTCTTTCTCATTCCCACGCCGCTGGCCGATGACACGGCCCCGCAGGTGCTGCCGCCGCAGGTGGTGGACGCCGTGGCGGCCCTCCCCTACTTCCTGGTGGAGAATGCCCGCACGGCCCGCCGCTTCGTGAAAAGTGTGGCCCCGCACCGCGTTATCGAGGAAATCCGCTTCGTGGTCATCGACAAAGACAGCACCGATGCGGAAGTGCGCGCCGCCCTCGCGCCGCTGGTGAAGGAGGGAATTGATGCCGGCATTCTCAGCGAGGCGGGCTGCCCGGGCATTGCCGACCCGGGCGCAGCGCTGGCGCGGGAGGCCCACCGACAGGGCCTGCGGGTGCGGCCACTGGTGGGACCGTCGTCGCTGCTGCTGGCGCTCATGGCTTCGGGGCTGAACGGGCAGCAGTTTGCTTTCCACGGGTATTTGCCCATTGAGAAAGCGCCGCGCGTGGCGGCCATCAAGGCCTTGGAGAAGGAGGCGCAGCAGCGGCAACAGTCGCAACTGTTCATCGAAACGCCCTACCGGAACGGGTCGCTGTTCAGCGATTTGCTGGCGCATTTGCAGCCCGGTACCCGCCTGTGCGTGGCGGCTGATGTGACGGGCGCGGGGGAGTTTATCAAGACGCTGCCGGTGAGCGACTGGCGGCGGCTACCGGCCCCGGAGCTGCACAAGATTCCGACGGTGTTTGTGCTGGGGACGTAGAACGGACTCTGTCATCCTGAGCGCAGCGAAGGACCTTATCACGCTAGGACGACTTGTTCTGGCGTGATAAGGTCCTTCGCTGCGCTCAGGATGACAAGCGTGTTATAGCTGTTACGCCTATGCCCGCATCATCAGCATTGGCTCGACGGGCAGGGCTTCGTGGGGGGCGGGCAATACGGTTTCGCCGTGCTGGCTCAGGTCGAGGCCGTCGGCTTCGTGGGCGGCATTTACTCGAATGGGAATGAGGACGTTGGTTACCTTATAGAGCAGGTAAGAGCCACCGAAGGTGAACACCGAGATGAAGGCCAGCGCGCCGAGGTGGTGCAGCAGCAGCGTCCAGGAACCAGTGGTGGCCAGGCCGCCTTCCTTGGCGAAAATGGCCGTCAGAATCATGCCCACGATGCCGCCCACGCCGTGGCAGGGAAATACATCGAGGGTATCGTCGAGCGTGGTGCGGTTCTTCAAATCGACCGCACCGGCGCTGATGGCGGCCGAAACGACGCCGATGAACAGCGCCGGGCCGTAGCTCACGTAGCCCGCCGCCGGCGTGATGGCCACCAGGCCCACCACGGCCCCAATGGCCGCGCCCGCCGCCGAGGGCCGCTGCCCGCGCACGGCTTCAATCATCATCCAGGTGAGCATGGCGGCGGCCGAGGCCAGGTGCGTGGTGAAAAAGGCCTGCACCGCCGTGGCATTGGCCGCCAGCGCCGAACCGGCATTAAATCCAAACCAGCCAAACCACAGCAAACCCGTGCCAATGAGGATGAACGGCACATTGGGGGGCACATGAGTATGGCCTTCGCGGTGCGAGTGGCGGCGGCCCAGGGCCAGCGCGCCCGCCAGCGCCGCGAAGCCCGCCGAGATGTGCACCACCGTGCCGCCCGCGAAATCGAGCACGCCCCACTTCATCAGGAAGCCGTCGGGGTGCCAGGTCCAGTGGGCCAGCGGGCAGTAGATGAGCAGGCTGAACAGGCACATGAACAACAGGTAGCCCCAAAACCGAATGCGCTCGGCAAACGCCCCGCTGATGAGGGCCGGGGTAATGATGGCGAACTTCAACTGGAAGGCTGCGAACAGTACCAGCGGCAGGTTGGGGGCCAGGCGCGGATGCGGGGCCGTGCCCACGTTGTTGAACATGAAGAACGTGAGCGGATTGCCGATAACGCCGCCGATGCTATCGCCAAACGCCAGCGAAAAGCCCACCACGTACCACAGCAAGGAGATGACGCCCAGCGCGATAAAGCTCTGGAGCATGGTGGAAATAACGTTGCGCTTGCTCACCATGCCACCGTAGAAGAAGGCCAGGCCGGGCGTCATCAGCAGCACGAGGCCGGAGGCGGTGAGCATCCAGGCCAGGTCGGCGGGTTCGAAGGCGTTGGGCTGAGCATCGGGGTGATTTTGCGGCAGGAAGGCCGCGATGCCGGCTACCAATAGCAGCAGGCCCAGGCAGGCGGTAGCGATAAGTTGCTTACGAGTCATAGCAGGGTGTGATTTTTCCACTTAGCGAAGTTAAGTGACAATTTGAATCAACCCCCTATTTATCGAAGGCATTATTGTGTAAAAGTGTCATTTATTTCAAAAAACACCTTCATTATGAGGGGGTCATTATTTAAAATTAATGTTAAAGCCAGTGCGGCCGGCGGCATTGGTATCGAGCCGAAAACGAAAGCCGTGGGCCAGCAGCACATCGCGCACCAGCGTGAGGCCGATGCCCTGCCCGTCGCGCTTGGTGCTGAAGAAGGGTGTGAACAGGCGCTGCCGCACTTCGGGCGTGAGGGCGGGGCCGTCGTTTTCGATGGTGAGCGTGGGCGGGCTGAGCGTGGCGCTCACCCAGATGTTGCCGTCCTGGCCGATGGCTTCGAGGGCATTTTTGGCCACGTTCAGCAGGGCTTGCTCCAGCTGCTGGGCATCGAGGCTGATGATGAGCGGCTCGGCGGGCAAATTGAGGTGCCACCGGATGCGGCGCTCGGCGCTTTGGGGCTGCAGCAGGCGGGCAGTGGCGCGCAGCAGGGCGCACACATCGGTGAACTGGGGTGCGGTTGCTCCGGCTGGCCTTCAGCAGCATCAGGTGGATAACGCCGGCCGGCTGCTGGCTCAAATTGGCATCATCACGCCCGCTCTGGTAGCGCAAATCCTCAGCAGCGCAGCCCACGTCGCGGCCTGCAACAAGTTCGCCCACGACATGAAAACGGGTAAACACGCCAAATCACACTCCCTTTCCGGGCTACTACTAACCATACTAGAGCGTGAAGATAATTTAGCAATTATATATTTATCTAATCCAATCTATCATTGCCCCAATATGCCAGAAGGCCAGGAAGGAGACGACGGTTTTCTCGTAGCGGGTGGCCAGGCGGCGGCACTGCTTGAGGCGGCCAAAAAAGCGCTCGACTTTGTTGCGGTCGCGGTAGGTTTCCTCGTCCATCGGAAGGGGTTGAGTCCGGCCGGGGTGGCGGGGAATGACGGCTTCGATGCCCTTTTCGGCGCAATAGGCGCGGGTTTCATCGCTGTCGTAGGCCGTGTCGGCCAGCACCTTGCCCGGCGCCAGGTCCGCCAGCAGCGGCAGGGCCTGCGGGCTGTCGCCGGCTTGCCCGCCGGTGGCAATCAGGCGCACGGCGTTGCCCAGCGACTCGACGCAGGCGTGGATTTTGGTGCCGATGCCGCCACGGCTGCGGCCCAAGCGCTCGGCGGCGGCGGCGTTGGATTTGAATTGAATCGGCAATGGCTCTGTCCATTTTCGTGCAGCAGGAAGGGAGGTTTTCCTATCTGTTGCCAAGCCGCGTGCCATTTATTTAATCAGTTGATTTTCAAATTTTTGTTAATTAATTCGATTCGCTGACAAATAAAACAGGTGTCCATTTCTGAACACCTGCGCGCAAACCGGACAGTCACGATGTAATAGATGGGCGCCTTATCACTGCCCGATGGCATGAGAGCAGGGCAATGCCACCCTATTCCACATCCCTCCCGTACAGGTCGTCCTTCAGCGCCTCTTTGATAAACTGCTTCTCATAGTGGCGGTTGCGCCGACTCTTCTTGGCATCGGCCCGCTTGCCGTTGCGCTTGTCCACCACTATTTCGCCTAGCCGGTTGAGGTCGTCGATTTCCTGGATGTCGTTGGGCGAGTTACGCTTGGCCATGGCTGCTTTTAGCCCAACCCGGCTCCATCCAAAAAGTTAGCTTTAGTGCCGCTTTTCCGGAACTGTACTCCGAAACTACGCCAGCACCTGGTACACCACGAACGCCGCCGCGTAGGCCAGCCCCGTCATATAAATCAATTGCGCCAGCGGCCAGCGCCAGCTCTTGGTTTCGCGGTAGGTCACGGCCAGCGTGCTCATGCACTGCATGGCGAATACGTAGAACACCAGCAGCGAAAACGCCCGTGCCGGCGTGAAAAACGGCTGGCCGTTGGCGTCTTTCTCAGCGCTGAGCTTCTGTTGCAGCGTGCCCATGTCGGCATCCTGCCCCACGCTGTAAATAGTCGAAATCGTGCCCACGAATACCTCCCGAGCCGCAAACGAGGTGAGCAGCGCGATACCTATTTTCCAGTCGTAGCCCAGCGGGCGGATGGCCGGCTCCAGCACATGGCCGAACTTGCCGGCGTAGGACGTTTCCAGCCGCGCCGAGGCTACCTGGCGGCTGGTTTCGGCGGCATCCCAGCCTTTCGTAGTTGCTTCCCGGCGCGCCTGCGCTTCGGCCGTGGCCTGCTGCTGGCCCGGCCCATAGCTGGCCAGCACCCACAGCAGCACCGATATAGCCATAATCACCCGGCCCGCCTGTAACACAAATGCCTTCACCTTCTGGTAGATGGTAAGCGCCACGTTCTTCCAGCGCGGCCACTGGTATACCGGGAATTCCATGATGAAGTAGCTCCGTTCCCGCGCCTTCAGCAGCTTCTTCAGCGCCCAGGCCGAGCCCAGCGCCGAGAACAACCCGAGCAGGTACAGCGACATCAGGGCCACGCCGCGCAGATTGAAAATGCCCCACGCGGCCTGGTCCGGCACCACCAGTGCCACCAGCACCGTGTACACCGGAATGCGCGCCGAGCACGACATGAGCGGCGTCACGAAAATCGTAATCATCCGGTCCTTCCAGCTCTCAATGGTGCGCGCCCCCATAATGGCCGGCACCGCGCAGGCCAGCCCCGAAATCAGCGGCACCACACTCTTGCCGCTCAATCCAAATGGCCGCATCAGCTTGTCCATCAAAAAGGTAACGCGGGCCATGTAGCCCGTTTCCTCCAATATGGCCAGGAAGCCAAACAGCAGCGCAATCTGCGGAATGAACACCAGCACGCCGCCCAGCCCGGCCAGCACGCCCTCGGTGAGCAAGCGCACCAGCGGCCCCGAAAAGTTGGCCTGAATAACCGCACTCAGCCCCGAAATGCCCTGGTCAATCCAGTCCATGGGGTACTGTGCCCAGGCAAAAATGGCCTGGAACAGCAGGAACAGAATACCCAAAAAAATGAGGTAGCCGCCCACCCGATGGGTCAGCACCTTATCAATGCGGTTGCTTATCGGCTCGCGCTTCTCCGTGCGCACCACCGTCACCGTCTCCAGCAGAATCTCGTTGATGCGGGCGTAGCGGCTAATGGTTTCCGCCGCCTGCGCGGTAGTGGCATCAAACCCCGCCTGCTGCACCAGCTCCTGGATGTGGGCTTTTTCTTCGGCGCTCAGAAAGCTAATCTGGCGGTACTGCTGGGCGTAGTGCAGCGCCAGGTAGTCGTTGTGCAGATTAAAGTAGTAGCGAAGCTGGCGCACCAGCGGCAGCAGCTGCTCATCGGGCTGCCAGAAGCCCACCGGCGGCGCGTCCAGCCGCTGGGCCATCACAATTTTTAGGGCGGCCACGCCAATGCCCTTCCGCGCATTCATCGGAATAATGGGCACGCCCAGCTCCCGCTCCAGCGCCGGCAAATCGATGTTTACGCCATGGCGCTCGGCCACGTCCATCATATTAAGGGCCAGCACGGCTGGCAGCCCCAAATCGCCGAGCTGCGTGAACAGCAGCAGGCTGCGGCGCAGGTTGTTGGCGTCCACCGTCACCACCACGAAATCGGGGTAGTTATCGGCCGCCTTGTCGTAGAGCAAATCGGTAATCACCTTCTCATCCAGGCTCTTGGGGTAGAGCGAGTACGTGCCCGGCAGGTCGATAATCTCGGCCCGCTGGGTGGGCGTGAGCTGGGCCACGCCAGTTTTGCGGTCCACGGTTACGCCGGGAAAGTTGCCCACCTTCTGGTTGAGGCCGGTAAGCTGATTGAAAAGCGAAGTTTTGCCGCTGTTCGGATTGCCGATAAGAGCAATGCGCAGGGGCCGGGCATCGGCCTCGGGGCCGGTTTGCGACGCTGTTGTTGCTGAACTACTTGCTGTTACGGCCATCGCGCATCTGCTACTCCTTTAGCAAAATGGTAGCCGCCTCACTGGCCCTAACCGACAGCGTATACTCCTGGTCGCCAAGCACCAGCATGAGCGGGTCGCCCAAAGGAGCCCGACCGCTCAGGCGTACCTGCACGCCCGGCACACACCCCATTTCCAGCAACTTAAGGGCCATTTCGGGGTCTTCAAGGCAGCAGATGGTGCCGGTTTCGCCCAAGCGCAGGTCTTTGGCAGTGCGCCGGGTAGCCGTACTGATAACGGCCTTTTGCGGGGAACGACGAAATAATGACACGGGCGTTGAACGGGCTGAACCTTATTTAGAAAGAATACAAACAAAGGTACGCTACTAAAAGCTTTTCGGCCCAGTGCCTTTTTTTGGCGGCCAACTATCCCTTTACGTCTCCCGCAAGCCCTTCCGGACAGTGATTTGGATTATTCGGTTGCATCTGCTAATAATTTCTGATAACTTTCGGCGCAGGAATTTGCAATTTTGTTCGGAATATACCGCCTCCTATGTCCACACGCCTACCACTTATAGCACTATTATTAGCCCTAGCTGCAACTTCCAGTTGGGGACAGCAAATTCAGATAAAGGGGGTAATCGTTGATAAAGACACCAAGGAGCCGCTGCCATTCACGTCCATCGGCCTGAAAAGCGAGCAAATTGGTGCCCTTAGCAACGAGCACGGCCAGTTCATCGTGCCCGCTCCCACCAAGAATACCGACGACTCCCTCATCGTGGTAGCGCTGGGCTACGCCCGGCGCGCCGTGCTCGTGAAGCGGGGCGTCGCCCTGCCCAGCCTCACCATCGAGGTACCCAAGCGGGCCGTCGAGCTCAGCAACGTGGTGGTGAAGGCCGGCAAGGTGAAGAACCTTGGCCTGGGGGCCCGTTCCAACGACCCGGGCGAGGGCATGATTCAGGGCCTGCCGGGCGCGCAGTACGCTTTCTTCGTGAAGAACGACAAGCAGAAACGCCTCGGCAACGTGCGCACCGTGTCCTTCTACATCGGCGAAAACGGTTTCCCGCGCGAGCCCTTTCGCGTGCGCCTCTACAAGGCCGATGGCAACTACAACGCCCCCAACACCGATCTACTCACCGAAAACGTAGTGGTTTCGGCCCCACAAGGCGGCCAGTGGTACACCGTCGACCTCACGCCCTACAACATCATGGCCCCCGAGGAAGGCTTTTTCGTAGCCATGGAATGGGTAGTGAGCGGCGATAAGTTCTTCGCTACCAACTTTATGGACGACTACACGCCCTACGGCCAGATTATGCGCCCCACCTTCGAGTTCAAGGAAAGCCGCACCTGGAATTACTCCATCGGCAAGGGCTGGAGCCTCATCACAGCCGCCAATAGCCAGGGCCTGCGCTACAATGCCATGATTAAGGCCGAAGTAGACATGATTAAGTAAATCACTGATTGCCGCGGATTAACCGTGATTGCGCTGATTTCTTTTTGGTGACCTGCTAATAAAAAAGCCCGGCGATTGCCAGGCTTTTTTTGTTGGTATCCATTTCGTTATCGGGCGAATCACCCAATCAGCGCAATCACGGTTAATCCGCGCTAATCAGTGATTTATTTCTTCACCTCCAGCCCCACCAGCCATTCCCGGATGGTTTCCTGGGCTACGGGCGAAAACAGCGGCTTCATCTCCCCGTTCATCAGCGTCCACTCGGTTTTGGAAGGCTGAAACAGGTGGTTCACGCCCGGCAGGCGCTTCACCGTCACGTTGTGGTTCACGCTTTTGAGTTCTTTTTCCAGGGCCGCCAGGTGGAGGTCGGCCGGGGCTTCGGCATCATCGGTACCGCCGAGCAGCAGCACGGGGCAGTGCACCTGGTCGAGCTCCGCCAGGGGGTCGAAGGCCAGGAAGTACCGCCTCCAGGGCGTGAGCAGCTGGGCGGCCGCGGCCTGCGCCGCCAGCGGCTCCAGCGTGGGCTGGTCCTGCCGCAGCATATTGCTCACAATGGCCAGCGCCTGCGGCGGATTGGTTTGCCGGATGATGTCGTACATCGTTCGCTTCCGCTCGTAGGCCGCCTGTATTTCCAGCGGAGCCACTTTTCGGGCCCGTTGTTCGTCAACCAGCTGTTGCAGCAGGGTTTGCTCGCCGGGCAGGCCGTAGCCCGCCAGCGATACCACAAAGGCCGGCGGCAGCGGCTGGGAAGCCGCCAGCAGCGCCACGTTGGCCCCTTCGCCGTGCCCCAGCACCCCAATGCGGTTGATGTTGATTTCCAGGCGCGCCCGCAAAAAGTTCAGCGCCGCCTGCACGTCGCTCACCAGCATGGCCGTGGTGGCGGTACTGGTGCTGCCGCCGCTCTGGCCCACGCCCCGGTCGTCGTAGCGCAGCACGGCCACGCCCCGGCGGGTGAGGTAGTCGGCCAATGAACCCATCAGGTGGTAGTTGCCCATGGTACCGTCGCGGTCCTGCGCACCCAGGTCGCTCACCATCACTACGGCCGGGAAAGGCCCCGGGCCGGCGGGTATGGTGAGCATACCGGCAAAATTCAGGCGGGCCGTGGGATTATTAAATACCACTTCTTCTTCGCGGTAGGGCGGGGCCAGGCGCGTGCCCTGGCCCGTAACCGAGGGCATGGGCGAATGCAGCAGCCGCACCGACGATTTCACCCCTGCCTGCGTCCAGACCCCGTTCAGCTCGCGCCTCACCGAATCGAGACGGGCAGCGTAGCGACTGCCAGCCGCCGGCATGTACAGCAGCACCGAGTCGCCGCGCACGGTCACTTCGGTCACCATGCGGCTCACCTTCTGGGCGGGCACGTCGAGGGCGGCGAAGTACTTGCCACCCGCCAGCGGAATCACACTAATGGTTAAATCCAGGTTGCCTCCCAACACAGGAAGCTTACCCTTCCACAATCCTCCCAGGGGCAAGTGGTCATGCGGAGCTTGGGCAGTGGCCCGGCCCAAAACGGTATTCGTTATTCCAAACAGTAGAAGAACGCATAGTAAACTTCTCCTCATTCTATAAAAACTTAACTCGACTTACAGGTTGAACGCATATAAATGGAGTCATGGGCCCCCATTGTCTCACAGGACATTTTAGGTTTTAAAAAAAGCGTCAGGTCCAAAATAAAAAAGCACCCTGGCAGGCTGGATTCAGTCCTCAAAATTTATATGCGTTCAACCTGCTCGACTTATGGCCCCGAAAGATAAGCAGTAGCATACCGTATATAATAAACTCATTTACTCAGTATTGAAACTTGAATGCTTAAAGCACCAATACAAAATAACAGATAAATATTTGCACTGTATTACCATTCCTCCAGGTAGAGGCAATCGGAATAATGGGGCACTACGCCCCGCTATTGCGCCGAGCTGCTCATATCCACCCTTGCCTGGAATTCTACTACCTCCCTCCCCCGCTGCGAAGTAGCCGTGTAGCAGTGCAGGAAACGCCACGATTCTTTGGCACCCCTTGTCCGGCTGGCTGCAAGCCTGCCAGCCGGACAAGGGACCTACGCAAAGGGGGCCAGGCTGGCACACAAAAAGCCCTCGCAGCATGCTGCGAGGGCTTTTTGGCAGTATAGTCGGGGCTGCTTACTTGGTACGCACCGCGATTTCTACCCGCCGGTTTTCCTGGCGGCCGCTGGGCGTAGCATTCGAAGCCACGGGCATAGTTTCGCCCATCGGCTCCACGCTCACGCGATTGGCGGTAATATCGCCGTTGGCTACCAGGTAGTTCTTCACGGCCTCAGCGCGCTGCGCGCTCAGGTCTTTGTTGTAGTCTTTGCTGCCGCGCGAGTCGGCAAAGCCCATCACACGCACCTGGCTGGTCTTGTAGCGCTGTCCGATAGAACCGGTGATTTGCTTCAGGGCCTCGGCAGCAGTGGGCTTGATTTCGGCTTTGTCGGTATCAAAGAGCACCGTTTCGTCCACGCTATAAACATTATAGGTGCTGTCGCCACGCACCGATACGCCGGGCAGCGTGATTTCCTTGAATTTTACATCGGCGAGCTTGGCTTTGCCCATGTCCCAGGTATTATCGATGGCGGCACCTGCATCGCTGGCCATATCAGCCGCCGTTTTCCCATCGCGGGCCATCACGGCCGTGTCCTGACCGGCTTCGCTGAGCTGGTCTTTGGTATCAGAACGTTTTGTTTCGCAGCTAGCCAGCAGCACCGTTGCTGCCAACAGGAAAAAGAAGGATTTTTTCATGAAATGAGGTAGACAAGTTCCGGAAAATAGTTCCGGTCTCAATACGGGAAAGTATCCGATAATGTTAATTTTTTTTATTTTCCTACTGCCTGACCGCATTAAGCACGCGCTTGCACAAACCCCAGCTAGTAGGGTCTGATGGTATTGTAGAGCAATAAAATCCGTCTTCTGCTGTTACTCAGGGGGAAAAAATCTGCGTATAGCGCGCCATTATGTGTCCTGTATTAGCGAGGATGCTACGGGAGTGGTGCAAAATTTGTAAATTTGCCAGACTACCATCCATTATAATTATTTTTGGCGATGATGAAACGCATACCTTTTCTCGCTTTAGCCTTTCTGTTGCTGTTGCCAGCGCTAAGCTGGGCGCAAGAAAATCGCATTACGGGCCGCGTCGTGGATGCCAAAACCAAAGACCCGGTTCCGTTCGCCTCCATTGGCCTGCGTGAAGAGGGTACCGGGGCACTCACAAACGAATACGGCTATTTTCAGCTGGCCGGCCTCGAAAAAACCAGCCAGGACTCCCTCATCGTGATGACGCTCGGCTACGAGCGCAGCGCCGTGTTCATTAAGCGCGGCAGCACCGAAGACCTCATCATCGAGCTGAAAAAGCGCGTGATTGAACTGTCCAACGTGACCGTGAAGGGCGGCAAGCTCAAAAACCTGGAGCTGGGCTCGAAGTCGAACAACCCCGGCGAGGGCATGATTCAGGGCCTGCCGGGTTCGCAGTACGCTTTCTTCGTGAAGAACGACAAGCAGAAGAAGCTGGGCAACGTGCGTACCGTGTCCTTCTACATCGGCGAAAACGGCTTCCCGCGGGAGCCCTTCCGCGTCCGCATCTATAAAGCCGACGGCAACTACAACGCCCCCAACACCGACCTGCTCACCGAAAACGTAGTGGTTTCGGCCGCCCGGGGTGGCGAGTGGTACACCATCGACCTGAGCACCTACAACATTCCGGCGCCGGAAGAAGGCTTTTTCGTGGCCATGGAGTGGATTGTGGGCGGCGACAAGTTCTACACCACCAACTTCATGGACAACTACACGCCCTACGGCCAGATTATGCGTCCCACCTTCGAATACAAGGAAAGCCGCACCTGGAGCTACACCATCGGCAAGGGCTGGAACCTGCTGACGCTGGCCAACGGCCAGGGCCGCCGCTACAACGCCATGATTAAGGCCGAAGTGGACATGATTAAGTAAATCACTGATTGCCGCGGATTAACCGTGATTTCACTGGTTTTGCACAAGCATTATCCCAACAAAAAAAGCCCGGCTTAAGTCGGGCTTTTTTTGTTGGGATAATGCTTGTGCAAAACCACTCGTATGCTCCGGTCGGACCGCCCCAGGCGGTCCGACCGGTTGCCGTGAGAACGCAATCGGGCCTGCCGGTCGGACTGCCTGGGGCAGCCGGACCGGCAGGCCCGAATCGCATACGGTTACTTATGCTTGGCTACCTACTCTCCATTTCGTTATCGGGCGAGTCATTCAATCAGTGGAATCACGGTTAATCCGCGCTAATCAGTGATTTACTTTTTGGCCTGCGCCACAATCCATTCCCGGATGGTTTCCTCGGCTTCAGGCGAGAAGTTGGGCTGGAGCTGGCCGTTGACAATCGGCCACTTGCTTGGGTCGGGCTGAAAGAGGTGATTGACGCCCACCAGCTTCTTGGCCGTGATGTTCTTGTTGTTTTTCAAGCCCTTGGTGAGGACCGCCATATTGGCATCGGCGTTGATAGTGAGGTCGGAGGTGCCGTTGAGCAGCAATACGGGGCAGTTGACGGCCGACAGCTTTTCAAGCGGGTTGAACGCCAGGAAGTAGCGGTAGCGGGCCGAAGTCATTTCGGCAGCGCTGGCCTGGGCCGTGGCATTGTCGATGGCGGCATTGTTCTGCTTCAGCATGTTGGCCACAATGGCCTGGGCCTGGGCATTGTCGGTGGTCTGCCGGATGATTTCGAGCATGGCCTGCTGGCGCTTGGTAGCCGCCTCAATCTGCGACGCATCGGTGCCCAGGGTACGTAGCGTGGTGGCTTGCTGCTGCACCACAATGTCGCGGCCGGGTAGGCCATAGGCGGCCAGCGTGACCACAAACGCAGGAGGCAAGGGCTGAGCCGCCGCCAGCAGGGCCACGTTGCCGCCCTCGCCGTGGCCCACCAGGCCCAGGTGCGAAAGGTCGATTTCGGGGCGGGTACGCAGGAAATTGAGGCCGGCCTGGGCATCGCTCACCAGGTCGGCGGTGGTCACGGCGGGGGTGCCGCCGGACTTGCCCACGCCCCGGTCGTCGAAGCGCAGCACGGCCACGCCCCGACGGGTGAGGTAGTCGGCGAGCTGGCCCAGGGGGGCGAAGTCGCCCACGGTGCCGTCGCGGTCGTGCGGGCCGCTATCGCTGAGCAGCACCACCGCCGGAAACGGCCCCGGCCCGGCCGGAATGGTGAGCATACCGCTGAGGCGGGCGTTCACCGTCAGGTTGCTGAACGTGGCTTCTTCCTCGCGGTAGGGCGGCGTGAGGCGCACGTTTTTGGCATTCATGGCCGGCATTGCGCTGAAGGTGAGCGTCATCGGCACTTTGAAGCCGGGCGACTGCCAGGTACCGGCCATCTGCTTGCCATCGGCCGAGACGCGGCCCACGAAGCGGGTGGCGGCTTCCTCGGCATACAGGCGCACGGTATCGCCTTTGATTTCGGTTTTCACGCTCATGCGGCTCACCTTCTGGAGCGGCACGTCGAGGGTGCAGTAGTATTCACCGCCAGCGAGTTTCACAAAGCGAAAAATGACTTCGAGCTGGCCGCCGGGCACTTTTAGCGGGCCCTTCCAAAAGCCGTCGAGGGGCGGCACGTCGGCCACCGCTACCGGGGCCGGTTGGGCATGGGAAGTGGCGTGCGCAGAAACCGCCAGTACCAAGCAGAGAAGGACGCTGCAGAATAAGCGAAGGGAACAGAACGTATTGGTTTTCATATTACTTAAAGAGCGTCACAAAGCTCTGGGCCACCCCAAAGGTATCCCGGGCACATTACACCAGCTATAAAGTAGCAAAATAAATACCTTGCCAACATTACGCGCGCGCCCTGCTGAGCAAAAAAATTACTTGTTTTGGCGTTGAACAGGGAAACTTATCGAATGAATCCGGCAGCCTGCCTCACATTGGAAAAAGCAGCAAGCGGGCAACGCTCCCCGTTTATTCGCTCACAAATACCCGCTTCACCCGCTCGCTTACGCTGGTGAGCAGCTCGTAGGCAATGGTGCCGATGCGGGCGGCCAACTCCGGCAGCGGCAGTCCTTCGCCAAAAATTACGGCCACATCGCCGGCCCGCGCGGCCGGGATATTCGTTACATCTACCATGCACATATCCATGCACACCGAGCCCACCAGCGGGGCCGCCTGGCCGTGGATGAGCACCGTGCCCGCGCCATTGCCAAAGCGGCGGTCGTAGCCGTCGGCGTAGCCAATGGCCAGCGTGGCAATGCGGCGCTCGGCGGCAGCGGCGGTGCCCCGGCGGCCGTAGCCCACGGTGGTGCCGGCGGGCAGGGTCTTAATCTGGGAAATGGTGGTGCGCAGCTGGCTCACGGGGCGCAGGGCGGCGAGGTCGGCGGTATTGCTGGCATCCACACCGTAGAGGCCGATGCCGAGGCGCACCATGTTGAACTGCGCCGCCGGGAAGCGCAGGATGCCGGCCGAGTTCAGGGCGTGCTTGAGCACGGAGTGGCCCAGGGCGGCCTCCAGGGTGATGGTCATGCGGCGGAAGGCGGCCAGCTGCTCGTGGGTAAAGTCGTCGTGGCCGGACTCATCGGCGGCGGCGAGGTGGGTCATCATGCTGGCCACGGGCAGGCGGGCGGCGTGCTGGCGCAGGCGGGCAGCCAGGGCAGGCAGGTCGGCTTCGTCGAAGCCAAGGCGGCGCATACCGGTATCGAGCTTGAGGTGGATTTTGGGGGTGGGGAGTGGGGAGTGGGGAGTGGGGAGTGGGCTTTCGGCGGGAATATCGAAGGTGGCCAAGTACTCGTCCAGCATCTCCAGGGAGTAGATTTCGGGTTCCAGGCGGTAGCGGCGCAGTATTTCGAAGCTGTCCGGGGCGGCGTTCATCACCATGATGGGCAGGCTGATGCCGGCTTCGCGCAGAGCGATGCCTTCGTCGGCGTAGGCCACGGCCAGGTAGTCGGCGCGCTGAAACTCAAGCAAGCTGGCTACTTCGTAGGAGCCCGCGCCGTAAGCAAAGGCCTTCACCATCACCATGAGCCTGGTGCCGGGGCTCAGCTGGCGGCGGTAGTACTGCAGGTTGTGGCTGAGGGCGTCGAGGTTGACTTCGAGCACGGTGCCGTGCTGCTGGGCCTGCAAAGCGGCCACAATACGCTCGAACCCAAAGCGCCGCGCCCCTTTAATAAGGATGGTTTCGTGGGCGAAATCCGTAGAATTCAGCTGGGCAAGAAAGGCCTCGGTGGTAGGGTAGGTTTGAATTAAAAATTGAGAATTGGAAGTTAAAAATGAAGCCGGGTCTGTCGAAGCATCGGAGCCAGATGGAGTGGCTTCAGACTCAATTTTTAATTTATAATTTATAATTTTTAATTCCCTCGAAATCTCCTCCCCAATGCCTATCAGCCGGCTCACGCCCGCCGCTGGCAGCAGGGCGGCCACGCGGGCGTACAGCTCCGCGCTGCTCAGGCCGGATTCGAGCACATCGCTGATAATGAGGGTGCGGCGACCGGGGCGGCTCTGCCGGGCCAGGGCATTGAGGGCCAGGGCCAGGCCGGCGAGGTCGTTATTATAGGTATCGTCGAGCAGGTAGGAATCGTGGCGGCCGAGCTTCATTTCCAGGCGCATGGCTACCGGGTGCAGGCGCAGCAGTCGGCGCTGAATCTCGGCCGGCTCTACCTGCCGGTGCAGAAGCACGGCCAGGCAATGCAATGCGTTTTCGATGGACGGCTCATCGGCGAAGGGCAGCGTGAATTCAGCAGTGAGGCCGGTAGCAGGGTATTCGGCGCGCAGGCGGGTGGTATTGGCGGGGCTGCTAGCCTCGGTGGTGAAGCGTACGTCGGCGGGCAGTGTGGGCTGGCGCGTCCAGCTAAAGCCCAGGAGCTGCCGCGCCGCCACGGCGGCCCGCACCAGGAACTGGTCGGCACAGTAAAACAGCAGCTGAAAATCAGCACCTTGGAACAACGTCAGTTTTTCCAGCAGCTTCTGCTCCTCAGAGGCAAAACCGGCGTCGTGAGCCGTGCCGAGGTTGGTGAAAATTCCTTCGGTGGGCCGAATGATGCGGGCCAGCCGGGCCATCTCTCCTACTTCGGATATGCCGGCTTCAAAAATCCCCAGCGTGTGGCGCTCGGGGTTCAGCTCCCACACGCTGAGCGGCACGCCCACCTGCGAATTGTAGGAGCGCGGCGAGCGGCAAATATCCTCGTCGGGGCTCAGCAGTTGGGCCAGCCATTCCTTCACAATGGTTTTGCCGTTGGAGCCGGTGATGCCTATAACTGAGGCTGTAAACTGCGCCCGGTGGGCGGCCGCCAGCGCCTGCAAAGCGGCCAGCGGACTGGCAACTTCCATAATCCCAGCCTCGGGGTAGGCGGCGAGGCCACCGGGCAGGGCGGTATTTTCCTCCACGAAAAACAGGCGCACGCCCTGGGCGTAGAGGTCGGGCAGGTAGCGGTGGCCATCGTGGCTGGGACCGCGCAGGGCGAAGAAGGCCGCCCCAACGGGCAGGTCGGCCCGACGGCTATCGAGCAGCAGGTGGCGCACGGTGGCCGAGGCATCAGCGGGCGCCTGCCGTAGGTGGCCGGAAACGCGGGCGGGCAGGTCGAGGAAGGGGGGGAAAGACATGATGGCGCAAAGGTCCGGCAAAAAACGGCGCGGCCTTTCACGGAACTGTTTACTATCGAACGGCTCGCATTTGGGTGAGGGCAAGCAAAAACGGCGCGGGCCGGGCCGGAGGCAACCGTGGCGCACGTCGGCGCATCTGAGTTACGGAGGCTATTCGCAGGGGCTTAGCGCCTACGCGGCCGGGGTATTGCCCAATATTTTGTAAATCGAATACATGTTCTTCCATTTTACACCTTTTTGCCGATGAGACAGTTACCTGAACTTCGCCACAGCTTACTGTGGGGGCCGGCCGTAGCGCTGGCGCTGGGCGCGTGCAGCCAGCAGGCCACTTCCGTGGTCACGGCGCCGGCCAGCCCGGCGGCGCCCATGGCGGCCACGCCCGCACCCGCCGGGCCGGCTTTCGAGATTCCGGTGGAATACTACACCCTGCCGAACGGGCTGCGGGTGGTGCTCTCGCCCGACCACACCGCGCCCACGGCCACGGTGGCGGCGTACTACGCGGTGGGCTTCCGGACGGAGCCGCGCAACCGCACGGGCTTCGCGCACTTGTTTGAGCACCTGATGTTTCAGGGCTCGCAGAACCTGGGCAAGGCCGAATTTATTCAGCTGATTCAGAAGAACGGCGGGGCACTGAACGGCTCCACTCGCTTCGACTTCACCAACTATTTCGAGGTGGTGCCGAGCAATAAGCTCGAAACCATTTTGTGGGCCGAAGCCGACCGGATGCGCGGCCTGGCCATCAACCAAGGCAACCTGACCAACCAGCAAGGGGTAGTGAAAAGCGAGGTGCGCGTGAACGTGCTCAACCAGCCCTACGGCGGCTTTCCGTGGCTCGACATGCCCCAGAAGGCCAACAAAAACTGGAACAACGCCCACAATTTCTACGGCGACCTGAAGGACCTGGACGCCGCTAACCTGGCCGACACCAAGGCATTTTTCAAAACTTACTACGCCCCCAACAATGCCGTGCTGGCCGTGGTGGGCGATTTTGAGCCCGCCGAAGCAAAGGCCTGGGTGGAGAAATACTACGGCAACATCCCCAGCGCCACGCCGCCGCCCAAGCCCGACCTCACCGAGCCGCGCCAGGAGCAGGAGCAGCGGTTTTCGAAGGACGACAAGCTGGCCAGCAAGCCCGCGCTGGCCTTCGCCTACCACATGCCCGAGCGCAACACGCCCGAATACTACGCCCTGATAATGCTCGACCAGATTTTGCTCCAGGGCAACGACAGCCGCCTCTACCAGGCCCTGGTGCAGAAGCGCGGCTACTCCGACGGCGTGAGCGGCGGTATCAATTCCGACCTCGGCAACCAGTTCAACTACAATGGCCCGATGCTGTGGATGGGCAGCATTATCTACGACCCCAGCGTGCAGGCCGACTCGGTGGTGAGCGTGCTCGACCAAGAAATCAGCCGCCTGGCCAAAACGGGCATCGACCAGGCCACGCTGGACCTGGCGATGGTGAAAATCCGCTCCGCTTTTTACGACCAGCTGAGCGGGTCCGACAACTTTGGGCGGGCCGACCTACTGGCCGCGTTTGCGCTGTTCGACAACGACCCGGCGCGCATCAACCGCATCGAGGACGAGTTCCGCAAGGTGACGCCCGAGCTGATGCAGAAGACCATTCGCGAGTACCTGCGGCCCGGCAACCGGACCATTATCACCGTCAATCCGCTGGCCAAGAGCTAGCCCTGACTCCTACTTTTTCGCCATGAACAAGCTGATTATCGGGCTACTCGGTGCCGCCCTCGTTGCTACCACCGTAGATGCCCAGGCCCAGAAGCCGAAAGCCAAGTCCAAAATACCGGCCCGGCCCGCCGCCGCCGCCACGCCGGCAGCACCCAAGGAAAGCCCGCCCGAAGGCAGCGCCCCGCGCGACTTTGCCCTGCCCGCCAAGGAAGAATTCACCCTCGACAATAGCCTGAAGGCCCGGCTGGTGCCCTACGGTCAGGTGCCCAAGGTGACGATGATGGTGGCCATTCAGGCCGGCAACGTGCACGAAGCCGCCAATGAAGTGGCGGTGGCCGACCTGCTGGCCAAGCTCCTGCAGGAAGGCACGGCCAGCCGGTCGGCTACCCAGCTGGCCGAGCAAGTGGCCCGCATGGGCGGCACGCTCAGCATTTCGGCCGGCCTCGACCAAACCACGCTGTGGGCCTCCTGCCTGAGCGAGTATGCGCCGCAGCTGGCCGCGCTCATGGCCGATGTGGTGCTGCACCCGGCCCTGCCCGCCTCGGAGCTACCCCGCCTCAAAACCGACCTGAAGCGCCAGATGAACCTGGCCCGCTCCTATCCCGGTACCCAGGCCCGCCAGAAGTACTCGGCCGCCATTTACGGCAGCCACCCCTACGGCCGCCCCCTGCCCACCGATGCCCAGCTCGACGCCCTGACCCTGGAGCAGGTGCAGAGCTTCTACAAAAACCAGTTTGGCGGCCAGCGCACCAGCGTTTACGTGGCGGGGCGGTTTGATGCCCCGGCCCTGCGCCAGGCCATCGGCAGCGCCTGGAAGGATTTCCCGCAGGGGCCGGCCCCGCGCATCGAAATTGCCAAGCCGCTGACCAAGGGCGACGTGCTGACTCTGGACCGGCCCAGCGCGCCGCAGTCGACCATTGTGGTGGGACTGCCGGCCGTGGACCCCTCCAACCCCGATTTTATTCGGCTGCGGGTGATGAACTCGCTGCTCGGCGGCTCGTTTGGCTCGCGCATCACGCGCAACATCCGGGAGGACAAGGGCTACACTTACTCGCCCTACAGCTACGTGGAAACCCACTACCGTACCGGCAACTGGACCGAAAACGCCGACGTGACCACCGCCGACACCTATAATTCGCTGCGCGAAATAATGAGCGAAGTGGAGCGCCTGCAAAAAACGCCGCCCACCGCCGAGGAGCTGCAGGGCATCCAGAACTACGAGGGCGGCATGTTTGTGCTGCGCAACTCTACCCCCGGCGGCATCATCGGCCAGCTCAATACCCTCGACCTGCACGGCCTGCCCGAAACCTACCTCACCGAGCAGGTCAGGAACATCAACGCCGTGACGCCCCAGCAGGTAAGCGAAACCGCCCGCAAATACATGCGCCCCGAAGCCATGACCATTGTGGTGGTAGGCGACAAAAAGCAGATTGACCCGCAGCTGAAGAAGTTTCAGGCTGAGCGCAAGAAACCACTGTAATTGAGGGCGAAGCACGAAGAAACGCCATACTGAGCCTACCGAAGCAGCTCTATGAGATGTAGAGATGCGATACTTCGCGTCTCCTCGCTGCCCGACTCCCACGCGAGGAGACGCGAATTGTCGCGTCTGCACACCCCATACACTGACCTGAAAGCTGCTCTGATTTCTTGCGTGGCAGAGTGGGTGGGGGGTGAAAACGCCAGAACAATGCGCTTTATAAAAATATCCTGCCGCTCTACCCATAATTTAAAATGATTTAATTCATATTTTTATAATCGCAGGTTATATTTGAAGCATGAACCTGCAACAGCTCACCTACCTCGTAGCCCTCGATACTCACCGCCAGTTTGGCCTCGCCGCCGAGAAAAGCTGCGTGAGCCAGCCCGCCCTCAGCGTGCAGGTGCAAAAGCTGGAGGAAGAACTGGGCGTGCTGCTCTTCGACCGCACCCAGCGCGGGGCCGAACCCACCGCCGTGGGGGCCAAAGTCATTGCCCAGGCCCGGCGTGTACTGCGCGAGGCCCAGCAGCTGCGCGAGCTGGTGCAGGTAGAAAAGGGCGAAATAGTGGGCGAGCTGCACCTGGGCGTCATCCCCACGCTGGCCCCGTACCTGGTACCGCGCTTCCTGGGGGGCCTCACCACGGCTTACCCCAGCCTGCGGGTGCACATTGAGGAGCTGCGCTCCGAAGAAATTATGCAGCAGCTGAAAGACCACCGGCTGGACGTGGGCCTGCTCGTGACGCCCCTCGACGACCGGCAGCTACGCGAGCTGCCGGTCGTCGATGAGCCCTTCCTGCTACTCGCTTCCGAAAACCACCCACTGGCCGCCCACGCCACTGTGCAACCCGCCGACCTCCAGCAACCCGGCCTCTGGCTGATGCAGCAGGGCCACTGCTTCCGCAGCCAGGTGGTAAACCTGTGTGGCGCGGCCTCCCCCACCGGGACCATCGCCTACGAAAGCGGCTCGATTGAAACGCTGCAAGAGCTGGTGCGCCGGCAGGGCGGCTACACCCTGGTGCCAGAGCTGGCCGTATTGGAAGAGGTGGAAACCAATCGGCTCCTAAAACGGTTCGTGGCCCCGGAACCGGTGCGCGAGGTGAGCCTGGTGGTGCATCACGGCTTTGTGCGAACGCAGCTGCTTACGGTATTGCGCGGCCTTATTCTGGCCAGTGTACCGGCCCGGCTACATGCCCGGGAATCGGGTGAAAAGGTGCGCTGGCGGTAGCCGGACTGGTTCCGTTTTTTATCCATTAGCACCATTATGTTGGTTTGTTTGCCGTGTAGCCAGCAAGCCGAATATCTTATTTTACGTACCTGTCTGCAATTAGCAAGCCTGGGTGACGTTCCTATTACGCCTGGTTTTTGCAAGCACTTCCATCTTTCCGCTTCCTACTTTCCGTTCTTTCAATGCCTGCCTCAGCCGCACGCCTGCTGCTACTCATATTGGTTATTCCTTAGTGGCTGGGGGCTAAAGGCACGCGCCCAAAGCCCGGCTACCGATAGCCTGCGGCGCGTGCTGCCCCCCCACCCCCGACTCGGCCCGGGTGCTGCTACTACTGGAGCTGGGCCACACCTACCGGGCCTAGAAGCCCGACTCGACAATGTACCTGGCCCAGAAGGCCTGGCAGCTGGCACGGCAGCTCAACTTCAACAAAGGCCGTGGCCGGGCCCAAGGCGTGATTGGCATGGTGCTGCGCGAACGCGGCGAGCTGCCCAAGGCCTACGCCAACCAGCAGATTGCCCTCCAGCTCAGCTGCCAAAGCCACAACCCGGAAGGCGAAGCATCCACCCTGAACGGCCTGGGCAACATCAGCCTCGACCTGCGCCAGTACCCGGAGGCCATTGAGCACTACCGTGCTTCGGAGGTGCTGTACCGCCGCCTGTAGCGGCTGCCGTGGGTGGCGGGCACCCGCACCAACCTGGGCAGCTGCTACGAGAAGCTCAACCAGCTCGACTCGGCTCTGGCCCTGCAGTAGCGGGCCGAAACGCTCATTGCCCGCAACCTCCGGGCCCAGCTGGCCGTGGCCGGAGGTTGCGCAACATGGGCATGGTGCAGGCCCGCCTGGGCCACTCCCCCGAAACATTTGCCCACTACCGCCGGGCGCTGCACGAAACCCAGGCCACCAACGACTTGCGCAACCGCGCCATGGCGCACTACCACATGGCCCTGCTGTTTGAGCAGCTGCACCAGCCCGATCCGAGCCTGCTGCCCGCCCGCCACGCGCTGCGCAATGCCCAAGCCGTGTCGTACCGCCTTACGGTGATGAATGCCGGGGCGCTGCTGGCGCGGCTGTACCAGGCCCGCCACCGGCCAGACAGTGCCTTTCATTACCAGAGCCTGGCCGGGGCAGCACGCGACAGCCTCTATGGCCCCAAGAAGTTTCAACAGCTGGAGCTGCTGGCCTTCACCGGGCAGCTACTGCGGCAACGGGCCCTGCAACAGCAGCAAACTGCTAATTACCAGCGCAGCGGCTTCCTCAGCCTGCTGGTAGTGCTGCTCACGGTGGCGCTTGCTGGGCTGGGCCAACCGCCGCCATCGCCGCGCCAACCGCCTGCTGAACGAGCGCAACGCCCAGATTGAAGCCCAGCGGAATGCCCTGGACGAGGCGCTGACCGAAGTGCGCGCCGTTCAGGCGCAGCTGGTGGCGGCCGAGAAATGGGCCTTCGTGGGCGAGCTTTCGGCGGGCATTGCCAATAAGCTGCAGAACCCGCTGGCCTTCATGCGCAAGTTTGCCGATGTGAGCGTGGGCCTGCTCGACCACGACACTACCACGCCCACTGCCGGCCTGGAGCAACAGATACTGGACGGCCTGAAGCAGAATCTGCACGAAATAAGCGCGCACGGGCAGCGAGCTCGGCCATCATTGCCGATATGCTGGCCCATGCCCGCCCCGGCCCCCGGCAGCCCGTGTCCACCGACCTCAACGCCCTGGTGGCCGAGTACCTACGCCTGGCCTACCAGGGTGCGCCGGGCCGACAGCTCACGCACGCCGTGGAGCTCGAAGTTCATTTCGACCCGGCAGTGGGCACCGTGGCCGCCGTGCCGCAGGAGCTGGGCCGGACCAAGCTGAATTTGTTTGCGAATGCTTTTTATGCGGTGCGGCAACACCAGCAGGCCAGTGGCCCCGGCTTTCAGCCCCAGATGAGCGTGCAGACGCGGCGCGAGGGCGACTCGGTAACGATAGAAGTGTACGACAACGGCTTTGGCATCCCGGCCAGTGTAGCGGAACGGGTGTTTCAGCCATTCTTCACCACCAAGCCTGCTGGCGAAGACACGGGCCTGGGGTTGTCGCTGGCATACGACATTATCACGAAGGGCCACCAGGGCACGCTGACCGTCGAAACGGAGGAAGGAGAGTTCACTCGGTTCACGGTACGTTTACCCGCCTAACTTTGCCGGCACCGCTTGTCATTGCCCGCATGAAATCATCCCGAGTTATTTTTGGTTTACTGGCGGCCGTGCTGCTAACCACCTGCGCCCGCCGCCCCACCAAGCTGGAGATTTACGACGTGGTTATCAACCACGTAACCATTGTGGATGTACGCACGGGCCAGCTCACACCCAACCAGGTGGTGGCCATCGCGAAGGACAAAATAGTAAGTGTGGGGCTGGCCGATAAGGACAGCTACGCCGCCAAACAGTACGTGAACGGCAACGGCCGCTACCTGATACCGGGCCTGTGGGACATGCACGTGCACTTCCGAGGCGGCGACAGCCTGGCCGCCGCCAATAAAAAAAGCCTGACCCTGTTTCTGGCCCACGGCATCACCACGGTGCGCGACGCGGGCGGCGACCTCACGCCCAGCATCTTCCAGTGGCGGCGCGACATGGATGCGGGCCACCTGGCCGGGCCGCGCATCTTCACGTCGGGCCCCAAGATTGATGGGCCGGGGGCCTACTGGCCGGGCTCGTTGGAAGTGGAAACCAAGGGCCAGATTCGCAAGGCGCTCGACTCGCTGCAACGGTTGAAGGTGGACTACGTGAAGATTTACGACAGCAAGATTTCGGGCGCGGCCTACCTCGAAACCATCCGGCTGGCGCAGCGGCGCGGGATGAAAACCACCGGCCACATGCCCTACTCCGTGAAGCTGAGCGACGCCGTGCAGCGCGGCCTCGATGCCACCGAGCACCTGTACTACGTGTTCAAGGCCTGCTCCGGCAAGGAGGACAGCCTCACCACGCTGGTGCGCAACAGCTTGGGCACCAGCAAGCCGCTGGGCCTGTTCGCCATGCTGCCGGCCGTGTACGACACGTATAGCCCGGCAGCGGCGGCCCGCATCTTCGCCCTCATGGCCAAGCGCCACACGGCTGCCGTGCCCACGCTCTACATCGGCAAGACGCTGACGGAACTGCCCGAAAACGACCACGCCCGCGACTCCCTGCTGGCCTACATCGACCCAAAGATTCAGGCTACCTACCAGCGCCGCCTCGCCAGTGCCCGCACGCAGCCGCTGGCCAGCCAGAATTTCAGCCGGAAGCTGGAAACCAAATTTATAAGCATGATTCCGACCATGCAAGCCGCCGGCGTAACCCTGCTGGCCGGCTCCGATAGCGGCCCGTTCAATTCGTTCATCTACCCCGGCGCCTCGCTTCAGGAAGAGGTAATTTTGCTGGTGAAAGCCGGCCTCACGCCGCTGCAGGCGCTGCAGGCTGCCACCCTCAACGGAGCCCGCTTTATGGGCGTGGCCGGACAAACCGTCGCCATCGCCCCCGGCAAAGACGCCGACCTGGTGCTCCTGACCGCCAACCCGCTGGAAGACATCAGCAACATCAAAAAAATCGACGCCGTGATTTCCCGTGGCAAGGCCTACCCGGCCGCCACGCTGGCCAGTATGATGCGCGCCATCCGTAATAAATAGGACCACTGATTAGCACGGATTTTAGCGGATTTCGCGGATTTTGTAGTCGAATCCCAGTATAGCTTTGGTTTCCGTTTGGCTGGATTTATTAGCACCCCGCACCCTATTTCGGAGCGATTATAGTCGTAGCAATCGACTACAAAATCCGTGAAATCCGCTGAAATCCGTGCTAATCAGTGGTCTAGAAACCCACCCCTATCCGAAACCCCGTACCCAGCCGCTGGCCGCTTTGCAGGGCCGTATAAAAATCAACCCGCAGCACTTTGAAGATGTGCTCCACGCCCGCGCCCAGCTCCACGTAGTGGCCGGCCTGGGCGGTAGTGAGGTAGTTGAACGAAACTACTTCCTGCCATTTCAGCTTGCGAAAGAGCGGGACTTTGTTGAAGATGAAGCCGTTGAAGTGGTGGTCGTAGTGAGCTTCGAGGTAGGTATTGTTGGTGCTGAAGCGGTAGTAATCCAGCAGCTGGAACTCGCTGAAATTGCCAGCGAGCAGGGTTTGGTTGCCGGAGAAATGGCGGTAGTCGATGAAAGTCATCCCCTCCTGCTTGCCCACGAAGCCGCCCACGCTCACGCGGAAGCTGCTGGCACCCAACAGGCCCAGCGGCACATTGTCGCGCACGCCGGCTTGCAGCAGCAGGTAGCGCACATCGGCCCCCAGCGCGTGCGGCACGGCCAGGCGGCCCTGCACGTTGAAGGTAGGCCACTTTGAGCCGAGGTTGAACTTGCCATCGGGCCGGCTGATGTAGCGCTGGCCGGGCTTGAAATCAGCCGAGAGCGCCACGTTAAGAATGCGGCTGCGGCCAAAGCCGGTATCCGCCAGCTCGTCGCTCACGGGCCGGTTGGGGGTGAAGGCGCGGCCGGGCACGTCGTAGATAAGCCGGTCGGTGGTGTTGTACAGCTCATGGCGATCGAAGTAGGCGGCGGTGGTGAGCAGGGTCAGGCCGTTCACCGGCTCCGTCAGGTAGCTCAGCTCGGCCCCGTCGCGGCGGTAAAGCTTGGCGTAGTTGCGGTTATCAAACAGCGTGTAGAGCGTGTTGATGAGCGGCGTCACCTGCGAATTCTTGTCGAAATTCTCGATGGTACGGCCGGCTTTCAGGCCGATTTGCTGGCGGCGGGCCGGGTGCAGCTGCCAGCTAGCGTCTAAACTGGGATTCAGCTCGTTGCTGCTGAAACCGTAGCGCAGCACCGGTGTGATGCTGAAATTCCGTCGGTCGTCGGTACGCTTCCGGAAGGTAGCCTGGGCGTTGAGCACGGCGCCTTCCACGGTGTTGTACTGGAAAATACGCGATACCGGCAGCACGTAGAACGACGTCTTCTTGAAGCTGTTGACGTACGTGTAGCCGCCCATCAGCAGGTTGATGGGCTCGAACTCGTTGCGCTTGCGGTCCATCGAGTCCTGGTAAGGGCGCGAGCGGCGGAGGACTTCGGTGCTGTCCTTCACCTGGTAATCCTTCGTTTCCTCGGCCGTGAGGGGCACCGGGCGCACGGCGTCCCAATAGGCCAAGTCGCGCTCGTTCACGCCTTTTTCTACCAGCTGCACCTGGCCGCGCGGCATCTGGGCGAAGATGTCGTTTTTGAGGGAATCGCGCGCGGCCTGCTTCACTTTTTTGCGCACCTGGGCATTGAGGCCGCGCAGGTCGGGCTTGCGTTTGCGGATTTGAGCGGCGGTTTCCTGGCCCACGGGGGCGGCGTTTTTGCCCTCGACTATCACGGGCGGCGCGGCTTTGGGCGCGGGCGGCGTGGGGTAGGTAGGCACCACGTTGGCATAGTTGGAAAGCACGGCCGTGATGTAGCCCGAACCCTTAAAACCCAAGCCCGATAAGTTGGCTGTAACCTGCTGCGACTGAATAAGCCAGACGTTGGCATTGCCCGGCGCGGGCGCGTACTGCTGGGCCAGGTGCAGTTCGTCTACATAGTCGAGCTGGGCATCCTTATCGAGGTGCAAATCGACGGAGTGAATGCGCCACGAGCCGTCCACGATGTAGATGTAGCCCGCAAAAACGGGGTCAGTGCGGCGGCGCGGCAGCACCCGTATTTTGTGCACCAGCACTCCGCCCTGTGGGGTACTGCCCACCAGCTCGTACTTGTAGAACAGCATGGCATTGCCCGCAATGGGCGACACAAAGCCGCGCTCCGAAAACCCGGGGTTTATCAGGTTTTCATAGAAAGTCAGGTTGCGCCCCGCGCTGGCCCGGTTGAAGCTAATGCCCCGCGAGTCGCCGCTGATGCGGCTCGACAACATGCGCTCCTTCACGATGTTGGGCTGCGTGAAGCTGAAATCGGACAGGGTTTCGGACAGGTAAAAAATACCTTTCTTAATATCCGGCCCCAGCTTAAACAAGCCCATAATTTTGGCCGGCGTCTCGTTGATGCGGCCCAGGGCTTTGATGTAGATGCGGGCGCGGTAGGCGGCCACCTCGCGCTTGTGGTAGGCCCGCCACTGCTGCGCCTCCTGGATGATGGCATAAGCCGGGTCGCGGTCGGAGGATTTCACCAGTACCTCGCCCAAGCTGTAGGCC
Organism: Hymenobacter siberiensis; assembly: GCF_018967865.2. Taxonomy (NCBI): domain Bacteria; kingdom Pseudomonadati; phylum Bacteroidota; class Cytophagia; order Cytophagales; family Hymenobacteraceae; genus Hymenobacter; species Hymenobacter siberiensis. The sequence continues at coordinate 4,632,342 of NZ_JAHLZY020000001.1, forward strand.
TCGGGCTGGAGCGTGATGTTGACGGTGAGCGTAGAGTCACCGCCCGGCACGCGCACCGGCTCAATATGCTGCTTGTAGCCCACATACTGGAACACCAAATCGTACTGTCCAGCCGGCAGCCGCAGCAGGAACTGGCCCTGCTCGTTGGCCCCCGTGCTAGTGGCCGCGCCGCGCACAGCCACATTGGCAAAGGCCAGGCCCGCCTTGTTGGCCCCGCTCACTGTGCCCCGGATTACGCCGGCGCAGCTGAGAAATGGCGCGGCAATCAGCAGCAGCGCAAGAAGTAACCAGCGTAAAGAAATTTGCAACATAAAATCGATGGGCAGAAAAAAGGCACCCCCAAGGTACGCCCCGCCCGCAACTGATGCATGCGGAGGGCCCAAAGGTTGCCTGACATTGTGCCGCCCGGCCGATGGCAGCGCGTAATAATCAGTACCGGAATTGGTAACGAACCGCCCGGCGCGTTGTTTTCCATTACTTGCCGCCCGAAACCCTGCCCCTCATGTTCAAAAATTCCGATAAAGCCCCCAAGCAGTACACGCCCGGCGAGGCCCTGCAAAAAATCGCCGCCTTCTGCGCCTACCAGGAGCGCAACCAGAAAGAAGTCGAGCAAAAGCTAAAATCCTACGGCCTCGACGAGGACGAAGCCGGCGAAATCATCATCCGCCTGAGCCGCGAAAAGCTACTGGACGAGGAGCGGTTTGCCCAGTCGTTCGTGCGCGGCCACTACCGAAACAAGAAGTGGGGCCGCCGCCGCATCATACAGGAGCTGAAGCAGAAAGGCATCAGCGAATACTGCATCAAATCGGGCCTGAAGGAGATTGATGGCGAAGAATACTACCAGAACCTGGTGGACGTGATGGAGAAAAAGGACCGCCAGGAAAAGGAGAAAAACCCACGCGTGCGCCGCATGAAAATCTCGCAGTACCTCACCGGCAAAGGCTACGAGCAGGACCTGATAAAAATGGCGCTCGATGAGCTGGGCAAAGCGCCGGAAGACGATGAGTAGCATAGAGCGTTCCGGAACGGTCATGCCGAGCGCAGCCGAGGCATCTCGCGTGCCATCACTAACCTATTCTATCAATTGAGTTACTACTCCATGCGAGATGCCTCGGCTGCGCTCAGCATGACCGTTCTACTGCTTCGGCCCCACTCTTGGCATCACCAATTGCTGCCCGATTATCACCCGCCGCCCGGTGAGCGTACGCAGCATGGGCACGAGAATCTGCTCGGCGTTGCGCTGGGTTTCGGCCAGGATGCCTGATTGCAGGGCGGCATTGCGGACCTGCTTTTCGGCGTATTTGTAGCCCTGGTCCACAAGGTCGGCATCCTGAAAAAAGCCGTTTTCGGTACTGAATACGCGGCTTTGGTCGTGGTTCACCTGGAAGGAGCACAGCTCCGGCGCAGGCAGCACCACGCGCACAATGGAGTCGCCCTCAAACACGACATCCTGCGGGCGGATTTTGCGCAGGTCGAGGCAGCCCACGGCTTCGCCGCCCACCACGAGGGCCACTTTGGCATCGGGCAGCAGCGGGTAGCGGCTGGCCCGGCGGTACTCCACAATGTCCTTGAACTTGTAGCGCACCAACTCCAGCTTGCCCAGGGCCTCTACCTGGGTGAGAACCGTGTTGTGCGTCACGGTGACTTTGGGCTCGGTATTCAGCGGGTTGAGGTCGGCGAGGGTGGGGCCTATTTTCTTCCAGAGAAACCAGCCGAGGGCAAGCAGAAACAACAGGGGCAAGAGGCGACGCATGAGGCGGGGCAGCATAGGTGTTAGGATTAGCATCTACTTGTACGAGCGAATTGCCAAAAGCTACTGCTTATCCGGGGTTGTGGCAGCCACAGTGTAGCTTTGGCCGGTGACTCTTTCTTCCTCTCCCCCCGCCCCGGGCCTTGGCCCACGCCTGTGGCGCGGGCACGGCTGGCTGTTGCTGGCCCTCTGGCTGATGGTGCAAGTGGCTTTCCTGCTGCGCTATCACGGCCCGCACTACGCCAACGACAGCGCCCGCTACCTCGAATACGCCGCCAACCTGGCCGAGCACGGCTACTATAAAATCGAACCGGGCACGGCCCCCACGACCATTGCCAACAACGGCATCGGTAATTTTCAGTACGAGCACAACCAGCGTTACATCCTATATCCCTGGTTCCAAAGCGTGTGGCTGCGGCTGCACGCGGGGTGGTGGGGCATTGTGCTGGGGCAGCTGGCTGTTTCGGGCGTAGCCGCCAGGGCCCTGTACCAAGCATTGCGGCAGCTACTGGCCGGCCGGCGCGGTGCGGCCGCGCTGGCAACCGGCTTGTTTATTCTGTGGCCCGACGTGCAGCAGTTCAACAGCTACCTGCTCACCGAATCACTATTCATCAGCTTATCGGTCCTCTCCTTCTGGGCCTTTGTGCAAGTACGCAATGGGGGCTGGCAAGCCTGGGTTACGCTCATCATCCTGCTGTTGCTCACGGCCCTGGTACGGCCCAATGGCTTTGTGGTAACCGGCGCAGCCGTTCTGGCTGGGCTGGCCTCGCTCTACAGTCAGCGCCGCCGGCTATTCTGGCTGGTGGTAGCCGGAGCGGTGCTGGCTACCCCATTGGCAGTGTGGTGGCTTAATTATCAGCTGGTCAGCTTTTTTATCGTCGAAACGTATTTGCGCGGCGAGCTCATGTTTGCTACGCCGGTGTGGGCTATCCACCCAAGCACTCCGTTAGTGTTGCCCCCAGCTGGCCTGGGTCAGATGTCTCGAGTGCTCCACTTTGCGGCCCACAACCCGGGCTTTCTGGCCCGCCTGATGGCCGGCAAGCTGCTGGTATTCTTCAGCAGTGTCAAGCCATATTATTCGCTGGCGCACCGGCTCATCAGCGTACTGGTGCTCTGGCCACTGTACTACCTGGCGTTTCGCGGAGCGCGCCAGGCGCGGGTATGGCTGCCGGCCCGGGCCTTTCTGGTAGGTGTGCCGTTGCTACAGGCCGGCGTTGTCATGCTCACGGTCGATGACTACGACGTGCGCTTCCTGGCCCCGGTGCTGCCCTTAATTTTTGTACTGGCCGCGCTGGAACTACAGCGGCTTTGGCCTGTAAGAACGGTTGCCAAATCCGGTCCGCTGCTGGCTAGGCCCTAGCCTCGCGCCCCAAACCGCTCTTCCCAGCCCGCCCAGGCCTGCTGCCCGCCGGTGTGAATAGCCACCACCGTACTACCCCGCCGGAAATAACCCTTCCCCACCAAATGCAGCACCCCAAACAGCAGCTTGCCGGTATAAATCGGGTCGAGCAGCACGCCGTGCTGCACCTGAAACTGCTGAATAAACGCCAGCAGCTCGACCGAATACTTGGCGTAGCCGCCGAAGTGATAATCGGTCTGAAGCGAATAATTATCGAAAGCCTGTCCAGCCGTCGCCTGGGTCAGCGCATCAATTTCCGTGCGTAAAAAACCGCCGTTTTTCAGGGCCGCCACGCCCACGGCGTGCTGCTGGCCAGCCAGGCCGGTGAGCAGGCCCGCCAGGGTACCGCCGGTACCCACGGCTACGGCCAGCGCATCAAAATCAACCTGCTGTCGAATCTCGGCCACCAGCTCGGCGCAGCCGGGCAGGGCCAGCGCATTAGTTCCCCCCTCGGGCAGCACGTAGGCCGGGCCAAAGCGGGCCAGCTGCTCCGCCATAAACTCCGGCTCGGCCCGGCGGCGGTAGGCCGTGCGGTCGAGGTAGTGCAGGGCCATGCCATCGGCGGCGGCCCGGACCAGCGTGGGGTTGAGCGTGGACCCCGCCGCCGGCTCATCGCCCCGAATCAAGCCGATGGTGCGGAAGCCCAGCAGCCGGCCGGCCGCCGCCACGGCCGCAATGTGGTTGGAATAAGCCCCGCCAAAAGTGAGCAGCGTGTGGTGGCCCTGCACACGGGCCGCCGCCAGATTGTACTTGAGCTTGCGGGCCTTGTTGCCGGGCAGGTCCGGGTTCACCAGGTCGTCGCGCCACAGCAGCAGGCGCACGCCGTGGGCGTTGGCTACCGGCTCATCGAGCAGCTGAAGAAGGGATGTAGGCAGCATCGGGACGGCGGTAAAACGAGAAAGGGGACCAAAGAAACAACCGTTCCCCCATCCCCTTTCCCTGATTTTGCACAAAGCAGAAGCTACGCCAGCACCGGCGCGTCGTTCAGCAGCTCGTCGCCGCTGCGCTCGCGACGGCGTGCTACGTACACGCCCGTGCCCACCAGCACCAGCAGCAGCGCAATGCTGGCCACCAACGACACCGCATTGCCCACGGCGTAAGACCTCGGCTCAAACTTGAACTCAATGGTGTGCGCGCCGGCCGGCACCTGTAGGGCCCGCAGCACGTAATCGGCCCGAATGTGCGGCACCGGCTTGCCATCGATGAAAGCCTGCCAGCCATCGGCGTAATAGATTTCGGAGAACACCACCAGGCCGGCCTGCGTAGCATTGTAGCGGTATTTCAGCTCGTCGGGGCTATAGTTGGTGAGAGCGATGCTGGAGCCGGCAATGTCGTAGGTCGCGGCTTTTTGCTGCGGAAATTTGCTGGCATCCACCACCGCTTCGGTGGCCGGGCTCAGGGTACTGAGGGCCGCCATCTCGGCATCGGGGCTGGCCACGGGCTGCACTTCGCTCACAAACCAGGCATTGCCCAGCGCGCCGGGGTTGCGCTGCACTGGCTGCTTGGCGTCACCGGTGATGAGGTAGCGCATGTTCAGCATATTGAGCACCTGCTGGTTATTGTTTGAAATCTGGCGTTCGATAAGGTCCTGGTAGCGGCGCAGCTTGGCCCCGTGGTAGCCACCAATGCTCTTGTGGAAGTATGAAGTCTGGGCTTCGTTGAAGGGATTTTGCACGTTGAGCACGCGGTAGCTCAGGTCCTTATCCTGCAAAATCAGCTGGTCGGCCGGGCTGAGCTGGAATTCCTCGGCAATGGTTTCGCGCTGAAATTTATTGTCGCCGAGGTAGCGCTTATCCACGCCCCACAAATCCACCAGCACCAGCACCACCATAATGGCCGCCGCCGGCACCACTTTCAGTTGTCCTTTCAGGTGGAAATACAGCACGCCTAACGCCGCCCCAATAAAGAGCAGCCCACGCCACACGTCGTTGCGGAGCAAATCGGCGCGGTCGGCGCGCAGCGCGCCCAGCAGCTGCGGCGTGAAACCCTGCTTGGTCAGCTCCCCATCCACGGGCGCGGCAAAATCGAAGCTGAAGCTGGCCAGATAAGCCAGCACGCACAACCCGGCCGCGATAGCGCCGGCATACAGCACCTTGGGCAATAATGCCGAAGCCTCGGCCGAAAGGGGCGCTTTGGTACCCGGTAGCGTGGGCGCAGCGGCCGGCCGGGGCCGCAGGATGCGGCTCAAGGCCAGCGCACCCAGAATGGGCATGGCCAGCTGCGCAATCACCAGCGCCATGCTCACGGCCCGAAACTTATTGTAGCCCGGCAGCAGGTCAAAAATCAGGTAGTTAAACGTTTCAAAGTTCTTACCCCAGGCCAGTAAAATGGACAGCACCGTGCCCGCCAGCAGCCAGTAGCGCGTACGCTTTTCCACCACAAACAGCCCCAGAATGAACAGAAAGCATACCACCGCGCCCATATACACCGGCCCGGCCGTGTAGCTCTGCTGGCCCCAGTAGGTGGGCATCGAACCCAAATATTCCTGCGGCAGGCCTGCTTTGGCCAGGTTAGAATCGGTGCCGAGCGGCATGGAGCTGGCCCCGCCGTAGAAATTGGGAATCAGGAGAGTAATAGTTTCGCCCACACCGTAGCTGTACTGGAACGCGTAGTCGCGGTCCACGCCCGAGCCGGCGTCCTCCGGGTTGGCGGCCGGGGCCTGGCCGGGCGCAGTAGGCGCGGCCGACTTCAACTCACTCGGGCCCCGGTTGCTGTATTTGCTATATTCGGCGGTGGTGTAGAGGCGGCCGAAACTCACGCCTACAGCCAGCGCCGCGCCCAGCGCCAGCAGCGCCGTGCGCTTGGCAAAATCGGGCAGGCGGCCCGCCCGCACCGCCGATACCAACTCGATAATGCCGAAAATAGCCACCAGCAGCAGCAGGTAGTACGTAATCTGAAGGTGGTTGACGTGCACGTTCAGCGTGAGGCCCACGGCAAAAAGCGCGGCTCCCAGCCACTTATCGCGGCGGTACGTCACGAGCAGGCCGCCCAGCACCAGCGGCGCGTAGGCCAGGGCCAGGCTCTTAGTGTTGTGGCCAGCGGCCAGAATGGCCAGGTTGTAGCTCGAAAAGCCCAGCGCCACCGCGCCCGCCACCGCAATGAGCGGCCGCACGCCCAGCGCCACCAGCAAAATGTAGCCGCAGAGCAGCGCCAGAAACAGGTTGGCTACCACGGCGGGTAGGCCCAGCGTCATGGCCTTCTGCAAATACCCGGACCAGTCGCCCGGAAAGTGCAGGCTGATAAGGTACGTGGGCATACCCGAGAACATGGAATTGGTCCATAAAGCCTCTTTGCCCATGGCTTTAGCGTACTCCTGCGCCTCGTGCGCCCCCCCCTGGAACTGGGTAATATCGTGCTGAGCCAGGGTTTTGCCATCGAACATGATGGGCGCGAAATACGCGCAGGCAAGCACCACGAAAAACAACACCGCCAGCACATGCGGCACAGCCCGCTGCCACCACGGCGCGGACGAAACAGAAGGAGCAGAAGCAACAACAGCCATCAGGGCAATTTTGGGGAAAATGAAAACGTGCCCGAAGGTACAGTAGAACCACCCGTAGCCGCTAACGTCCCGGAGTCAATCCCCAAATCCCAAGGCCACTCCAATCTTCCTGAAATTGACCCTACCCTACTTTACTTCCTCAAAATCAATGTATTCCCCACCCTTAAAGTCGTGTGGTTGTTTGCCCTGTTCTGCCACGGGCGGCACATAGTCCACCCGCACTTCGCCGGGCTGGGCATTAGGGCTGCTATCGGGCCGTGCCTGGGGCGGCACCACAAAGCCTCCGTTGCGCATCTGCTTGCGCACAAAGCCGCTTAGCGCCAGCCGCAGCACAATGGGCAGCAGGTATCGAACCGCGAAAAAAATCAGAATGAATATGAGCCAAAATTTCATATAGCTGGAAACGTAAACGCCGCCACAAAGTACGGTCAGCGCCTGCTGACGTGCACTCGGCACTTTTGCTTTACATAAACGGCCCGCTCCGGCTTATCGGTTCCGCAGCGCGAGGGCAACAGTACCAGCCAGACCAGCGGTAGGTGAGCGCAGTGATTTCGGGGGAAGCAGGAAAGACTGTTTCCTAATGCAAACGCACGGCCCCGGGTTCGGTTGCTAAATTTTTCTCCAGTTGTGGTTGCGTGGCTTCCGGCCTATTGCCTATCTTTGCAGCCCCATCCGATAAACCGTTGGTCGGGAACAAGCCGCTTTAGCTCAGTTGGTAGAGCAGCTCATTCGTAATGAGCAGGTCGTTGGTTCGAGTCCAATAAGCGGCTCCAAATAAAAAGGCCCTGAAACCGCATTGCGATTTCAGGGCCTTTTTATTTGGAGCAAAGCCATCTGCCGCGCAGTTATTGGAAAACGCGCTGCGAAGCCGCCACTTGGTTGAACGAAGCGACCACGCCCACCGCCTCGGCCAGAAACTCCGGGTTGGCCTCAATATGGTTGCCCACCACCACCACGTCGGCCCCGGCTGCCAGGGCTGCATACAATCTCTCGCCTGAGTTCAGCCCGCCACCCACAATGAGGGGCGCACTCACGGCTTCGCGCACGGCCGCAATCATCGCACCGGATACCGGGTTTTGAGCCCCGCTGCCACCGTCGAGATACATCAGCTTCAGCCCCAGCTGCTCGCCAGCCAGTGCCGTGCAGGCCGCGATACCCGGCTTATTGTGCGGCATGGGTGCGGTACCACTCATGTAGGAAGCCGTGGTAGGCCGGCCCGAATCGACCAGCATATAGCCCGTCGACAGCAGTTGCAAGCCGCTGGCCTTGAGGCGCGGCGCGGCCACCACGTGCTGGCCAATCAAAAAATCAGGGTTGCGGCCCGAGATGAGCGAGAGCAGCAGCAAGCCATCGGCCGGGCCATCGAGGTGCATGCTGTGGCTGGGAAACAGCAGCACCGGCACATCAGAATGGGCCTTGATTAACGTGATAAGGGCAGCTTGGTGCGAACTAAGCACCAGGCTGCCCCCCACAAAAAAGTAATCGACCGGATGCGCCTCACTCAGGCCGAGCAGGTGCAACAGGCTGGTTTCATCCAGGTTGTCCGGGTCGAGCAATACGGCCAGCGCTTTGCGGCCATGCTGCTGCCGGGCACGCAGCGCATCATAAAGACTTAGAAGGGTTAGACGCATCCGAGGAATCAGAAGGAGCAGACGAGGCGACGGGAGAAGCCCCCGTTTCGGCTGTGCCGTAGCCGGGAGAAGTCGCAAGGTCGGCATTTTTGTCCGCCGGGAAAAACTCGCCTACTTTTTTCGTCACCATGGCCAGGGCTACAGCCGCCGCCTGAGCCACCAATACCTTACCGGTATCAGACTGCAGAAATGCCTGAAATACCGAGCCCACTATGCGCGAGCGGGATTTTTTAGCGCAGCCAGCCGGTGCGGACTCGTCGAAAGCCTGCGAGGCAGGCAGCCGGCGGCTGTCGTCGTAAGGCAAATCCTGAAACGGGTCTTCCTCAAACTTCTCATCCGCGTAAGTCGAACCCGCGACAAAGGGCGCGGCAGCAGCCGTCTCCGACGGATTCTCGTCCGGATGCGAAGCCGTGGAGCCAAAGCCCAGGTCATCGGCTTCGTGGGCGTACTGCTGGTATTGCACAAAAGCACGGGCCGATTCTTCTGCGGACTTGTGCGCCAGGTTATCACCTTTTTTGCCCTTCTTATCCTTCTTGCTTTTGCTGTTGGAATAATAGTCGGCACCAAACTCGTAGTCGTTATCGGCCTCGCTATGGTCGGCCACGTACTTCTGCTGAGCACGCTTGCGCTTCTTGCCGCCAATCAGCTTCGTGATGAGCCATACGCCACCGGCCAGGCCGGCACATACCAGCGCCACCTTGCCCACCACCACCGATTGCTCCTTGATGTGGTCCACGTCGCCGCGCAAGGCGCGCTCATACTCCAGTTTTTTGCGTTCGAGAAATTCTTTTTGCTCGTCGAACAGGGGGTTTTGCAACTCACTCATAAGAAGGTCGGCTTAGGCTTGGCGTTTATCAGATTTGTAAATGGTGTCCTTGAGCACCTTGTTGGCAAGACCTTGGAAGGCCGTTTTATCAACGCCCACCAGCACCAGCACCATCAGTACCAAGTAGAAGCCAGCTACGATACCAAAGCCCCAGTAAGAACTATTTAGCGCGGAATTGAGCGCCAATCCGGCAAATACGCTCACAAAGATTACAAACAACAACCCCAGAATGGCCAGGGTAGCGCCGTGAATAGTGCCCACAAAAATAGTGGATACTTTTTGCTGTATTTCCAGCCGAACCAGGTCGATGCGGGTATCGAGGTAGCCCGTTAGATTACCAATCAAGCTGTCGTTGCGAGGGGTTTTGGAAGTATCGTCGTCGTTAAACATGCGGCGCGAAAAAGGGGTGACACAAGAAAAAATGAGCCCGGCTGTTTCATTGATTTAACAAGAAAAAAAGCATCCGACCGTACCGGTTCTACGGAAAATTTCGGCGCGTGGCTGACTTTTGCCCCCACCTTTGTGTTTGCCGTTAGCGTGAGTCAGAATCATTACCAAGTTCTTGGAGTTGCCCCCACCGCCCCGGCCGCCGATATCAAGCGCGCCTACCGGCAGTTGGTGGTGCGCTACCATCCCGATAAGCACGGCGGCGATGTGCGCTATGAGGAGCAGTTTAAAGCCGTTGCCGTGGCCTATGGCATCCTCGGTGACCCTGCCCGACGGGCCACCTACGACTTCCAGCTAACCCAGGCAGCCCGCCGCGCCGCCGAAGCCCAGCGCCAGCAGCAGCAGCGGCCCGTGTCGCAGCACGTCTACGGCGTACCCATGCCTCCCCCCGCCCCGCTCCGCACCCGTCCTCCCGCTGGCAGCCGCGAGCGGCACTACCAGCGCATTCCGCACCAGCGTCCTTCCTTCAATCGGCGCGACTGGCTTTTCACCCTGCTTTTCATCGCGGGAATTGTGCTGTTTGCCATGGCCGTAAAAGTGACCATGGACCACGTCTCCGCCACCAGCAACTACGCCGATGGGCTGCGAGCCTACGTGCGCGGCGATTGGTCGGCAGCATCCAGCTACCTGGACGAAACGCTGCACTTCCGCCCCGACTATGCGCCCGCCCTGCGACGGCGCGGCGAGCTGGCGCGTTTTCACCTCCACGATGCACGCGCCGCACGCGCCGACTTCCAGGCCGCACTCCAGCAGCCCCAATCCCGTCGCCTCACCGCCGACCTGCTCTACCAGCTGGGCCGCTGCGAGGCCACCCTCGGCCGCGCTCGCACCGCCGACTTCAATTACACCCGCTCCCTGGCCCTCGACAGCACCCGCAGCACCGTCTACCTCGCCCGGGGCGAAACCCGCCTGCTCGACCTGCACCAGCCAGCCCTAGCCGTAGCCGATTTCACCACTGGCCTGAGCCAATACCAACGCGCCGGGCGCAAAGCCCCCTGGCATTACACCCAATTGCGTGGCGTGGCCTTCGCCGCCCTCGCCCGCTACCCCGAAGCCCGTTCCGACTACTTCCGAGTGCTCCAGGCCAATCCCACCGATGGCCGCACCCACTTCCTGCTCGGCAAGCTGGCTGCTCACACCAACGATTCCACCGCCGCCTGCGAGTTCTATCGCCGCGCTCTGCAGTTGGGTTACGAATACGCCCGAACCGCCAAGGCCGCCTGCCGTTAGCCCCATCCCCACTACGCAAACAACCGCCGCCGGCCAAAGCCAGCGGCGGTTGCCGAAGTTGCATTCAAAAGCTCAGAAAGCCTTACTGGGGCATCAACACCGTGTTCACTACGTGGATAACGCCGTTGCTCTGCATTACGTCTGCGATAGTCACAGTCGATATGCCGCCTTTTTCGTCCTTCAACTCGATGGTTTTGCCTTTAATCATCGCCGTAAGAGTACCACCGCTCACCGTCTTCAGCGTAGCCTTGCCACCACCAGCCTTGATGGCTTTCTTGAGGTCAGCGGCAGTCATACGGCCAGCCACAACGTGGTAGGTCAGAATTTTGGTCAGCGTAGCCTTATTCTCAGGCTTCACCAGCGTTTCTACCGTGCCAGCAGGTAGTTTGTTGAAGGCTTCGTTAGTAGGAGCAAATACGGTGAAAGGACCAGCGCTGCTTAGCGTTTCAACTAGGCCTGCGGCTTTCACAGCAGCCACCAGCGTCGTGTGGTCTTTCGAGTTAACTGCATTTTCCACGATGTTTTTCGTGGGGTACATAGCCGCACCACCTACCATTACGGTACCGGGCATTTTTTTAGTTTGGGCCGAAACATTGGTAACAGCAGCAGCGCTGAGGAAAGTAACCAAGGCAAGGGAGAACAAAGACTTTTTCATCGGTATAAAGAAATGGTTAGTTTTTTTGATTGATGCATCACCTACGCCATTCCTTCGCCCAGCGGATTGCATCGCCGATAAGTTTTACTAGAAAAATCGTCCAACGCTGATTTATGTCAGCGATTATAAATGACTTGTTCATGCTAGTAGCCACGCATAGCGCAAATACTTAGGGGCTTAGGAAGCAAAATTCAAAAAATGGGGCATAACTCACTGTTATGCAATCAGCTAACCGCTATTATAAGTGCAGCAAAATTTCGGAGGTCAAATTTCGCTACTTGCTGCGCCTGTTTGCCTTGGATTTGACGGCCTCGGATACGGCCCGCCTCATGGACCTGAGCGTGCGGGCCGTCAATGACCTCTACCTGCTGTTGCGCCACCGACTCCTGACCTGGAGCCCCGCGCCGGCCGAACTCGACGGAGCGGTCGAACTTGACGAGAGCTACTTCGGTACGCGCCGGGTGCGCGGCAAACGCGGGCGCGGAGCCAGCGGCAAAACCATCGTCTTCGGCCTGTTTAAACGCGGTAGGCAGGTATCACGGAAATCGTGCCCGACTGCTCGAAAAAGACCTTGCAGGCCATCATACGCGGTAAAATCGACGTAGCCGCGATGGTCAACACCGATGGCTGGCGCGGTTATGATGGGCTGGTAGACGTGGGCTTTGACCGCCACTTCCGCGTCCGCCATGGCCAAGACGAATTCGTGCAAGGCGCCTCGCTCATCAACGGCATCGAGTCCTTCTGGAGCTTCACCAAAGCCCGCCTCCAGCAGTTCAAGGGCGTGCCCAGGCACACCTTCTTACTGCATTTGAAAGTGTCTGGATTTCGCTTCAATCATCGCTACGGGAACCGCTATAAATTGCCCCTTAAATCACTTTGCCAACAGCCCCTATAAATCTGTTTGCTTCCTAAGCCCCATACCTATTCAACATTGTTAGCTTCGGCGTAATCACCATTATCAAGCATGGAAAGTATTTGACAAATGGTAACAACCCAGTATAAACTCTTTCTGCATCATC